>JANOLP010000255.1:0-6792 GCA_031419835.1 Pseudomonadota bacterium | reverse complement strand
GGCGATTCCATCGGCGCAATATCAGTCAGGCGTAACTTGTATTTGCCGCGCCAGGCTTTTCGCAGCGCTCGGCCGATTTGACCGGCGGCGCCGGTGATTAGGATTCGCTTCATTTCACCTCCTGCTAATTCGTATGAACTTACCATGCGCCAGTTTGCGATCGCGTTGGCCGCTGGATTATTCGGTATCGAATACGAGATCGCCATCATCCAGCGGCGAATCTTGCGGTTGCAATCCTTGAAAATTAAATAGCTTGTTATCGGCCAAATGCGAAGGCGCGACGTTCTGCAACGCGCGAAACATATTGTCCAAACGTCCCGGTGTTTTCTTTTCCCATTGCTGCAATAATTCTTTCACGGCTTGTCGTTGCAGATTAGGTTGCGAGCCGCATAGATCGCAGGGAATGATGGGGAAGGCTTTGTGTTCGGCGTACTCCGCGAGGTCTTTTTCTTTGCAATACGTTAGCGGCCGGATGACAATGTGTTGGCCGTTGTCGCTCAACAATTTCGGCGCCATGGCTTTGAGTTTGCTGCCGTAGAACATGTTGAGGAACAACGTTTCGAGAATGTCGTCGCGGTGATGGCCTAGCGCGATTTTCGTTGCGCCTAGTTCTTTGGCGACGCGATAGATGACGCCGCGGCGTAAGCGCGAACACAAACCGCAGGTGGTTTTGCCTTCGGGGATGACGCGCTTGACGGTGCTGTAGGTATCTTGATGGCCGATCAGGAATTCCACGCCGCGCGCGCTCAGATAATCGGGAAGCACATGCTCGGGAAAATTCGGCTGTTTTTGGTCAAGATTGAAGGCGACGATGTCGAACTCAATCGGCGCGCGTTCTCGTAGCAGCAGTAAAATTTCCAGCAGCGTGTAGCTGTCTTTGCCGCCGGATAAACACACCATGACTTTGTCGCCGTTCTCGATCATCGCGTAATCAACGATGGCTTGGGCGGTGAGTTTGCATAGGCGCTTTTCGAGCTTGTTTGCTTCGAAGGATTCTTTTTGCTCGGCGCGGCTGGGGAAGGCGATGGCGTTCATGGGAAATATTGTATCCGAATGTCGCTGCATGTTTCGCATGTCATCCTGAGCGATGTGAAGGATCTGTTTCTAAATGTAGGGTGGATCAAGTCCCGCAGGGACGGATCCACCAGCGCGCGCAGCGCAAAAAAAAAGCCTTCACATTCGTTCAGAATTGTTTCGTTGATGGTGGATCCGCTGCGCTTGATCCACCCTACAGTGGCTATTTTTTCCCGTCGTGTTTTCTTGTCATCCTGAGCGACGCGAAGGATCTGCTTTTTCGGCGCTTGATGTTTGCGACCGAAAGCAGATTCTTTGTCGTGTTGCTCCTCAGAATGACATGTTGAGAGGTAATTAGGTTTTTACTACTCGAATTGCTTTTTGAACGCCTCAAACTGCCGCGATAGCCAACTCACTTCGGCGCGCAGTTGTTGCACTTCATCTTCAAGCGCGCTGAATCGATCGTCTCGCTTCGCGAAAATTTCCGGAGTCGGTGACGACGGTGGCAACAGGCTGCCCGAGATCTCTTGGCGCTCGACGGCGCGCGCGCCGGAGAGTAGGTGAGCGTAACGCGCCTCTTTGGTGCCGGGTGATTTTGGCAGTTTAATGACCAGCGGCGTTTGACGTTCCTCGATCAAGGTTTGCATCGTTGCTTCGACGCGCTCGACTTCGTGGAAAGTGTGCATGCGTCCGCTGCGGCCTTTGATTTCCCCAGCGGTTTGCGGGCCGCGCAACATCAACAACGTCAGCGCCGCGAGTTGAGCTTCGTTGAGGCCGTAAATCTCATTCAATACATGGTCGAATTTTGGTACGCGGCTGCCGCTGGGAAACCATTCGCGCACTAACTTTTTTTCGCGCAACGCCGTGAGCGTGTGTTGCACAGTGTCGTCAGTTAACTGCATCACCGGATCGCGATTGGAAACTTGATTGCATGCCATGGTCACGGCGTTGAGCGACAGGGGATAGGTGTCCGGCGTGATGAACGCTTTTTCCGCGAGAGCGCCGAGCACGCGGACTTCGAAATCCGATAAATTTAATTCAGCCATGATGGGCTAAGAGCCAATAGGGATGCGGGATTGCGGGCAGGCATCGGCAGGAGGCAAGCTCTATGCGGTTCGTGGCTGAGTAGGATTTTATTCATTGGTCTCGATTGTATCCTGAGAAACATCTTACCTCTCACCATTTTATTCCCTCCCCTTCACGGGGAGGGTTAGGGTGGGGAAGGGTTTTCGCGTGAGCAAAAATCAGACCCATCCCCCACCCAGCCTCCCCCTTGAAGGGGGAGGAGCGTATTTTTAGGCCGCGAGTAATTCACGCAACACGAACGGCAGAATTCCGCCGTGCAAGTAGTAATCCACCTCGATCGGCGTATCGATGCGCAGCAACACTTTCACTTCTTTCGTGCTGCCGTCTTTGCGCGTGATGACTAATGTGACATCTTGCTGTGGTTTTAATTGACCGGAAAGCCCAAGCAAATCGAATTGTTCGTCACCTTTAATGCCCAAAGATTCCGCACTGTCGCTGCCTTTGAATTGCAGCGGCAACACGCCCATGCCGACCAGATTAGAACGATGGATGCGCTCGAAGCTGCGCGCAATCACGGCTTTCACGCCGAGCAGTAGCGTGCCCTTCGCCGCCCAATCGCGTGAGGAGCCGGTGCCATATTCTTCGCCGCCGAAAATGATCGTCGGCGTGCCGACTGCGATGTATTTCATCGCCGCGTCGTAAATGGGAAGTTGCTCGCCGGACGGTTGCAACACCGTGATGCCGCCTTCCGTTCCCGGCAACATCAGATTCTTGATACGCACGTTGGCGAACGTGCCACGCATCATGATTTCGTGATTGCCGCGGCGTGAGCCGTAGCTGTTGAAATCGACTATGCTGACGCCGTTGTTCTGCAACCATTTGCCGGCCGGTGACGAGGACTTAATCGAGCCCGCCGGGCTGATGTGATCGGTCGTTACCGAATCGCCGAAAACACCCAGCGCGCGCGCGCCTTTCACATCGGCGCTGGTGCCCGCGTTCGGGCCGAAATTATCGAAGAACGGTGGCTCGGCGATGTAAGTGGATTTGTCCCAGTTATAGACTTGGCCCGCCGTCGACGGAATGTTGTTCCACAGATCAAAACCTTTGGTGAAATCGGCGTAAAGATTGCGATAGGTCTCGGCGTTAGTCGCGTGTTTCATCACGGCGGCGACTTCCGCTTGCGTCGGCCACAGGTCTTTCAAATATACCGGCGCGCCGTCTTTGCCCTTGCCGATCGGATCGTGATCCATGTCGATCAACACATTGCCCGCCAGCGCGAACGCGACCACCAGCGGTGGGGAAGCGAGAAAGTTCGCGCGGATGTTGGCGTGAATGCGCGCTTCGAAATTGCGGTTGCCGGACAGCACGGCCGCGGCGACGACATCATTCTCGACAATGGATTTCTCGATGGCTTCATCGAGTGGCCCGGCGTTGCCGATGCACGTCGTGCAGCCGTATGCGGCGACGTTAAAGCCGAGTTTTTCCAAGTAGGGTAACAGTCCGGCATTGGTCAAATATTCCGTCACGACGCGCGAGCCGGGTGCTAGCGAAGTCTTGATGTGCGGCTTGATGGTCATGCCTTTTTCAACGGCTTTTTTCGCCAGCAAAGCTGCGGCGAGCAACACACCGGGATTCGACGTGTTGGTGCAAGACGTAATCGCCGCGATCAGCACATCGCCATTGCCGATGTCGACGCCGGGCTTTTGCGTCGCGTAGCGTTTCGCGAGGTCTTCGGATTTCTTGTTGAAGCCGTTTTCCGCGACAGGTTTGCTGAACAACTCAGTGAATTTGGCCTTGAGATTCGGCAATTCGATGCGATCTTGCGGGCGCTTTGGTCCAGCGACCGATGGCTTGATCGACACCAAATCCAGCGACAACACTTTGGTGTAATCGATGTCGCCGGCCTTGGGCATGCCGAACAATCCTTGCGCTTTGAAATAAGCTTCGAATGCGGCGATTTCGTCATCGGTGCGGCCGGTGTTTTTGAAATATTCGATGGTGGTTTGATCGACGGGGAAGAAGCCCATCGTCGCGCCGTATTCGGGTGCCATGTTGGCGATGGTCGCGCGATCGGGCAGGGCGAGAGACGCGGAGCCTTCGCCGAAAAACTCGACGAATTTGCCAACGACTTTTTCCTTGCGCAACATTTCCGTAACCGTGAGCACTAAGTCAGTCGCGGTCACACCTTCACGCAACTTGCCGGTCAAATTCACGCCGACGACATCGGGCGTCAAAAAATAAACCGGCTGGCCGAGCATGCCGGCTTCCGCCTCGATACCACCGACGCCCCAACCGACGACGCCGATACCGTTGATCATCGTGGTGTGCGAGTCGGTGCCGACTAGAGTATCGGGATAATAAACGCCGTCTTTTTGATACACACCGCGCGCCAAATATTCGAGATTCACCTGATGGACAATACCGATTCCGGGCGGCACGACTTTAAATGTGTCGAACGCCTGCATGCCCCATTTCATAAATTTGTAGCGCTCGTTATTGCGTGAGAATTCGAGCTCCATATTTTTCCGCAGCGCATCGTTGCTGGCGTAATAATCGATTTGCACCGAGTGATCGACGACTAAATCCACCGGCACCAGCGGCTCGATCAACTTCGGATTCTTGCCCATTTTGCTCGCCACGCCGCGCATGGCGGCGAGATCGGCGAGCAGCGGTACGCCGGTGAAATCTTGCAATACAATTCTCGCGACGACAAAAGGAATTTCATCGCTGCGCTCTGCATTCGGTTGCCACGACGCGAGTTGCTTGACGTGTTCTTCACTGATTTTTTTACCGTCGAAATTGCGCAGCACCGCCTCGAGTACGATGCGGATCGAAACCGGCAGGCGCGAAATCTTGCCGAGGCCGGCTTTTTCTAGCGCAGATAAGGCGTAGAACTTGCCTTGTTTCGCGCCGATGTAGAACGTTTGCAAACTGTTGTGGAGATTGTGTGCCATGAGATGGAGTCCTAAAGTAATTACTTGGCTTCCTGCAATTTCTGAATGTCGATGACGTTAACTTTGCTACCGTCCGGCATGATCATATCGCCCGCGCGTTGGCCAGCCTTGCACGCGCTGAGCCATTTTGCCTCGATGGTTTGCGTCGATTCTTTTCTGCCCTTGTTCGGCGGCGTGTAAGTCGATGTCCGAACTATTTTGTACGCGCTATTGGCGTCACCACTTAGTATCGCGACGGTTTTTACATTCGAATCGGTAAATTTGCACGAGCTGGTGATGACATAGCTCCCGGCGGATTTTTTCAGCGTCGGTTGTTTACAGTTCTTTGGAATTTTGTCGCCAAACGACGATGACAAACCGGTATCGGTTTTTTGCTCAACGCAGGTCGTGACGGTTTGTGGCTGACCATTGGTTTGATCGCCGATCATCGTCATTTCCCACAAGCCGGATTTGCGTTTTGGCAGGTCGAGGGCTTGTGCCGCTGTGGTCGCAAGAATCGAAAGTGCAGAGATAATTAGTGCAAGTTTGCGCATTTGTTTCTGTACTTTCCTAGAAATCGTCGAGGTCTTGATTATTTCAACGAACCTTAAAACTTGTCATTCCCGCGTAGGCGGGAATCCATTTGGCATCGAGAATTGTGACTCACTATAGATTCCCACCTGCGCGGGAATGACAATATGGGAGGTGATTTGCTTTTTTGAACGGCACGCAAGAACCCGCAGAATATTGCCTCCCGGCAATGCCTTGCCCGAGAGCCGCACCGGTATTGCCTCGTGGCCCGCCTTATATAACAAACAAATCGACAAATTCGTTTACCGGTGTAGCTTCCAACTTCTTCGCATCCAAACACAGATCGAGAATCCGCTTTTGCTGCTTCACGGGAAATTGGCGTGCAAGGTTGGTTTTGAATTTTTCCACCAACACCGGCATACCTTCCTTGCGGCGGCGCTTGTGACCGATCGGATACTCGACCACAATTTCTTTGAGCTTCTTGCCGTCTTTGAGTTCAACGGTCAGCGCGTTGGCGATGGATCTCTTCGCCGGATCGTGATAATCCTTGGTGAAGGATTTATCTTCCACGCATTCGATTTTTTCGCGTAATTTATCGATGCGCGGATCTTTCGCGATGCCGTCTTCATAATCACCTGCGGTGAGACGGCCGAAAATCAGCGGCACGGCAACCATATACTGAATGCAATGATCGCGATCGGCCGGATTATTCAGCGGGCCTTTTTTATCGATGATGCGAATGCAGGCTTCATGCGTGCGGATAGTGATTTTTTTAATGTCGTCCGCGCTCTTGCCCAATTTGGCGAGTTCTTTGTGCAAGGTCATCGCCGCTTCGACGGCGGTTTGCGAATGGAATTCGGCCGGGAAAGAAATTTTGAACAGCACCTGTTCCATCACATAGGAACCATAAGGCCGCTGGAATTTAAATTCGTTGCCCTTGAACGACACGTCGTAAAAGCCCCAGGTTTTCGCTGAGAGGACCGAGGGATAACCCATCTCGCCCTTGAGCGTGCGCATCGCGAGCAACACCGCGCGCGAGGTCGCGTCGCCCGCCGCCCAGGATTTGCGCGAACCGGCGTTCGGCGAGTGGCGATAGGTGCGTAGGCTTTGGCCGTCGACCCAGGCTTGCGATACCGCGTTAATGATCTCATCGCGCGTGCCGCCCATCATTTTGGTGACGACGGCGGTGCTGGCGACTTTCACCAACACGACGTGATCGAGGCCGACTTTATTGAAACTATTTTCAAGCGCCAAGCAACCCTGAATTTCGTGGGCTTTGATCATGCCC
>JANOLP010000254.1:0-13033 GCA_031419835.1 Pseudomonadota bacterium | reverse complement strand
AGACAAGGTTTATGACGGGAGACGAAACCATTCTACCGGGCGATGAGGCTATGCCAGCCGATCCCGCCGCCGAGCAAGCAGCACTTACACTCGAACAACAACTCGAAGCCGCGCAAGCCGAGGCTGCGGATAACTACGATCTTTTCGTGCGTGCTAAGGCTGACATGGACAACGCCGCCAAACGCGCCATTGCCGATGTCAGCAACGCGCGCAAGTTCGCCGTGGAAAATTTCGCCAACGAACTATTGGCCGTGAAAGATAGCTTGGAAGCCGCCCTCGCACATACGGAGCCGACGGTTGAGACCTTGCATAGCGGTGTCGAACTCACGCTGAAGCAACTCAGCGCGGCGTTTGAAAAATCCAAGGTGGTCGAGATGAATCCCCTCGGCGAAAAATTCGATCCGCACAAGCATCAGGCGATCGCCATGCTCGACACCGATGCGCCCGCTAACACCGTTGTCTCGGTTTTGCAAAAGGGCTATTTGCTGAACGAGCGCGTGCTGCGCCCAGCGATGGTGACCGTGGCAAAAGCGAAGGCTGATCCGGCAGCGCCAACGGCTTGAAATCGCGGGCGAAGTCCCAACTTTAAGAACATTGAAAACTTCTAGGCTTTAAAGGGAACATATCATGGCAAAAATCATCGGCATCGACCTCGGCACCACCAACTCGTGCGTCGCGATTATGGAAAACGGCGTACCGAAAGTGATTGAGAATTCCGAAGGCGCGCGCACCACGCCTTCGATCATCGCCTATCAAGAAGATGGCGAAATTTTGGTCGGTGCCTCGGCGAAACGCCAAGCGGTCACCAATCCGAGAAATACGCTGTACGCGGTGAAGCGCTTGATCGGCCGCCGCTTCGAAGAAAAAGAAGTGCAAAAAGACATCAACATGATGCCCTATACGATTTCCAAAGCACCGAATGGCGATGCTTGGGTGGAAGTGCGCGGCAAGAAAATCGCCCCGCCGGAAATTTCTGCGCAGGTGTTGATGAAGATGAAAAAGACCGCCGAGGATTATCTCGGCGAGCCGGTCACGGAAGCCGTGATCACGGTACCGGCTTATTTCAACGATTCGCAGCGCCAAGCAACGAAAGACGCAGGCCGCATCGCCGGACTTGAAGTTAAACGCATTATCAACGAGCCGACGGCGGCGGCGTTGGCATTCGGTTTGGACAAAAAAGAAGGCGATCGCAAAATTGCCGTGTATGACTTAGGCGGCGGCACCTTCGATATTTCTATTATCGAAATCGCCGAGGTCGATAAAGAACATCAGTTCGAAGTATTGTCGACCAACGGCGATACGTTCTTGGGCGGCGAAGATTTCGACCAGCGCTTGATCGACTATATCGTCACCGAATTCAAGAAAGATCAAGGCGTCGATTTGTCGAAAGACGTGCTCGCATTGCAGCGCCTGAAAGAATCCGCCGAAAAAGCGAAGATCGAATTGTCTTCGTCGCAGCAAACGGAAATCAATCTGCCCTATATCACAGCGGATCAAAACGGACCGAGGCATTTAGCGATGAAGCTTACCCGCGCAAAATTCGAAAGTTTGGTGGACGAATTGATCGAGCGCACCATTGAGCCTTGCCGTGTCGCGATTAAAGACGCCGGCGTTAAAGTCTCCGATATCGAAGACGTGATCCTGGTCGGCGGTATGACGCGCATGCCGAAAGTCGTCGACAAGGTTCGCGAATTTTTCGGCAAAGAACCGCGTAAAGATGTGAACCCGGACGAAGCAGTGGCCGTCGGCGCCGCGGTACAAGGCGGCGTGTTGCAAGGCGACGTCAAAGACGTGTTGCTGCTCGACGTGACGCCGTTGTCGCTCGGTATCGAAACCTTGGGCGGCGTGATGACCAAGTTGATCAAGAAAAACACCACGATCCCAACCAAGGCGCAGCAAGTGTTTTCTACAGCCGACGACAATCAATCGGCCGTGACGATTCACGTTTTGCAAGGCGAGCGCGATGTGTCGGCGGGCAATAAATCCCTCGGGCAATTTAATCTCGAAGGCATTCCACCCTCGCCGCGCGGCATGCCGCAAATCGAAGTTATGTTCGACATCGACGCCAACGGTATTTTGCATGTGAATGCGAAAGATAAAGCCACTGGCAAAGAAAACAAAATCACCATCAAGGCAAGCTCGGGATTATCGGAAGACGAAATCCAACGCATGGTGAAAGACGCCGAAGTGAACGCGGAAGAAGACAAGAAGTTGCTCGAGTTGGTCAACGCGCGCAACGGGCTGGAAGCCATGGTTCACAGTGTGAAAAAATCTTTGGGCGAGTACGGTGATAAACTCGACGGCGGCGAAAAAGAAAAGATCGAAGCAGCAATTAAAGAAGCCGAAGAAGCGATTAAATCCAACGACAAGGACGCCATTGATGCGAAGAATAAAACGTTGATGGAAGTCTCGCAAAAGCTCGGCGAAAAAATCTACGCCGATGCCCAAGCGGCTCAAGCCGCGGCGGGTGGCGCAGCCGGTGCGGCACAGGATGATGCAGCCAACAAACCCGATGACGCTAATGTGGTTGACGCAGAGTTTGAGGAAGTGAAGAAGTAACTAGGGACTAGAGGCTAGGGACTCGGGGCTAGTGGGTTTTGACCTGCTGGCCTTTCGTCATTTAGCCAACGCCAATCAACTCGATGGACTCCTAGTCCCTAGCCACCAACCCCTAGCCCCTGTTTAAAAATGGCCAAAAAAGACTACTACGAAGTTCTAGGCGTTAACCGCGATGCGCCGGAAGACGAAATCAAAAAATCGTTCCGGAAATTGGCGATGAAGTTTCATCCCGATCGCAATCCGGATAATCCCAAGGCCGAAGAGCAATTTAAGGAGGCGAAGGAAGCCTACGAAGTATTGACCGATGCCAGCAGGCGCCAAGCCTACGATCAATACGGTCACGCTGGCGTCGATCCTAGTCAAGGCATGGCGGGTGGTGCGGGCATGGGTGGATTCGGCGATGCGTTCAGCGATATCTTCGGCGAAATTTTTGGCGGCGGACGCGGTGGCGGGCGGCAAGGCGTGTATCGCGGCGCCGATTTGCGCTACAACTTGGAAATCGGTTTAGAAGATGCCGCGCGCGGCACCGACACAAAAATCCGCATTCCGACGATGGACGAGTGCGGCACCTGTAACGGCAGCGGCGCGAAGCCCGGCACACAACCGCAGACTTGCACAACCTGTAACGGTCGCGGCGAAGTGCGCATGCAGCAAGGATTTTTCTCGTTGCAGCAAACTTGTCCACGCTGTCACGGTAGTGGCAAAATGGTTGCGACGCCGTGCGGCACCTGTCAAGGTGCAGGTCGTGTGAAAAACCAAAAAACCTTATCGGTGAAAATTCCTTCCGGCGTCGACGAAGGCGATCGCATTCGCTTGACTGGCGAAGGCGAACACGGCGTCAGTGGCGGACCTTCGGGCGATTTGTATGTAGTGATCCACATTAAACCGCATCAAGTATTCACGCGCGAACACAGCGATTTACATTGCGAAATGCCGGTGAGCTTTACTACTGCGGCACTTGGCGGCGAAATCGAAATCCCAACCCTCGACGGTCACGCAAAAATCAAAGTTCCGTCCGAAACGCAAAGCGGCCAAGTGTTTCGCTTGCGCGGCAAAGGCATTAAAGGATTGCGTAGCGCCAATCATGGTGATCTGATGTGTCACGTCGTCGTAGAAACGCCGGTGCGCCTCACGGAACGGCAAAAAGAATTATTGCGCGAACTCGATCACATCAATTCGCAAGATGCGCGCCATAATCCGCGCGCTAAATCTTGGATGGATAAAGTTCGCGAATTTTTTGCCGAGTAAGCGTCGGCGAAATTTGGGCACTAGGCACCCGGCCGCAGGGTTTGGTAACATTACAATTCCGACAACAAATGAGCGAACTTACGTAACCATGCCGCCACGCCGCCGATTCGTTTCCAACCTAGTTGGTCTGATTTTTTCAGGTGTCGCACTACACGCCTGCGCCGAGGAAAAATCCACCAACGTTGCTCAATCTACTTCCTGTAAATCAACGAAAGAAAAATATCCCATGGTCAAACTACACACCAATCACGGCGCCATCACAATCGAGCTCGATGAAGCGAAAGCGCCACTCACCGTTGCTAATTTTTTGAGCTACGTCGATAGCGGCCACTACAGCAATACGCTGTTTCACCGCGTCATTGACGGATTCATGATCCAAGGTGGCGGCATGGAACCGGGCATGAAAGAAAAAAGCACCAATGCGGCGGTGAAAAATGAAGCGAGCAATGGCCTGACCAACGATCTGTACACGATCGCCATGGCACGCACCTCTGAACCACACAGCGCGTCGAGTCAATTTTTTATCAATGTCGGCAAAAACGATTTTCTGAATTTCTCTGGCGAGACAGTGCGTGGTTGGGGCTATTGCGTATTCGGAAAAGTTGTCGATGGTAAGGAAGTTGTGGACAAAATCAAAGGCGTAAAAACCGGCAACAAAGGCGGCCATCAAGACGTGCCGCAGGAGGACGTCATTATCGAGCGCGCGGAACGCTGTTAATTCTGCGAGACTTGGTAAATGTCATTCCCGCGAAAGCGGGAATCCATGTTGACTTTGAACGGCCAAATGGATTCCCGCTTTCGCGGGAATGACGGGGTGGTCTCGGGGCAGGAGTTGGCCTCGGGCCAGACATTGAAAATTCATCGACCTTAATATTTGTCCGTATCAAGGCGCCGGAAACAATTGATCCGACTTGCCCGAAAGATAATACGCAATCATCCCTAGCCACTCGTGCAACCCCTCATTAATTAGCATAAACGCCGCGGCCAAATTCAATTCGGGCTGCCAGTCGCCATTCGGCACAACCGTGTGATCTGCCGGTATCGGCACAACATTCCAATCAAGTTTACGAAATACGCCCATTGCGCGCGGGATCGTTCGCGCATTCGTAATAAATAACCAAACTTGATTTTCTTTCGGCTGAACCATACGCTTCGAGAACAAAGCATTCTCATAGGTGTTACGAGATTTATTTTCGTACTGCACGCGCGAATCATCGAAACTTTGCTGCTTAAAAAATAGGCGTACGGTATTTTCCTCGCTTAGATCTTGGCGAAAAATATCACCGGAGCCGCCACTGAACACCAGCTTGGCTTGCGGATAACGCCGCGCGAGCGCGAGAAATGTCGTCAGCGTTTCTACCGAGCCATTAAGCTCCGGTTCTTTCCAATAATTGGTTAAGCTTGGCCGCTGCGCGCCGCCGAGCAAGATGATGCCATCGACAGTTTGCGGCATCGGATTGGGCACCAAGAATTGTTGCTCCAATGGTACGAGCAACCATTTACCGATCGGCAATAAAACGGGCGCGATTAAACCCAGCATCGCTAGAAAGCGCATCCAGCGTGCCGTTCCAGGCATGTTACGCCAGGAGGCAAGCGCAGAGCCGATCAACAGCAAGACAATTAAATTGAGCGGCTGAATTAGGAACCATAGGACTTTAGAAAGCACAAAAAACATAGTTGGGCGACGGCGAAAACGCTACACTTACCGAGACTTTGAATTTATCACACCGAACGTGACGACAACTCTGTTTATTTCTGATTTACATCTGTGTGCAAGCCGGCCACGGATCAATCAATTGTTTTTCGATTTTCTTGCGACTACGGCCCGAAGTGCAGATCGGCTTTATATTCTAGGCGATTTTTTCGAGTACTGGGCCGGCGACGATGATATCGACGATCCCTTCAACCGCTCGATCGTCGATGCTGTAGCGGCACTTGCGTCCTCGGGTGTATCGATTTTTCTGATGCACGGCAATCGCGATTTTTTAATTGGCGAAGCGTTTTGCGCGGCCAGTAGCGTATCGTTGCTGCGCGATCCAAGTATCATCGATCTCAACGGTACGCGCACCTTACTAATGCACGGAGATACGCTTTGCACCGACGACATCGAGTATCAAAATTTTCGCAAACAGGTACGCGATCCAATTTGGCAACAACAGTTTCTTGCGCAGCCGCTCGCGCAACGCAAAGCCATCATCGAAGATTTGCGCCGTCGTAGCGAAAACGATAAACAAACGAAATCGTTGGAGATTATGGATGTCACTCCATCGAGTGTGGAAACCGCGCTGCGCGAGCACAACTATCCACGCTTAATACACGGCCATACCCATCGACCGGCAATGCATAGTCATCACATCGACGGCAAGCTATGCGAACGTTGGGTGTTAACTGATTGGTATCAGAGCGGAGGCTATTTGCATGGCGGCCCTTGCGAGCTAAAAGCAATTCAAGTCGCCTAGTTCATTCTAACGGCGCGCCGCTTTGTCGGAACAGCTCGACGAATTTTCGTTCATTAACTCAAACGCGAAATCCCGCGTCGTTATTGGTGACGCGGTGCTGCGTGTGCTCGACCGCTACGCGCCGCTCCTCCAGGGCTAGCCAGGTGCGGCGATATTATTGGGCTTCGATCTGCGCCGCCTTCACATGCTCACGCCAGCGCTCACCTTCTTTGCGAACAAAGGTGCGATAGTCGCCTAGCGCTTGCAGGACGAAAGTGAGCCCAACGTTTTCCAGCGGCACTTTCACCTTCGGGTGATGTTGAGCATCTTGAATCGCTTGGTGGATTTTTGCCAGAATTTCCGGCGCAACGCCCCGAGGCGCCGAAATGCCAACGAAAAAATTCACCTCATAGCCGGGATAACTTTCGCTTACCGTCGGTACACCCGGCCAGTGCGGGTTTCGTTTTGACTCGGTGATCGCGATCGGAATCAGCCGGCCATTCGACGCTTGCGCAGCGCCGGTCATGTAGTTAAAGAACGCGATTTGGATATGGCCGCCGATCAAATCGGTCACGACGTTGCCGCTGGCTTTGTAGGCCACCCCGTCAATCGGAAGTTTTCCGTTCACCCTCAATAGCTCGCCGGGAATTTGTGAACTCGCGTCGGCGTGCCCGAAAAACACCTTGCCGGGATGGGCCCGCGCGTAGGCGGCCAACTCCGCAAGCGTTTTGAAAGGGCTTTGCGACGGCGCCAGTAACACGGAACCACCGACGCCGATGAGCGCGATGTGTTCGAAGTCCGCGATCGGGTCGTAGGGGAGTTTCTTGACCAAGTACGGCGCAACGGCGTGGGTCGAATTGGTGCTTATCCCAATGGTATAGCCATCGGCGGGCGCGTTTTTCAGCGCCTCGGTGCCGATCACGCCTTGGGCGCCGGGACGATTGTCGATGATGACCGGCTGTTTCCAACGCTCCTGCAAATAGCTGCCGAGTTTTCGCGCAACAATGTCGCTGCCGCTGCCGGGGCCGAATGGGACGATAATTCGTACCGGTTGGCTTGGATAGGATTGCGCTAGTGCTGGCAATGCCGCGATGAATAGTGCCGTAAGCCCGAGCCATCTAAATCGTTTCATCATTTTCCTAGCCGATACTGTGTTCCAGCGTTCCGATTTGTGCGATCTCGATTCGCACGCGGTCGCCGGGTTTGAGCCAAATGGGCGGATCGCGAAACGCGCCGCTTCCCGCGGGGGTGCCGGTGGCGATCACGTCGCCCGGCTCGAGCGTCATGAATTGGCTAAGGTACTCGATAATGCGGTCGACGGGAAATAACATATCAGCGGTACTGCCTTGCTGCATCGGTTCATCGTTCAGATAACTGCTGATTTCCAATGTCTGCGGATCGGCGATTTCATCCGCGGTCACCAACCACGGCCCCATGGGACAAAATCCGTCCATGCTTTTCGCGAACGTGGTTTGCGGCGGCGATACATCGAACTGGAACTCGCGCGCACTCAAGTCGTTCAGCACCGAATAGCCGGCGACCATGTCCAGCGCTCGTTCACGCGGCACGTTATGGGCGAAGCTGCCGATGACCACACCCAGCTCTGCCTCAAGATCCAATTTAGTGACGGTCGCTGGTCGCTCTACCACCGTGCCCGGTCCCGTTACACTGGAAGAAAGCTTCGCGATAATGCGTGGTCGCTCGAATGGCTGAACACCGGTTTCCTTGGCGTGATCGGCATAATTACGCCCGATCGCGACGATCTTTCCCGGCCGTGGAATCGGTGCCATTAGTTTTAACTCGCGCCAAAACGGAAGACGATCAAGCCCGCCGACCGCGATAGTCCTATCTACATGTTGCCGAATGGCCGCGATCCCCGCCGCACCGGCATAAAGCAAACGCAACATTCCACTCGCAGGCGCCACGAGACCGCGCTCGGCGATCGACGCCCGTAGCGCCAGCGCAGCGATCGCCTGAGTAAGATCGATTACGCGTTCACCGGCAATCGCACCCGCACACATGGCGCCGTGTTGATCGATAAAACTAACGAGGCGCATCGCTATGCGTAAACCGGAAAATACCGCGTTGCCATCACTTGGCAGCGCTTGATTAAACGATGTTCGTCTGCGCCATAATCGGCGACCGCCTGGTGAATGGTGCGCAGGTTATCCCACACCAATACATCCCCCGCCTGCCAGCGAAACACGTAACGAAATTTTTCCTGCGTCTGATGGGCGAATAGGAATTCCAGCAAGCGATCGCTTTCATCTTCCGGTAGCTCGTTGATGCGCACGGCGTAGCCCGGATTCGCGTACAGCGCTTTGCGACCCGAGATCGGATGGGTTAGTACCAAGGGATGGGACACCGGCGGCTTGGTTTTGCGCTGGACTTCCGATAACGGTGGGCGAGTGTTACCGGGTCGCCGCCGCATCATGTCCCAAAATTTGTTGAAATCGTGCAGCGCGGTTTTTCCCACCAGTTGTTGCTTGAGTGCGTCCGACAAACCGTCGTAGGCCGCACACATATCGCAAAATTCGGTTGCACCCAGCGGCTTGCCGTCGCGCTGCGGCACCTTGAGCGCATAGAGCACGTTGGCGAAAGCAATTTTCTTGCTATAGGACATATCCGAGTGCCAACTCTGGCCCGCATCGCCCAAACCGATCGGTTTGCCATTTTCAATTATGTTGGAGAGAATCATCACCTCCGGATGGCCGGGCTCCTGGAATGCGCCGATCACGTTGATCTCCAACTCGCCCAGCGAGCCGCTGAAATTCTTCAGGTCCGCTGCCGACAAGGTTTGCTGCGGAAACCGGATCACGCCGTATCGACCCAGCGCTTCCACAATGGCCTCAATGTCGGCGTCGGAAAGTTTGGCAAGGTTAACGCCCGCTACCGTTGCGCCCAGTGTTTCGCCGCTTGAATTAACTTGCATCGCCATCGCACTGCCCCTACGCAATTCGTCACAACACGCAGTGTAACCTGCTTGATGACCGCGTGGAACCGCCGCTGCGATCAAGGCGCGCGGAGGCATTGGAGTAAACTTCATCAATCGGAATATCACTTGACAATCATGAGGCTTGCAGAAAAAATCGCCGTCATCGTGGGCGCGGGACAAAGTCCCGGCGAAGGCATCGGCAATGGACGCGCCACAGCGCTACGCTTCGCGCGGGAGGGCGCGCGCGTGCTTGCGGTCGATCGCAACATGGGCTCCGCCGAGGAGACGGCGGCGATGGTGGTTGCCGAGGGCGGCGAGTGCGTAGCGTTCGAAGCTGATGTCACGAAGGAAGCGACGCTGGGGGCTGCGATCGCGTTCGCCACAAAACGCTGGCAGCGCATTGACATTTTGCACAACAACGTCGGCGTCAGTATCGAGGGCGGTGATGTCCCGATAGAGGACATCACTGAAGATATTTTCGATCGCGTCAGCGCTATCAACCTGCGCGGAACCATCATGGCGTGCAAGCATGTGCTTCCCATCATGCGCGAACAGCGTTCCGGTGTGATTATCAACGTCTCTTCAATCGCCGCGTGGATCGACTATCCGTTGGTCACTTACAAAGCCACGAAGGCAGCGATGATCGCGTTCACTCAGCAACTCGCGATTCGAAATGCGACGTTCGGCGTTCGCGCCAACGTCATTCTGCCGGGGTTGATGGACACGCCCATGGCCGTCGACACCCGCGTGCGAGCCCTGGGCAAAACCCGCGCCGAAATCGTCGCATCGCGCGACGCGAAGGTGCCGCTGCGTCAGCGCATGGGAAGCGCTTGGGATGTCGCCAATGCCGCCTTGTTTCTTGCATCCGATGAAGCGCAATTCATCACCGGAGTTGCGCTACCGGTCGACGGTGGCGCGTTAGCGCGGATCGGATGACACTGAGAAATTGTGTTTTAGTTGATATTGCGAATGCACCAACGACATGATGATTCGGCTGTGCCGAATCAAGCCCGAGCCCCAAGTAAGAGGGTGCAAAGATTTTTGTGTAAATTAAAAGTTGTCTGAAAATCCGGGATCTTTACAATTATCGATTTTCGTAAAACGCGCGCACTGTTTCAGACAAAGCCGATGCCCATTGTGCGCAGCATCCGACCGCAATGGCCGGCATTGATTGCGACGATCTACGAAACTGAATAATTTTTCGAAACGCCACGAAGCCGACGTTCGCGAATGACGGCTTAAATAAATCCGCTACGTCGGTTTTGCAGAATTCAGCCTCGTGCATCGGACAATTTTTCGAGCCCTTTGAATTGCACGCAGAAATTCGCGTGTTTTCACCCAAAAACCAAGCTTTATGCTTAGATATTGGCCAGTGAACTCAATGGGTGCAGCGACTTTCGACGTTCAGTGGCATCTAGAACGTCGACCATCGATTGCTTCGTAGCGCTCAATCAGTAGATTGGCCGCGCCGGTCGCATTGCCAATCTCAAGCAACAGCGTGGCTGCATCAATTGGATCGGAGTTCGACCATGCTTTGTCGCGCGCGGTCTGATTTGTCTTGTTGTGTTCGGCACTAGGCAGCAATTCGCGCTACGCGCGAAAATCCTCAACCGCACCACTGCTACAAAAAAAAACGCGACGGCGATTATCGGCAGCGTCGGTATGGCGGCCGAGCATCGCTTGGGCTTGAGCGAGCAGTCGTAAGCGAGAGTTCTCCCAAAGTCACTGTCGAAGCGCCCGGCCAAAACCCGTAACGACGCCTCGTCGAGCAAGGTATTGGCTTCCGATAGGAGCGCTTCGCGGACACCATAATCATCGGCTTTCGCAAGGGCATAAATTCGTTCCACCCAATCGATGTCGCTGTTATCGATTTGTTTTGCCGTCTGCAACCAACGTTCGCAGGCCATGCGCAACACATCGCCAATGCTGCCGTCGGAATCGTCGGCACGTTCGATGAAACTGCCATCGCACTTGATCAGCCCTTCGATGAGGTCTAAAGCCCGAACCGGGTCGACCGGAACGAGCCCCCGTTCGACTTGATCGAGCCATTCCAAAAGCTTAGCCGCGAAAGCGCGTCCGGCGCGATAATCGATAGACTTGGTACTGCGTCGCCAGGCGGAACGTATGCGTTTGAATGCGGCTGCCAGTTTTCGTGGCTCGGTACTCAACTGAAGTCTCTCAAGGCGCTGGCGAACAGGCTCGTTTGCTTCTGCCAATTCGGCCAAGACGTTGATCAGTGTCGACTTGTCCTGAGTGGAGAGAAATTCTTTCAGTTCAGGCTTGGGCTGAGGGGTCTCCTCAATTGGCTCTTCGCTTGGCGGAAGTCTTACTTTTCTTGCCACGCTGGAAGTACTTTCCTAGGAGAGCGTTCTAGCGATCGAACGGTAGGACTTTGAAACGCTTGCGTCGGTCGATACGCATCGCTCGAAAATGCCGCTCATCCAAGCTCAGTACGGTGTTGATGCTATGGCGCTCCGCTAAGACGACTATCGATGCATCGGCCAAGCCGATGGCGAGGTCGGCGTAGCGATCGATGACTTCCTTGGCGCGGGCGATATCGGTGGCGTCAAAGGGTTCCAATTGGTAGGCGCCGCGGGCAACTTCGTCGAGCAAGGCGGCTTGTGCCGGGGCGCCGAGGTGGCGCATGAGCAAATAGTCAAGCTCGGCGAGAACGAACGAGGAAAGTAGTAGTGGTGGCGCCGCCTCATTGAGCACGGCAGCACAGTCGCGGTGGTGACGCTGACTTTCATCGAGCGCGGACAATAATCCGCTGGTATCGACTAGGATCAAGTCTCGCCGAATCCGGCAAGCGCGTCGTCGATCTGCTCAGCCAGGCGTGGTTTGCCGCTTTTGAATAACGGCACACGGGGTCGCGGCGGAACGATCTCAGCGATTACGGCACGAAGCGCCTGACGAATCACTTCGGCTTCGCTCAAACCGCGTGCTGTGGCGACTTTGCCTAGTGCCAATTTGACATCGGTCGGAATATATACGGTAGTCTTTTGCATGCCATATAGATTACCATATAAATACAGGGCAAATGATCTTCCCTTGTACTGACTTGCGAACGCATTGGATACAGCGATTTATCGATCTTTAGCGCGATCCTAAAAATTCATGCAGAGCAACTAGGATTTGTGAGCTTAAAAAGTCGACATTCAGCATTCAGAACAACGTGATTGAAAATCGCATCGCCGTGCATCGGTATCGACGTATAGCAAGTTCGGTTCCGTTGCAAATGGGTCATGGGGTTGACGTAGAATAACCCGACCGTGATCCGAGGAAACAAACATGGCTTGCACCGAACGCGATCCGATGTGCAAACAGCGTCATTTCGACGACGAGATTATCCTGCTGTGCGTACGCGGGTACATTTCCTACAAGCTTTCCTATCGCGACCTCACCGAAATGATGTTCGAGCGAGGCCTCGCGATGGCGCCCAGCACAATCTATCGCTGGGTTCAGTACTACGTTCCCGAATTCGAGAGGCGGTGGAATCGGTTCTCGCGTCCCCGTGGGAACATCGTGGCGAGTCGGCGAGACGTATGTGAATATCAAAGGCGAGTGGCACTACCTGTATCGCGCGGTGGATAAGCAAGGCCGCACCATCGATTTCTATTTGAGTCGTACCCGCGGCATTGCTGCAGCCCAAGCGTTCTTCCGCAAAGCGCTCGCGACGCACAGCGGCCATGGTCCCCTGAAGGTGACGCTCGATGGCCATCAGCCCAGCCATCGTGCACGGCGGCTTCTGCGACGCGAGCATGCGACTGGGCGTCGGGTGAAGGTCCGTTCGTGTAAATACCTTAACAACATTATTGAGCAGGATCATCGTGCAATTAAGGTGAAGTGCCGG
>JANOLP010000253.1:0-15069 GCA_031419835.1 Pseudomonadota bacterium | reverse complement strand
CATGGTTTCCAGCGCATCGAGATATTGCGGAAAACTTTCCCAGGTGAAATCGATGCCCTCGGCCAACACCGTCTCGGGAATATCCTCGACACCTTCCATCAGATTGATCAAAAAGCGCTCGGCGCCGGGGCGCACCGGCGCGAAGCCGACACCGCAATTGCCGAACACCGACGTTGTCACGCCATGCCACGACGAGGGTGCGAGGTAGGGATCCCACGTCGCCTGGCCGTCGTAGTGGGTGTGAATATCGACCCAGCCGGGCGTGAGCAATAAGCCCTCGGCGTTGATTTCGCGCTTGCCGGCCGCGAGTTTATTACCTACTTCGCTAACGATTTTACCGTTGACGGCAATATCGCTCACCCGTTGCGGTGAGCCTGTGCCATCGACCAGCGAGGCGTTACGGATAACCAGTTCGTGCATGGATGAGATTTTTTGTCAGAGTTTGATAATTTTACACGTCGTTGTGTGCGATCCAAAAGGGATCAGGGATAGTTGTCTGCCGGCGTGCTTAATTCGCCGCCGTCCCCTCACCCCTACCCCCTCTCCCACTTGTGGGAGGGCTGGGGTGAGGGTCGACATCAAAATGCTAATACGATCCAACGTTAAGTTTGCCGTACTTAGCTTTTCGCATACGGAACGCGGCCCACAAAACCCGGCCGAATGGCATTCGCCGATTGAATTCTCAGTAACTCGTTCCATTTCGCCATCCGTTCGGAGCGCGAAAACGAGCCGACTTTAATTTGCTTCACGCCCCAGCCGACCGCGAGATGACAAATGATTACGTCCTCCGTTTCGCCCGAGCGCGCCGAGACAATGGCCCCAAACCCTGCGTCCTGAGCGGCTCTCCAGGCAGCATAGGTTTCCGTGATGGTGCCGGCTTGGTTTGGTTTTATGAGCACGGCGTTGCACGCGCCGATTTTCGCCGCATGAGTTACGCGATCTGCGTTTGTGACCAAATAGTCGTCCCCGACGATTTGCGAGCGCGAACCAAACGCGGTGGTAAATTTTTTCAATCCCGCTTCGTCGTCCTCGGCAAGCGGATCTTCGATAGATGCAATCGGATATTTTTCCAGCCAGCGGCCGAGCATTTCTGACATACCGTCAGAATCAAGCTCCTTTTTTTCTAAGCCTATTTTGTAGCGGCCGTTTTTTCCGAATTCGCTCGCCGCAATATCGAGTGTGATAACAATTTGATTTTTAGGAATCAACCCCGCTTTCTCGATCGCGCGAATCAGCATCTCCAACGCTTCTTCGTTCGTCGAAAAGGCCGGCCAATAACCGCCTTCATCGGCGACACCGTAGAGCAATCCGCGCTCGGCCATCAGTTTGCCCGCGGCAAGATAAATTTCCGCGGTCCATTCCAACGCCTCGTCGACATTTTCCGCGCCCGGCGCGGCAACCATGAAGTCTTGAATGTCGACGCGCCGCCCGGCGTGCGCGCCGCCGCCAAAAATCTGGATTTCCGGTAACGGCATGACGATGTCGTTATTTCCTGCGAGATAGCGCCACAGCGGCACCTGATTCGACGCGGCAGCCGCCTGAAGAACAGCCATGGATGCGGCGATCGAGGCATTGCCGCCGAGAATTCTTTTGTTGGGCGTGCCATCCAGCGCGATCAGTGATTGATCGATCAGCGTCTGATCCGCGGCGTCCATGCCTCCCAATGCGTCGGCGATTTGGTTATTCACGTTGTCGACCGCAGTTCGCACGTCGAAGCCGCCAAGCTTACTACCACCGTCGCGCAAATCGAGCGCCTCGCCGCTGCCGGTCGATGCGCCGGCCGGTGCGATCGCGCGGCCGATGGCGCCGCCGGTCAAATACACTTCGGCTTCCACTGTCGGACGGCCACGCGAATCCCAAACACGTCGGCCCAATACTTGTTTGATTGTCGTATCGCTCATCTAGGTAGTGTACCGCGTCGCAATTGACGAAGCGTTCCTCCCCTTGAAGGGGAGGGCAGGGTGGGGATGGGTGTTGCGGCTTGCAGCGTTAGACCCATCCCCATCCTAACCTTCCCCTTGAAGGGGAAGGGACTTTGTCGGCCACCTTTCGCGAATCACTCGTAATCAAAATCAAGCACTACACAAGTTCACCTTGCCAAGCGTCGCGAATTTTATCGAGGGTGCTTACTGGTTCCATCAATAATTTTCGAGCACAGTGCCGCACTTTGTTCTTATCGCCTTCGTCGGTCAAATACTCCACCGGCGATTTGCCATCGACGCGCGCGAGGAATAAGCCCGGCAATAGGTGCGCGGTGCGTTGTTCCATAGCTGTGCGAGATTCCCAATTGACGTAAGGTAAATAACTCTCCGCGAGCGCTATAAATGCATTGAGAAATTCGGCGCGCGCGGCCGGATGCCACAAACATTTCAGTAGCAGGTGATTCAAACAAAACGCCAAATCAAACGCGGGATCGCCGAACCAGGCACACTCACAATCCAGAAATATGGGCCGATTCGGCCCGACTAAAATATTTTTCGGTGCGATATCGCCGTGAACCAAAACGCGCTTGGCGTTGAACGTTGTGTCGACCAATTCCTTCAGCCGCGGCGCGAGATCCGCGTGAACACGCGCCGTCGCATCGAGATAAGGTTCGAGTCGAATCGAATAGAAAATGTCGTCGGTGGGAAACTGCGCGGCGATATTTGCATCGTTCGCGCTCGCGCTGTGGATTCGTCCCATTTGCGCGCCAACCATGCGCGCGGTATTCAGATCTACGATGCCATCGCGCAACTGAAACTTCCAGACTGGATGTTGGCGCGGTTCCAAATATTCCATCACGAATAGCCCCGCCGTTTCGTCGTGCGCAAGCACTTTCGGAACCGCGCCAGGAACCACATTTTGCGCGAAGCGCAGGTACGCGACCTCAAAACGATTACGCTGAACCGGCGCTTCCCACAACTGCTTAACGCGAAGTTGCGGCAGGGCCCGCTTCACGCATACCGCGCCAGAGGGCAATTGCACTTTCCAAATATCCGACGACACGCCGCCGGTGAGCGGCGACATTGTGACGGATTCGTTTGCTGTGATTAAGCCAAGTGTTTGCAGTGACGATGTTATAACGGCTTGCGACTGCGCCGTTAAAACTTCCACGCAATCAACCGGCGGACGAACCGACGCTGCTCAGCGAATGCAACTCCGTCGATTTGCCAGCTTTCAACACCTGGCCTGGCACGTCGTGGCCGACGATTCCGGGCACGCGGCGCGCCGCTTTAAGCAGGCGGTCAAGATTCACGCCGGTGTTATAGCCCATCGCTTCGAGCATGTGCACCAAGTCTTCCGTGCAAATGTTGCCGGATGCGCCGGGCGCAAAGGGACAACCGCCGAGGCCGCCAAGCGAGGCATCGTAGCGCACCACACCCGCGTCCAACCCTGCCATGACATTCGCCAGACCCATGCCACGCGTGTTGTGGAAATGCAAAGTGTGTTCGATGTCAGGAAAACGTTTGGCGATTTCCGTCATCAGTTCGCGCACCTGTTTCGGATTCGCCATGCCGGTGGTGTCGGCGATAGTTACGCCGTCGAAGCCAAGCGCGATAAACTGTTCGACCAACGCGTAAATTTTTTCCGGCGCCACATCGCCCTCGAACGGACAACCGAACGCCGTGGAAATGCTGCAGTTCACCTTGATATCGTTGCCGCTCAACGCTTGCATGATGTCGCCGAAACCTTGCACCGATTGCGCGACGGTACGGTTGACGTTGGCGCGATTGTGGCTTTCCGATGCGGAACAAAATAAATTAATTTCGTCGACATTGCACTGCATCGCGCGTTCGACACCGCGCACATTGGGAACCAACGCCGAGTAGATCACATCCGGAACGCGATCGATGAGGTTCAGGACTTGTTCCGCGTCGCGCATATTCGGAATCGCTTTCGGCGATACAAACGACGTCACCTCGATTTTCGCCAGCCCCGTCTGCGACAACTCATCGATCAACGCAACTTTCGTTTCCGTCGGCACAAAATCGCGCTCGATTTGAAAACCATCGCGCACGGCGACGTCATTTACATAAATTCGTTGTTTCATCCTATGACTCCTGTGTTGCGTAATTGCGTTTGCTGCGCGTCGCTGTAGCCGATGCTTTGCAAAATTTCCTGCGTGTGCTCGCCGAGTTTCGGCCCAAGCCATTTCGTTTCGCCGGGCGTCTCGGTAAATTTTGGCACGATTCCCGGCAAAGCAATTTCTTGGCCGTCACTGAGCTTATGTTTCTGAATCATATCCCGTGCTTGATAGTGTACATCGCGCATGATGTCTTGAATGTTATAGATGCTGCCGCTCGGGACTTCCGCTTCTTCCAGCACCTTTAGCACATGCGCCAGATCGTGACTCGCACACCAATCGCCGATGACTTTTTCGATCCGTTCGGTTTGCGCGAAGCGCCCGGCGTTGTTCGTGATGGCGGGATCGTTCGCCATGTCGCTGCGGCCGATGGCATGCATAAAGCGTTTGAAAATGCTGTCGCCGTTGCCGCCGATGAGGACATATTTGTCGTCTTTGGTTGTGTAGCTATTCGACGGTACGATGCCCGGCAGCGAGCTGCCGGTGCGCTCGCGAATGAAACCGGTCATGCCGAATTCCGGCAACATCGATTCCATCAAACTAAACACCGCCTCGTATAACGCGACATCGACGACTTGGCCATTGCCGCCGTTTACGTTGCGATGATGCAGCGCCATCAGCGCGCCGATCGCGCCGTACATCGCGGCGAGCGCGTCGCCGAGGCTCACGCCGACGCGTACCGGGGCGCGATCGGGATAGCCGGTTATATTGCGAATTCCGCCCATCGCCTCGCCAATCATGCCGAAGCCGGGGCGGTCTTTGTACGGCCCCGTTTGCCCATAGCCGGAGAGCCGCACCATGACTAGCTTTGGGTTGATTGCGGAAAGTTGTTCCCAGCCGAGATGCCATTTTTCCAGCGCGCCGGGACGAAAATTTTCGATCAAGATATCGGCATCTTTCACGAGCTTGCGGATGATCTCTTGGCCTTCCTTGACGCGCAAATTCACCGCAACGGATTTTTTGTTACGCGCCTGCAGCGACCACCACAGCGATGTACCGTTGTGCATCTGCCGCCAAGTGCGAAGCGGATCGCCGCCTTCCGAATCCGCAGTCGCTGGCGGTTCGATCTTGATTACTTCTGCACCGAATTCCGCCAAAATCTTGCCGCAAAACGGCCCAGCGATGAGCTGACCCATTTCGATTACTTTGACACCCGAGAGAGGGCCTGCTGATTTCATTTGTTCGTATCTGATAAGTTGGAAGAGGAATTTTACCAGGTCGCCACGACGAGTTGCCATGGCCTTTGGCATATAATTCTGCGCGAGGAGTCCCAATCGATGCGCTCAATTCTGGTCGTCAACCCCAAGGGCGGTAGCGGCAAAACTACCATCGCGACCAATCTCGCCGGATTTTTCGCCGCTCAGGGAAAGCGCGTTGTGCTTGCCGACATGGATCGGCAACAATCGGCCGCGAACTGGCTAGTGCGCAGGTCCGAAACAGCGCCGCACATTATGGCCTGGACCGCGACGACGGATAAAAAGGAAATAAAGGCCTTTGACGCCGATTGGACCGTTGTCGATTCCCCCGCGGGGGTTCACGGCGAAAAGTTAACGAATTTAGTGCGTCGCGTTGAATTGGTGGTCGTGCCCGTTGCACCTTCGGCATTCGATATGGAAGCAACGCAACATTTTATTGCCGAATTACTGAAAGAAAAACCAATCAAGAAAGGCGAAAGCCAAGTGGCGGTCGTCGGCAATCGCGTTGTTTGCCGCCAACAAAAAATCGAGATTGCTTCGCTTCGCTCGCAATGACAAAGCAGGAATTTGCTGGCGCCTTATAAATTCAAAAATTGTTTCAACGCATCTAACGTCGCGTCAGGCTCTTCCGCCATCGGAATGTGCCCCGCTCGATCGAGCACCACAACGCGGCAATCCTTCAAGGTGCTCGTCACTTCTTTCGTCATTTTCGGCGAGGTCATCATGTCTTGTTTGCCAAGCAATAATAGCGTTGGACAAATCACTTTCGCCGCGGCGGCGATACCGTCCTTGTAATCGTTGCAGGCTTTCAAATCGTTGCCGAGCACATCGCGTTTCGATTTTTCCAGCAGGCGCAAAAAATCGCCTGCCATCCATACGCCCGGCAGCGGATTGCTGCCGATTTGCGCGGCGGCGGTGTGGCCCCAAATGTTCACCATGTCGAACGCGGAATGATCGTTGCCGATGGCGGCATCGAGCAAAGTATCCGACACGGCCATCGGTACTGCCGTGCCGACCATCACCAGTTTGCTGATTTTTTGCGGATAACGCGCGGCGGTTTCAAGCGCGGCGAGGGAGCCCATGCTGTGGCCGACCAGACTGACCGTTTCGAGATTCAATTCGCCTAACAACGCAAAAATCCAATCGGCCATCGCGCCAACAGCCGCATGGGGCTTGCCGTTTGAGGCGCCATGCCCTGGCAAGTCCACTGCAAGCGCGTTCCAGCCATGGTAGGCAAAATAGCGGCTTTGCAATGCCCACACGCTGTGATCGTTTGCCGCGCCGTGAAGGAACAGAACACTGGGCAAGTTGCGATCAATATCGCGACCTGCGGTGTAGATAAATGTTTCTTCAGATCGAACCGTGAGTTTCATTATTTTTCACTACATGAAAAAGTAAACCCCCTCCCCTTCAAGTGGAAGGTTGGGATGGGGATGGGTCATGTTTTTTCTTGCGTCCGGTGCGAGACCCATCCCCACCTTAATCCTCCCCTTGAAGGGGAGGAGACGGGTAGCTACCATCAATATCCTAACCACGTTGGGAAGCTTTCAAAGCTCGGCTGAGATCGTCAACAAGATCGCTCACATTTTCCAATCCAACCGACAACCGAACGGTGCCTTCCGCAATGCCCGCGGACTTCAGCGCCACTTCATCCATCCGAAAATGCGTCGTGCTGGCTGGATGAATCACCAAGGATTTCGCGTCGCCCACGTTGGCGAGGTGAGAAAAAATCTTTAGCGTTTCGATGAAGCGTTTGCCCGACGCGCGGTTGCCTTTGATGTTGAAACTAAACACCGCGCCGCAGCCCTTCGGCAGCAATGTCTTCGCGAGCTCGTGATCGGGATGATGCGGCAACTCGGGATAGGACACCGATTCGACCGCCGGATTCGCCGCGAGAAATTCGACGATTTTGCGCGTATTGCTGACGTGTTTTTCCATGCGCAGCGAAAGTGTTTCGATGCCTTGCAAAATTTGGAACGCCGTCATTGGCGCCATGCACGCGCCGAAATCGCGGATGCCTTCGCGCCGCGCGCGCAGGAAGAAAGCCAGCGTCGGCGATTCTTCGGCGAAGGTCATGCCGTGAAAGCCCGAATATTCTTCGCTCAGGGTCGGGAATTTGTCCGACGCTAGCCAATCGAATTTTCCACCATCGACTAATACGCCGCCGACCACCGTGCCGTGGCCGCAAAGAAATTTTGTCGCCGAATGGAAAATCAAATCGGCGCCAAGATCTAATGGCTGCATCAAATAAGGCGTCGTGAATGTGGCATCGACTAACAGCGGCACGTTTGCTTCGTGGGCGATATTGGAAATCTTTGGAATGTTTAAAACATCGAGGCCAGGATTGCCTAAGGTTTCACCAAACAGCAAGCGCGTATTCGGACGAATCGCGGCGCGCCACGCATCAAGATCACGTGGATTAACAAACGTGGCCTCAATGCCGAAGCGGGGCAAGGTGTATGCCAACAAATTATGCGAACCGCCATACAACGCTCGGCTCGCAACGATATGGCTGCCCGCACCCATCAATGTCGCAATCGCGAGATGCATCGCCGCTTGGCCGCTCGCGGTCGCAATCGCGCCCGCACCGCCTTCCAGCGCCGCAACGCGTTCTTCCAACACCGCGACGGTTGGATTGGAAATGCGCGAATACACATGGCCGGGACGCTCCATGTTGAACAGTGAGGCCGCATGATCACTGTCTTTAAATACAAACGACGTGCTCTGATAAATAGGCGTCGCGCGCGCGCCGGTGGCTGGATCAGGCTGCGCGCCCGCGTGCAGGCTTAGGGTATCGAATCCAAAATAGTTGGGGCCGCTCACGATGTGTTCCGCGTTGGTTATCTGGTGAAACTTTATCACAGCCGCAGAACTGAAGGACGACGCAAGGATGCATTCACGTCAAAGCCGTCATTGCGAGGAGCGTTTTTGGCGACGAAGCAATCTCGCCTTTCTGCAACGCCGCAAAGGCGAGATTGCTTCGTCATTTCATTCCTCGCAATGACATGCGAAAATAGTGATCGGTATTGCTCGCAGGAGCGTTTTGCATGCGTCATTTCGTCGCACTAACTTGTTCATGGATGTTGCTGTCGTTTGCCGCTTTCGCAGGCGATTGCAACTTCTACGCCAAAACCGGCGCGAAGGTTTCACCGCGCAGTGGCGATTGTTCCATCGACGGGAAAACGGCCAACGATGGCGAAGGAAAATCCGGCTTGGAACGTTGCGTTCATCGCGACGACAAACGCATCGTGTCCGAGATCAACTGGAAAAATGGCAAACGCGATGGCCCGGGTTTTTATTTCGACAACAATGACCGGCGTATCGTCGCGACGTTTAAAAACGATCTCGCGGAAGGTGCCGCGCAAGTTTTTTCGAAAGACAATAAATTGCTGTGCCAAATGGAATTTAAAGAAGGTAAATCGCAAGGTGCGGTGCGCGAGCTGTATCCAAACGGTAAGCTCAAGGGCGTATTCGAAATCGTCGGCGATCGAGAAGGGCGCGGCCGCATTGAGCTACTTGAAGATGGCAAAATAAAATCCTTGCAATGTGCTGACCGCTCCATGGCGCCGGAAGATATTGCGCCGTGTGGATTCGATGGCAAAGTGTCGCGAGTCCAGTTGCATAACAGCGATGGCAGCAAGATTCGCAACATCGGCTATTGGCAAAACGGCATGTTAACGAAAGTCGAAACCGTCGACCGCGAAGGCCGCGCGATGACGCGAACCTATCCGCAGCCGGACGAGGAAGATACGTTCGACGTCGAAACATTACACAAGAACGGCAAAGTATTTCGCGCGTTCAGCACCAAGAAAAATCGTTTGCAGGGCCCGTTCCGTGAATTCTCCGAAGAAGGAACGATGCTGCGCGAAACCGTTTACGACCTAGAGCGCCAACAAAGCGAAAGCCAGTTTTATATGAACGGAAAACTCAAACGTAGCGTCAAGAAAGTGCAAAGCGGCAAGCAATTGGAGGTGCAGGAATTCTGGGATAACGGCAAACTAAAAACCGCAGGCACCTACGTGGAGAGCCAATACCAGCCCGGCTCTTGGGACGATATCGTTGAAGAAGGGCGCGTGATGCGCTACTCCAAGGATGGCCTCTTGCAAGAAGAGCGCACGTATCGCGAAGGGCGTTATGACGGCGATCAGAAAATTTATTTTGCGAGCGGCAAACTCGCCGTCGAACAGCGCTACGTCAAAGATGAAATCCGCATGATGAAATGCTACGACCCCTCCGGCAAACTCGAGTTAACCGAAGAATATTACGAAGATGGGTCGCTCAAAGCGGGCTCGACGGAGATGAGCCAGAAGGAACGAGATAGCAAAGGTATTTGCCGCATCGATCGACACGCGTGGACGCGAGACCATCAGAATTTCGGCAGCCTCGGCCTGCTTCAAGTGATGTTCCGCAATCCAGGTCGACAACTCTTCCATGAGTTGCTGCTTCAGCCACCGAGTATCATTGATCTGTTTGCGGGATGCGGCATGCAGATCGCCACGGCTTGCGTTAGCGACAACTACAGCAGGGCGCAGCTTTGACTGCGATAAATCGGAGAACGGAATTGGAACGAGAACTATTGAGCCGACTGAAGGGGAGACCATGCAATGTCCTCCGCCGGTCGATTCCAATCTTCAAGTGCCGCCTCGCTCAGCAGCGCAGCGTCGTGTATTGGAACGGCGGCCTCGTCTTCGAGGATCGTAACTAATGCCCTACGCGGCGCGGAAAGATGAACTGGTTCAGAAAGTTCAACCCTGCCTTGGACATCAACAACGTCTTCTATAGTGCGAATCATCATTTACTCTTTCGAACTTACTGTACCGCATCGATAAGTTAATCGTGTCGACAAGCGCAGCGTGCGCCGTGCTGTTAATCTTTCCATGAACCCAATTTGACCGCCCTGCGCACAAATGGTGACTGCCCCCTCACCCCCACCCCTCCCGCTTTGCGGGAGAGGGGTGGGGTGAGGGTGTTAACGCGCCATCGATCGCAACGTGCGCCGCACCGCTAGCCCGGCGCTAAACATCGCCAATACCATTAATGCAAAGATGATCGCGGCGCCGAATTTCCAATCCGGATCGCGGAAGGAAAATTCGCCTGCGTAAAGTTTTACCAAGGGTTCGGTGGCTTGATTCAGTCCATAGATGCCGAGCGCAACGAGGCCTATCGCCAATAGGCCGCCGAGTATCGCTTGCATGATGCCGAAGTAGAGAAATGGTCGGCGGATGAAGCTGGGCGTGGCGCCGATCAGGCGGCTGACTTCGATTTCTTCGCGCTGGTTCATGATTTGCAGGCGTATGGTGTTGGCCATGACGAACACCAGCGCTAAGCCCAATACCAGCGTTAGAAAAAACACCGCGTGTTTGCCGAATTCGACGAAGGCGCTGAGTTTGCGCGCCCAATCGGAATCGAGTTCGACGGTTTCAACTTCCGCCCAGGATGCGATTTGTTTTTTGAGTTCGTCGAGCGCTGCGGGTTCTATAGATTTGGGTTTGATGACGAAGGCGTGGGGTAGCGGATTTTGTTCCAACGTTTTCGCAACGTCCGCGATGCCGACGGATTCGAGTTCCGTGAGTGCCGCTTCCTTTGAAACGAAGCGCGCGTTGGCGATATTCGCGGTCGCGTTCAAGCGTTCCTTTACCGCTGTGATTTCCGCTTCGCCTGCATTCGTCTTCAGATAAAAACTCAACTTCGGTTCGGGATCGAGTTTTCCGGCGAGTCCCGCGACGTTGTTCACCACGAGATAGGCAAAGGCCGGCAAACTGGCGACGAGGCCAATCACCAAAATCGTGAACAGCGAGCCGATCGGATGAGTGAACAAGCGCTGCCACGCAATTTGCAGCGCGTGCAAATGTTGATTTAGCCACGCGCTCATTGCGCGAGCCGCCCGTGTTCGAGATGCAGCACGCGCGGCTTCAGGCGCTCGATGTGCGTGTGATCGTGGGTTGAGACCACGACCGTCGTGCCGACTTGGTTGAACGAATGAAATAACTCGAAGATCGCCGCGCCGTGAGTCGCATCGAGATTCCCGGTCGGCTCATCGGCGATCAACATCGTTGGTCGATTGACGACGGCGCGCGCGATGCACAAGCGCTGTTGCTCGCCACCTGAGAGTGCGATGGGAAAGGCTTTTTCGCGATCGAGCAAGCCGACCTTATCGAGCGCGGCGCGCACGCGGCGCACCATGTCCGACGGTTTGTAGCCGTTGATATAGAGCGGCAGCACGACGTTGTCGAATACCGTGCGATCGAATAGCAATTTGTGATCTTGAAACACCAGTCCGATGTTTCGCCGTAACACCGCGAGCCCGGCGGGGCGAAGGCGCGTCAAATTCTGTTTGTTGATTTCGACATTGCCGCTACTCGGCAACTCAATGCCGGCAATGAGTTTGAGCAGGGTGCTTTTTCCTGCGCCGGAATCGCCGGTAAGAAAAACCATCTCGCCTTGGGCGATGTTAAAGCTGACGTTCTTGAGCGCCTCGAAGCCGTTCGCGTATCGTTTGTAGACGCTGCTGACGTCAATCACTCGATCAGCGCCTCGACGAAATCATTGGCGGTGAACGGGCGCAAATCGTCCAGCGTTTCCCCGACGCCAATGAAAGGAATCGAGATTGGCCGAGTGCCGGCGATCGCCGCGACAACGCCGCCTTTCGCCGTGCCGTCGAGTTTGGTGACGACCAAGCCGGTGAGCTTTAGCGCGTCATCGAAAATTTGCACTTGCGACAGGCCGTTCTGGCCGGTGTTGGCGTCGAGCACCAACAATATTTCGTGCGGCCCGGTCGGATCCGCCTTTTGAATCACACGTTTTACTTTTTTGATTTCTTCCATTAAATGCAATTGCGTCGGCAAGCGCCCGGCGGTGTCCGCCAGCACGATATCGACGCCGCGCGCTTTCGCTGCTTGAATCGCATCGAAAATCACCGCAGCGGAATCACCTTTTTCCTGCGTGATGACGGTGACGTTATTGCGCTCGCCCCACACCATCAGTTGCTCACGCGCTGCTGCGCGAAAGGTATCGCCTGCCGCGAGCAATACGGATTTGCCTTGTGCTTGATACCACTTTGCCAATTTTCCGATGGTCGTTGTCTTGCCGGCGCCGTTGACGCCGACGAACATGATGATTTTCGGCTTAGGGGAATCGGCCTGTGAGGCAGTATCCATGCGCCTCTCCAAGGGGTCAAGAAGGTCGCTGAGCGCGCCTTTCAGGGCGCCTTTGAGTTCGGACGCATCGCTCAATTTTTCTTTGCGAACGCGCGCACGGACGTCATCGATCAATTTTCTTGTCGCAGTTACACCAACATCGGCGCCGAGAAGTATTTCTTCCAACTCTTCGTAGAGCGCCTCGTCGATCTTGCCACGGCTAAACAGCGACGTGAGACGGCCGCTGATTTTCTCACGGCTTTTGGTTAAGCCGGTTTTCAGCCGTTGCAGCCAACCATCCTTCTTTACTTCAGGTTTTGCAGGTTCGGCAGACTTATCGGCGGACTTAAAGAAACTAAACATGAATTGGGCGGTCAGAAGCGAAAGGCCAAGGCGCAGACGGGATCGATTAGAATAGGGTTGTCACTCTTGCAAGACTCGCATTTTAGCCGCAAAGCACTTGCCTTACCACTCAACTTGATGAAAACGGACGAATGAAAAAATTGCTCGGCACCCTATTGCTTGCAGCGCTGGTTCTCTCCGGCGCAAACGCTGCGCTCGCTGCACAACCCATCACCAACGAATTCAAGCTCGATAACGGCATGAAAATTATCGTCCGCGAAGATCATCGCGCGCCGGTGGTTGTCGTGCAGGTTTGGTATTTAGTCGGGGGGATGGATGAGTTTAACGGCACCTCGGGCGTCGCTCATGTGTTAGAGCATATGATGTTCAAAGGCACCAATGAAGTGGCGGCCGGACAATTTTCCAAAATCATTTCCGCCAATGCCGGTAAAGATAACGCCTTCACCAATCGCGATTACACCACTTACTTCGAGCAACTGCGCAACGACAAACTTGAGCTCGCGCTAAAACTCGAAGCCGATCGCATGGTGAATTTAAACTTTTCCGATGAAGAATTCGCCAAGGAAATTCGCGTCGTGATGGAAGAGCGCCGCCTGCGCACCGAAGACAAAGCCCACGCGATTGTTTATGAGCAATTGATCGCCAATGCCTACAACGCGCATCCCTACGGCCGGCCGGTAATCGGTTTCATGAACGATTTAGAAAACATGAAAGCCGAGGACGCGCGCGTCTGGTACAAGCGCTGGTACGCGCCGAATAACGCGACCTTAGTGATTGCCGGCGATGTTGATTCCAAAGAGGTTCTCGCGTTATCGCAAAAATATTTTGGGCCGCTGAAAACCCAAGCTATGCCGGAGCGCAAGCCGCAAACGGAGCCGGTGCAACTCGGCATCAAGCGCATCGTCGTCAAGGCGCCGGCGCAATTACCTTACATCGCAATGGCCTATCACGCACCGGTGTTGCGCGATGCGGCGAAAGATTGGGAGCCCTACGCGTTGCAGATGTTGATCGGCATTTTAGACGGCAACGAATCGGCGCGTTTGAATAAGCATCTCGTGCGTGATTCGCGCATCGCCAGCCAGGCGGGCGCAGGCTACGACGCGGTCGAGCGCGGCCCCGGCATGATCGTCATCGACGGTACACCGAGCGACGGCAAGACCATCGCCGAACTGGAAGCCGCGTTGCGTGAACAACTGGAAAAAATAAAAACCGAAGGCGTGACGGCGGAAGAGCTGCAGCGGGTGAAATCGCAAATCATCGCCGGCCAAGTATTCGGTTTGGACTCCATGTTTGGTCAGGCCATGCAAATCGGCCGCACCGAGAACGCCGGATTCTCGTGGCGCGATTTGGAGGTGATGTTGGAGAAATTAAAAATGGTCACGGCCGATCAAGTGAAGCAAGTTGCCGAGAAATATATTCAGGATGATCGCCTGACCATTGCGGTATTGGATCCGCAACCGGTCGATTCCGTTAAGCCGCGCCAAGCGATTCCCGGCGTTCGCCATTCACAATAGAGGACAGCGCGAAACCCATGAAAAAATTCCTGTCGAAAATTTCAAGTTCGAACCTCAATCGTACTATTGCCGGCGCCTTCTTTTTGGCGGCGAACATTCAAGCCTACGCCGGCTTGCCGATTCAACATTGGACCACGCCCAGCGGCGCGCGCGTTTATTTCGTCGAAGCGCGCAGCTTGCCGATGCTCGATGTCAGCATCGAGTTTTCCGCAGGCTCGAGCCGCGACGCCGCTGATCGCTCCGGCACCGCGAGCATGGCAGCGGGGCTGATGAACAACGGCGCGGGCGGCTTGAGCGAGAACGACATCTCGACGCGGATCGCCAATATCGGCGCGCTGGTTGGTAGCAGCTTCGACCAGGACCGCGCCGGTTGGAGCGTGCGTACGCTATCGAGCGAGCTTGAGCGCAGCGAAGCGATCGAGGTGTTGGCGAAGATCGTGCAAGAGCCGGCCTATCCCGCAGAAATTTTAGAGCGCGAAAAAGCGCAACTGGTTTCGGCCTTAAGGCAATCGACATCGGATGCCGATAGCGTCGCCGAACGGCAATTTTTCAAGGCGCTGTATCAAGATCACCCCTACGCACAAAAGCCCACCGAAGCCACCATTAAGCCGATTACCCGTGACGATGTCGTCGCGTTTTATCGCGCTCACTACACCGTCGATAACGCGGTGGTCGCGCTGATCGGCGATATTTCGCGCGCTGAAGCCGAAGCAATTGCGGAAAAATTAACTGGCAAGTTGCCGAAGAGCCAGGCCGCGCACGCCGAGATTGCGCCGGTGAAAATTCCCGTCAAACCG
>JANOLP010000252.1:0-8552 GCA_031419835.1 Pseudomonadota bacterium | reverse complement strand
ATCCTGCTGCAAATTCCAGATGCCTTTTTGCGTCGCGAGGTCGCGAAGATCGGCACGGATTTGCCCGTTGTTGGCAACTATGGCGTGGCGATGCTGTTTTTGCCTAGGCAGACTGATAGCCGCTCAAAGTGCGAGCAAGTAATCACTGACTTTATAAAAGAAGAAGGCCAAAGCATCATCGGTTGGCGCGATGTGCCGGTAGATAACTCAGGTTTAGGCGTTGGCGTGAAAGCGTGCGAGCCGGTGGTCCAGCAACTTTTTGTAGGGCGCGGTGCCGACTGTAAAGATCAAGATGCCTTCGAACGTAAGCTATTTATTCTACACAAACGCCTTCAACACAAGATTCGCGGCCTCGGTTTGGCGGACGGCAAGATGTTCTACATCGCATCGATGTCGTCGCGCACGATCGTCTACAAAGGCATGTTACTGGCGAGCCAGGTAGGTGAATACTATCTCGATCTACAAGACCCGGCGCTCACTTCCGGTCTGGCTTTGGTGCATCAGCGCTTCTCAACGAACACCTTCCCAAGCTGGGAGCTGGCCCATCCGTTCCGCATGATCGCGCACAATGGCGAGATCAACACTTTGCGCGGCAACGTCAATTGGATGACGGCGCGCCACGCGGCGATTCGCTCGTCGATCCTCGGCGATGACCTCGAAAAGATTTGGCCGCTTATTCCCGAAGAGCAAAGCGATTCCGCCGGCTTCGATAACGCGCTTGAGTTATTGGTGATGGGCGGCTATTCCCTCGCTCACGCCATGATGATGTTGATTCCTGAAGCCTGGGCCAACAATCCGTTGATGGATGAAAGCCGCCGCGCGTTCTACGAATATCACGCCGCGCTGCAAGAGCCGTGGGACGGCCCGGCCGCAGTGGCGTTCACCGACGGGCGCCAAATCGGCGCCACGCTTGACCGCAACGGCCTGCGCCCCGCGCGCTATCTGGTGACCGACGACGGCATGGTGTTGATGGCCTCGGAAATGGGTGTGCTCGAAATTACGCAGGAAAAAATCATCAAGAAATGGCGCTTGCAGCCCGGCAAAATGTTGCTGATCGACCTTGAAAAAGGCCGCATCATTGATGACGCCGAATTGAAAGCGCAGCTCGCCGACGCGAAACCTTATCGCGAATGGATCGAAAAGTCCCGTTATTTCCTCGATGACCTGCCCGCAGGCCCAGTATCGGCGCGGGCCTCCGAGGCATTGCTAGATCAGCAACAAGCCTTCGGTTACACCCAAGAAGACATCAAATTTATTCTTCAGCCCATGGCCACGGCCGGCGAGGAATCCACGGGATCCATGGGTAACGACACCGCGTTGCCGGTGCTGTCGAACAAGCTCAAGCCGCTGTACAACTACTTCAAGCAGTTGTTCGCGCAGGTGACGAACCCGCCGATCGATCCGATCCGCGAAGAAATCGTGATGTCGTTGGTGTCCTTCATCGGGCCGAAGCCAAACCTGCTCGGCATCGATGAAACCGATCCACCGCTGCGCTTGGAAGTCAGCCAGCCGGTGTTGGATTTGGCCGATCTGGAAAAATTAAAACAGATCGATAAGGCCACACAAAATCGTTTCCGCTCGTTGGTTCTGGATATTTGCTATCCGGCGAGCAACGGCGCGGCGGGCATGGAATCCGCCATCGCCAAACTCTGCGCTAGCGCGGAACAAGCCGTGAAGGACGGCTTCAATGTACTGATCTTGAGCGATCGCAGCGTCAGCGGCAAGAGCATTCCGATTCCGGCGTTGCTTGCCTGCGCCGGGGTGCATCATCATTTAGTTCGCGCCGGTTTGCGAACCAGCGCCGGCCTCGTAGTCGACACCGGCTCCGCGCGTGAGGTGCACCATTTTGCCTTGCTCGCCGGTTACGGTGCCGAAGCGATTTGCCCATGGCTCGCATTCGATACGGTCGAAGCAATGGCCGAAGGCAAAAAAGACGGCGCGAAAAAATTCATCAAAGCGATCGGCAAGGGTTTGTACAAAGTCATGTCGAAAATGGGCATTTCGACCTATCAATCCTATTGCGGCGCGCAGATTTTTGAAGCGATCGGCTTGAACAGCCCGTTCATCGCTAAATATTTTACCGGCACCGCGAGCAACATCGAAGGCATCGGCATCGAGCAAGTTTCTGAGGAAGCGGTGCGCGTGCACAGCCTCGCCTACAGTAACGATCCGGTGCTTACGACTGCGCTCGATGCCGGCGGCGATTATGCGTTCCGCGTGCGCGGCGAAGAGCATATGTGGACGCCGGATTCCATTGCCAAGCTGCAGCATTCGACCAAACAAAACAGCTACGCGACGTACAAAGAATACGCGACGATCATCAATGATCAGTCGCAGCGCCACATGACCTTCCGCGGCCTTTTCGACATTAAATCCGCTGGCGCGCCGATTCCGATTGACGAAGTCGAACCGGCGAAAGAAATCGTCAAACGTTTTGCCACCGGCGCGATGTCGCTCGGCTCGATTTCGACGGAAGCGCACACGACACTTGCGGTTGCGATGAACCGCATCGGCGGCAAATCCAACACCGGCGAAGGCGGCGAAGACGCACGACGTTACGAGCTGATTCGCGCCGGAGAATCGCTGCAGTCGCGCATCGGTAAAGACCGTGTCGCGAAAAATATCGAGCTGAAAGAAGGCGATTCGCTGCGCTCAAAAATTAAGCAGGTCGCGTCGGGCCGCTTCGGCGTCACGGCAGAATATTTGGCCAGCGCCGACCAGATCCAAATCAAAATGGCGCAGGGCGCGAAGCCCGGCGAGGGCGGCCAATTACCCGGCCACAAGGTGTCGGAATATATCGCGCAATTGCGTTTCTCCGTGCCCGGCGTCGGCCTCATTTCGCCGCCGCCGCACCACGACATTTACTCGATAGAAGATTTGGCGCAATTGATTCACGATCTGAAAAACGCCAACCCGAAAGCCTCGATCAGCGTCAAGCTCGTTTCGGAAGTGGGCGTCGGCACCGTCGCTGCAGGCGTATCGAAAGCCAAGTCCGATCACGTCACCATCGCCGGCCACGATGGCGGCACAGGCGCATCGCCCTGGTCGTCGATCAAACATGCCGGGACGCCGTGGGAATTGGGCCTGGCCGAAACGCAACAGACCTTAGTGCTCAATCACTTGCGCGGCCGCATCGCCGTGCAAGTCGACGGCCAAATGAAAACCGGCCGCGACGTGATCATCGGCGCGCTGTTGGGCGCGGACGAATTCGGCTTTGCCACCGCGCCGCTCGTCGTCACGGGTTGCATCATGATGCGCAAGTGCCATCTCAACACTTGCCCGGTCGGCGTTGCGACGCAAGATCCCGAATTGCGCAAGAAATTCCAAGGTAAGCCCGAACACGTTGTGAATTTCTTCTTCTTTATCGCCGAAGAAGCACGCGAAATCATGGCGCAGATGGGTATTCGCCAATTCGATGAACTCATCGGCCGTAGCGACTTGCTGGACACGCGCAAAGGCATTGAGCATTGGAAAGCCAAGGGTCTCGATTTCTCACGCATCTTCCACATGCCTGACGTGCCAGCAGAAATCGCGCGGCGCCGTCGCGAAAATCAAGATCACGGTTTAGAAAAAGCCCTTGACCACAAACTTATTGCGCAAGCACAGTCGGCGCTGGAGAAAAAACAGCGCGTCACGATCGATTCGCCGGTCAGCAACGTCAACCGCACCGTCGGCACCTTGTTGTCGCACGAAGTTGCGCGCCGTTATGGCCACACCGGCTTGCCGGATGAGACGATTCACGTTAATTTCAAAGGCACGGCGGGGCAGAGCTTCGGCGCATTCTTAGCGAAGGGCATCACTCTGGAACTCGAGGGTGACGGCAACGATTACGTCGGCAAAGGGCTTTCCGGTGGCCGCATCATCGTCCGGCCGAGCCCGGCGTTCCGCGGTAATCCACTCGAAAACATCATCATCGGCAACACCGTTTTGTACGGTGCAATTTGCGGAGACGCGTTTTTCTGCGGCGTCGCCGGTGAGCGCTTTGCGGTGCGTAACTCCGGCGCGATGGCGATCGTCGAAGGTGTCGGCGATCACGGCTGCGAATATATGACCGGCGGCACGGTCGTCGTGCTCGGCGGCACGGGGCGCAACTTCGCCGCAGGCATGTCCGGCGGTATCGCTTATGTGCTGGATGAAGATGGCCAATTTAAGCAGCGCGTCAATCCGGCGATGGTCACCGTCGAGCCGGTGCTTTCGAGCCACGAGCAAGAAGGTAAGCTTGCGCGCGACATTTGGCATCGCGGCGAATCGGACGAAGCCTTGCTCAAAGCCATGATCGAGCAGCACGCGCAACTGACGCACAGCGAGCGCGCGAAACAAATTCTTGCAGACTGGCCGGCGTGGCGCGCGAAATTTGTGAAGGTCTTCCCGATCGAATACAAGCGCGCTTTGACGGAACTTGCGGCGAAAAATAACAAGCTCGCGGCTTAATTTTTGGGATTAACTCTTGAGCCCCAGGCTGGTCCTGGGGCTTTCATCGTGTAGGCAGGTATGGGTAAAGTAACAGGATTCATGGAATTTGAGCGTCTCGCGGAACCCTACGAGGCGCCGCAAGCGCGCAAAAAACATTACCGCGAATTCGTCATGCATTTGACGGACGACGAGGCTAGCACCCAGGGCGCGCGCTGCATGGATTGCGGCATTCCGTTTTGCATGAGCGGTTGCCCGGTGAACAACATCATTCCCGATTGGAATGATTTGGTGTTCCGCAAGGATTGGAAAAACGCGCTCGACACGTTGCATTCGACCAACAATTTTCCCGAATTCACCGGCCGCGTTTGTCCCGCGCCGTGTGAGGAAGCCTGCACGCTGCGCATCAACGACGATCCAGTCGGCATCAAGTCCATCGAACACGCGATCATCGATAAGGGCTGGGAGCAGGGCTGGGTCGTGCCGTTGTCGGCTAAACATAATACCGGCAAAAAAGTCGCGGTCGTCGGCTCCGGCCCGGCAGGAATGGCCGCCGCGCAGCAACTAGCGCGGGTCGGACACGATGTCGTGCTGTTCGAAAAGAGCGATCGCATCGGCGGTTTATTGCGCTACGGCATCCCCGATTTCAAAATGGAAAAGGGATTGATTGATCGCCGCGTCGAACAAATGGCCGCCGAGGGCGTAGAGTTTCGCGTCAATCAAAATATCGGCGGCAATGTGCCCGCCAAAGATGTGTTGGATAAATTTGACGCGGTGATCTTGTCCGGCGGTGCCGAGCAGCCGCGCGATTTGCCGGTGCCCGGTCGCGATCTCGATGGCGTTCATTTCGCAATGGATTTTCTGCCGCTGCAAAATAAACGCGTCGCCGGCGACAAAAGCATTCCCGATTTATTCGCGACCGACAAACACGTCGTTGTCATCGGCGGCGGCGATACCGGCTCCGACTGCGTCGGCACCTCGAATCGCCATGGCGCGAAATCCATCGCGCAGTTTGAATTGTTGCCGACGCCGCCCGATCCCGAAGTCAATCCGGTGTGGCCTTATTGGCCGGTGCGTTTGCGCACATCAAGTTCCCACGAAGAAGGTTGCGAGCGCGATTGGTCCGTCGCCACCAAGCGCTTCGAAGGCGAGAACGGCAAAGTCAACAAGCTTATCGCCTGCCGCGTTGAGTGGAAGGACGGCAAAATGCAGGAAGTGCCGGGCAGCGAATTCGAAATGAAAGCTGACTTAGTGTTGCTGGCGATGGGCTTCGTCAGCCCAGTACAAAAAGTATTGGAAGCGTTCGGCGTCGAAAAAGATGCGCGCAATAACGCGAAAGCGACGACCGATGGCGAAGGTTGCTACAAGACATCGGCCGACAAAGTTTTTGCGGCGGGCGACATGCGTCGCGGCCAATCGCTGGTGGTGTGGGCGATTCGCGAAGGCCGCCAATGTGCGCGCGCGGTTGATGAGTTTTTGATGGGTCATTCCGCTTTGCCGCGTTAACCGATGCTTTGAAAGGCGCATGGATACTGGATCTTCGCGTATTGTCTTCGAGAAAATTATTAACGAATAGGTAACCTATCGAAGCCACGCCCTCACGCTCTCCCCTCGCCCCGGTTACGAGGAGAGGGCTAGGGTGAGGGGGAGGGTGCTGTTAGAAACGAAACGTATCAATTTTAAAAAAGCTTAATGAATTGATTTTGGAGAACGTAAAGTATGTCAAATCAAAAGAACATCCTCGATTCTTTTTGGAAAGTAGCGGCAATTGCCGCCCTGCTTCCAACCCTTGTATTCGCCGACGGCTCAGCCTTGCCCGAATACGTCAACGGTAAATTGCTCATCGACGTCGAAGCCAACGCCGTCACCGCGCGCTTGCGTTTGCCGATGGCGGTGGCGAATCCAGACAAGCCGGGCCTGCCGCCGGAAGAAGTATTAAAGCGTTTGAAGGAAGGCGAAAAATTATTCGCGTTCCCCGAGAAAAGCGGTTGCAAATTTGCGAGCGGTTCGGCCTTCGCCGTCGATCGCGAAGGCAAACCTGTCAAGCGCGCCGGCGATTTCGGCAATATTCAGGCGGCCTACCGTTACGAATGCAGCGCCAAGCCCGACAGTTTGAGCGTAAAAGTTTTTCAGGAATTACCCGACATCAAAAACCTATCTCTGCAATTGACCAACGACAAAGGCGAGCAAAGCGCTGAGCTAGCGCCTGGTGCGCCCGACCTTAAACTATAAAATTCCCACGATCCTTTGGAGACTACGCGTCATGAACAAAAAAACCTTTTCTAAATTTGCTGTGCTTGGCCTTTGCGTTGCCGCATCTGCCGCTTGGGCCGGTCCCGCAACAATTGTCGGCATCAACGTCACCTGCAACATCGCCACCGTGCAAAAGCCCGACGAATTCGGCCTCATCACTTTGTTTAGCCCGAATGCAGTATCGATCGGCGACAAAGTCGACGGCGATTTCGACTCCCTCAAATACATGCGCAAAGCACACAACGAAACCACCGGCAAAGACATCATGATTCGCGGCGTACGTTATTCCACCAGCCGCCGCATTGTCGAATCGGAAATCCCGCCCGAATGTAAAGACGCACCCACCGCCGCTGCCGAACCGGCAAAGTAATATGGCTGAAGTCGTCTCGCTTTACATCGACTACCGCAGCCCCTATTCCTATTTAGCGAAAGACGAAGCCTACCAACTCGAGCAAGATTTCGACATCAAGCTCGAGTGGTTTCCTTTCTACACCGACCTTACCAACGCCTACGGCGGCCAGCCGGAGCAACGTCCAGCGCGCGAGGTGATGAAGGTCAAATATCTCTACATGGATTGTCGGCGTCTAGCCCAGCGCAAAGGCCTAACCATTCGCGGTACGGTAAAAATTTACGATCCAACGCTCGTGCATATCGCCATGTTGTGGGCGCAACACCACAACGTGTTCCGCAAGTTTCATGACGACGTGTTACCGCCGTTTTGGAATCGCGAGTTCGATATCGAAGATGTAGCGGTCGTCAAACGCGCTCTCAAAAATGCTGGCGCGCCGCTGAATGGCTTCGACGATTTTCTGGCGAACGAAGGTAAAACACTTGAGCGGAAAATTAGCGCGAACGCCGAAGCGCGCAACGTGTTCGGCGTGCCCAGCTTTATTTTTCGCGACGAAGTATTTTGGGGTACCGATCGGATTGGGATGTTGCGGGATGTTTTGGAAGAAAGCGGATTGCGGCTCTAGCTTAAAAAACGCCCGCCGTCTTCATTGCGAAACAGACGCCCTGGAAGGCAATATCCATGCGGCTTCCAGGCCACTACGCTTACAATGAACCGCGCGCATGCGAGGGGCTGGCTCGCAAACGACGTTAGCAAATGTGGCTACTGCCTCGTCTATTGAAACAATGCACTGATGCGGCGCTGGATATCTTCCGCCGCGGCGCGGCGATCCGGTGCGTTCTTGATCGGACGGCCCACGACAATGTAATCGGCGCCGTTTCGAAAGGCGTTTTCGACCGTGACGATGCGTTTCTGATCGTCGATCACGTCGTTGTCCACCGGTCGGATTCCTGGCGTGACAATGAGAAAATTATCGCCCAGGTCGGCTCTTAACTTTGCCGCTTCAAGCCCGGATGAGATTACGCCATCACACCCTATTTGAAGCGCTCGTTTTGCCCTGGAAAGAACTAAATCCTTAACGTCGCACTTAAAACCAAGCGCCTCCAGATCTGCACGATCCAGACTGGTGAGCACTGTCACTGCCAGAATTTTCAGTTCGCCCTTCTCGCTCGCCGCAGCGCTAAGAATAGCGTCGTTTCCGTGTACCGTCGCGAATGAAACCTGACGAGTTTTAAGCTGGCGTACGGCGGAACGTACCGTTTCCGGAACGTCAAAAAACTTTAGATCAACGAATACTTTTTTCCCGCGGGCGATCAACCAATCCACAAGCTCAAAGTACCCGCCCGCCATAAACAACTCGAGGCCAAGCTTATAGAAAATAACAGACTCGCCAAGTTCATCTACTATTTTCTCCGCCTCACTACGGCTGGGTACGTCAAGGGCAAAGATCAGCCGTTCTCGGACCGGGAGATTTTTCGTGGACAGTAAATTTTGTGTCATGGCATTAACTGAAAGCGCGATTCTCGATTGTGCGGTATTG
>JANOLP010000251.1:0-11359 GCA_031419835.1 Pseudomonadota bacterium | reverse complement strand
CGTGATCCGCCCGATGAAAGACGGCGTGATTGCCGACTTCACCGTCACGGAACAGATGCTCAAACAGTTTATCCGTCGTGTGCACAAATCCAGCATGTTTACCCCCAGCCCGCGCATTGTAATCTGCGTGCCCTGCGGCTCCACCCAAGTTGAACGCCGTGCGATACGCGAAGCGGCTTATGCAGCCGGTGCGCGCCGCGTGGAACTGATCGAAGAGCCGATGGCTGCCGCGATCGGTGCCGATCTGCCGATTGAAGAAGCGACCGGCTCGATGGTAGTCGACATCGGCGGTGGTACGACGGAAGTTGGCGTCATTTCTCTTGGTGGCATTGTTTACGCGTCGAGCGTGCGGGTTGGCGGCGATAAGTTTGACGAGGCGATCATCAATTACATCCGCCGTAACTATGGCATGTTGATCGGCGAGGCAACCGCGGAACAAATCAAAAAAGAAATCGGTTCGGCATTCCCTGGCTCGGAAGTGAAAGAAATGGAAGTGAAAGGCCGCAACTTGGCCGAGGGCATTCCGCGCAGTTTCACGATTTCCTCAAACGAGATTCTCGAAGCGCTCACTGATCCGCTCAACAATATCGTTGGCGCGGTCAAGCAAGCGCTTGAGCAGACGCCGCCGGAATTGGGCGCAGACATTGCGGAAAAAGGCATGGTGTTGACTGGCGGCGGTGCGCTGTTACGCGATCTTGATCGCTTGCTCGTCGAGGAAACTGGGCTGCCGGTCATTGTTGCCGACGATCCGCTGACCTGCGTAGTACGCGGTTCCGGGCGCGCACTTGAGGAAATGGACAAGTTGGGCAACGTTTTCACCAATGACTGATCGTTCCATTGCGCTTAGTTGAGTAGTTTGATGGCGAATTTTTTCGGCGCTGCCGCCGTTTTGTATGGTCACCCAGCAGCCTGAGTTCTTTTATCGCGGTCCTTCCCCTTTTGTTCGTTTATTGTTTTTTTCGGTGCTCGCCTTGGCGATCATGGTTGCCGATGCGCGCTTCCATACCTTGGATATGGTGCGCTCAGCGGTCGCTACCATTACCTATCCCTTGCAACAAGCCGCGTTAGCGCCGGGTGACATTGTCGGGCGAATCGGTAATTTTTTCGTCACCCAAAATAAACTGCAACGTGAGAATACCGAGCTTAAGCAAACACTGTTAAAAAAGTCCGAAGACATACAGCGTCTGAGCTTGATCGAGGGCGAACTAACTAGCTTGCGCAAGCTGCTTGGTGCACGCGACGCGATGACGGAGCGCAGCACACTCGCCGAAATTTTGCATAGCGGACGCAATCCATTTCGGCGAAAAGTCATCGTCGATAAAGGGGTTAACGAAAATGTACTGCTTGGCGAGGCCGTCATTAGTGCGGACGGGGTGTTAGGTCAGGTCACTGCCGTTTTCCCGCTCACCAGCGAAGTGACCTTGCTGACGGACAAGAATCAGGCTGTTCCCGTGATGATACGGCGAAACAGTTTACGTGCGGTGGTGTTTGGCAATGGTCGCGATGGAACGCTTGATCTGCCGTTTATCCCCCTCAACACCGATGTGCAAAATGGCGATATCCTGGTTACTTCCGGCATAGACGGTACCTATCCTGCTGGCTTGTCGGTGGCCAAAGTGACCAACATCGAGCGTAATGCAATTCATGCATTTGCGAAAATAACTTGCACACCCTTAGCCGGAATTGACCGCGATCGTCACGTGTTGGTCTTGACGAATCTCACCGCTGGCGCTAAACCGCAAATCGAACCGGAACCTACCAAGTCGGCCACCGGCAAAGCAGGAAAATCCACCCCGTCGCGGGCCAAACCGTGAGCATACTCGCCGATCCGAAAGACGTACTTCACGAACCGCCTTCTGCGCGATTCATTTTCATTTCGCTGATTATTGCGTTTTTGCTCTATCTTTTGCCGACCAGTGGGGCGTTGCTATTTCTGCGCGTTGAGCTGCCATTGCTTGTGGTTTTGTATTGGAGTATTCATCAGCCCAATCGGGTTGGATTCGCGATTGCGTTTGTCATGGGTTTATTGGTTGATGTTTCCGACGGCAATATTTTGGGCCAGCACGCGATTGCTTATACGTTGGCGGTCTTTCTGGTGTTGGTTTTACGGCTGAGAATTCTTAAATTCAAGCTCTGGCAGCAGGCGTTGCATATTTTGGCGCTATTGCTGGTGAGCCAATTGTTGGTCGCGCTAACGCACTTATTTTTGCCGTCGACTTTTCCCGGTTGGGGCTACTTCGTCGCCAGTTTCTTCGGCGCGCTGCTGTGGCCGGTCATCACTTTTTCTCTTGAATATCCGCAGGTGTTGGCGGCCCGTGCGCGAAACGACTAATGGCAGGCACTGCGTTTTCCGATCAGCAGGTTCAGCTTAGTAATTTTCGTCTGCGGATTTGGTTTTGTATCATCGTTATCTTGGTGATGCTGGGAATTTTGGCTTCGCGTTTTTATTTTCTCCAAGTCATTCAGCACGATCATTTCCACACGTTAGCCGAAAACAATCGCATGTCGATTGTGCCGGTTGTTCCAAACCGCGGCCTGATACTTGATCGTGCGGGATTGGTCATGGCGAATAATTTTTCGGCATACACCTTGGAAATCAACCCGAGCAAAGTTGACGACTTAGATGAAACCATTGACCGTTTGTCCGCAATCGTCGACATAACGCCACGTGACCGAAAGCGCTTCAAGAAGTTGCGAGAAGATAGTCACCGATTCGAAATCTTACCGATAAAAAGTCGGTTAACTGAGGTGGAAGTCGCGCGGTTTGCCGCCAATCGATTTCGCTTTCCGGGTGTCGATATCAATGCTCGTCTATTCCGCAACTATCCGCAGGGTGTATCGGCGTCTCACGTGGTGGGTTACATCGGTAGGATTAACGACAAAGATCTCGAAAAACTCGAAGCCGATGAGAAATTGCCAAACTATCGCGGCTCCAATCACCTTGGCAAAATCGGGCTTGAGGAGAGTTTCGAAGACGAACTTCATGGGCGCACAGGATTCGAGCAGGTGGAAATTGATGCCGGCGGACGCGCTATTCGGTCATTGAGCCGCGAAGAACCCGTTGCAGGGAACAACCTGATTTTGAGTTTGGACCTTAAGCTCCAGCAAATCGCCGAAAAAGCATTTGGCCAATACCGTGGCGCATTAGTTGCGATCGATCCTAAAACGGGCGATGTGTTGGCATCAGTAAGTCAACCTGGTTTTGACCCGAACTATTTTGTCGATGGCATTGATCAGGTACATTGGGACGCGTACAACAATTCTGTGGATAAGCCGCTGAATAATCGCGCGTTGCGCGGTGTCTATCCGCCGGGCTCGACAATCAAGCCGTTCATGGCGCTGGCAGGGCTTTACTACGGGAAGCGCTCGCCTGCAACAACGATTTTTGACCCGGGCTATTTCACGCTTTCGGGATCATCGCATCAATATCGATGTTGGAAATCCGGTGGCCATGGCGCGGTTGATCTAAAGAAATCCGTTGTTATTTCTTGCGATACCTATTACTACGGACTTGCGAACGAATTAGGCATCGATCGAATGCACGAGTTTTTGTCCAAGTTTGGGTTTGGGCAGTTAACGGGTATCGATGTGAAAGATGAAGTTTCAGGAAATCTCCCGTCAAAGGAGTGGAAAAAGCGGCGCTTCAAGCAGGTTTGGTACCCTGGCGAAACGGTTATTTCTGGCATTGGACAAGGATATACGCTGGTTACGCCGATGCAACTCGCGCATGCCACGGCCATCATCGCGGGCAATGGCATATCCATCCGTCCACACTTTGTAAAAGCGATTCAGAACAGCCAAACCGGCGAAATCAAATCCATCGATTTCCCCAAAGAGCAGCCATTTCCTTTTAAAGCGGAAGATTTAGCCTTGGTGCGCGATGCGATGGTCGCTGTTACGCAACCCGGCGGTACTGCAGCGCGAGCGGCCGCCGGCGCGCCCTACGCCTTTGGCGGCAAAACCGGCACGGCGCAAGTGAAAAGTATGAAGCAAGGTGAGAAGTACAACGAAAAAACGGTCGAGGAGCGCTATCGCGATCACGCACTGTTTATCGCGTATGCGCCGGCGAACGATCCAACTATCGCAATCGGCATGATTGTTGAGAACGGTGGGCATGGTGGTTCTACCGCAGCGCCCATTGCGCGGCAGGTGCTCGATTACCATTTGCTCGGAAAAATTCCTGCAGCGCAGATCGAAGAAGCGAAGGTGGAAGAAGAGCATGATTAGGCGCTTACTAGAACGCTTATTTGCGCCGCTGGATATGGCAATTATGGTGCCGATGCTGTTGCTGCTCGGTTGCGGGTTGATGGTGTTATATAGCGCCGCGGGTGAGGATGCCGATAAGGTCATCGATCAATTGCGCAATCTTGCCGTCGCAATAATCGCGATGTGGATCATCGCACTGATCCCGACGCAATATCTGTTGCAAGTCGCCGCGCCGATATACGTGATCGGCATATTGTTGCTTCTCGGTGTCGCATTGTTTGGCGAAGTGAGCCATGGTGCGAGGCGTTGGTTACACATTGGCGTAGGCCGGATTCAACCCTCCGAGTTGATGAAGATCGCAATGCCGTTAATGCTTGCATGGTATTTCCATCGGCGCGAATCCAGTTTGCGATTTTGGGATTTTCTGATCGCGGCAGTGATTCTCGCCGTGCCGGTATTGTTGATCGTCAAGCAGCCGGATTTAGGCACGGCATTGCTGATTGCCGCATCGGGCTTTTACGTTTTGTTTTTAGCTGGGCTTAGCTTGCGGTTGTTGCTGGGTCTAGGTGTGCTGGTCGGCGCGAGCCTGCCGCTGGCATGGTCTGTGATGCACGATTATCAGCGGCAGCGAATTCTCACTCTCTTGGATCCGGCGCAAGATCCGTTAGGTGCCGGCTATCACACTATCCAATCAACCATCGCGTTGGGATCGGGCGGCCTTAGCGGCAAAGGCTGGATGAATGGCACGCAGACCCATCTCGATTTTTTGCCAGAACGCACGACGGATTTCATCTTCGCTGTGTATGGTGAAGAGTTCGGTTTGGTCGGAAATTTGATATTGCTGATACTTTATTTCGCGTTAATCGTACGCGGTATGATGATTGCTTACGGCGCAGGCAATTTGTTTGGGCGTTTGGTTGCCGGCGCGTTGACCCTTACATTGTTTACCTACGCATTTGTAAACATGGGCATGGTAAGCGGTATCTTGCCGGTAGTTGGTGTGCCCTTGCCCTTTGTGAGCTATGGCGGCACGGCGCTTGTCACAATCCTGATCAGTCTCGGTATACTGATGGGAATTCAAAGTCAAAAGAAACTGGTTCCAACATGATCTTGCGCCAACTATTTTTCATCATATTTATCGCTGTCACGATCGTCGGCTGTGCGACGTCGCCGCAACCGCAAAGTTCGGTCCCACCATTCATCAAACCGCCGTCGCCCGTGATTCCTAGGGAGCCGAAAGCCGTTCTGCCGGAGCAAACGAGCAACAAAGGCAGCTATTATTTGGACGATGGCCCGGACGAAAATCCACCTCGCAACTTAGATCAGGTACCCGACGCTGTACCTCGGGCAGAAAAATTGCATCCCTACGCCAATCAACCCTATACCGCCTTGGGCCAACGATTCGTGCCCAATGTCGACGCTCGCGATTATCGCTTGCGAGGCGTCGCATCTTGGTATGGGAAACGCTATCACGGCAAGCCGACAGCGTCCGGCGAAATTTACGACATGTATCAAATGACGGCGGCACATCCGAATTTGCCGATCCCGAGCTTTGCGCGGGTGACTAATTTGGAAAACAAAAAATCTGTGATTGTTCGAATTAATGATCGTGGCCCGTTTAAACGCGATCGTTTAATCGATTTGTCATATGTCGCTGCCTACAAGTTGGGATATGTGTTTCAGGGAAGTGCCGAAGTGGAGGTTGAGGCTCTCGCCACCACGCCGACTGCTGCTGCCGCGAGCGGCAAGACCTATTTACAATTGGGGGCGTTTAAAAGCCGGGCGAGTGCCGACGGGTTTGTGAAAAAAATTCGAAATCAACTGACATCGGCTGGAGACGCGCTTCAGATATGGTTCTCCGAAGGGTTGTATCGCGTTCGCAGCGGGCCTTATGGCTCAACGGGCGCGGCGCGAGACGCTGCCGGGCGCATAGAGAAAAGCACGAAATTAATGCCGGTCGTCGTAGGGAATTAAATGAGGGATGCTTTGATTCATGCCGATTTCGTCTCGCCGCACACTCAAAATAAATTCGAGCTTTATCGGATGTCAAGCGTTTAGTTTGACGGTTGGTCAGCGCTAACCGGATTTGGTTGCAGCAGACCGGCCGGCGCTAAAAGTCTAATTTTCTCGGCATTAAATTCTTCGCGAATTTGGCCAGGTGTCGCTGGTGCGAACCAATTCGCCAAAACGAATAGCATGAGGTTGGCCAACAACGACATGAAACATAAAATTCTCAATCGGCTGCCTCCGAAATTATCGCCAATCCTAGCAATACCAAGTGTGATACTTCGCGCGTTGGTGATGATAATAAATGCGGAATCATTGCGGCCGCCGCGCCACCGCTAATCACGCAGGTCGGCGATGATCCCGTGTGTGCGGCAAGTGCTTCACGCATACGCGAAATTGCGCCAAGCGCCGCGTTCAACGCGCCGGAATATATGGCATCCGTCGTGTTGGTGGGAAATTGACTGAATTCACCGTCAGTGGCGTGGGCTTGGGCCGTACCGGTCGTTAGCGAGCGCATCATCAGGCGCGCGCCGGGCACGATCAGGCCGCCGAGAAATTCTCCGGCGGCAGTCATTGCATCAATCGTTAATGCGGTTCCGGCGTTGACGACGAGCAATGGCCCCGACTTCTCGCGACGGGCGCCAATTAGGGCCGCCCATCGATCGCTGCCAAGCCGACTCGGATCTTCGTAACCATTCGTCACGCCACAACAAATTGTCGTGGGCTTTAGCCAGTGAGGAGAGGTGTTAAATTGTTCGAGCGCGGCGGATATCGCTTGTTGTATTTGTGGACCCGCGACATTCGAAATCATGATTTTTTGCGGCTCCACCGTGCCCTGCAGCGCCGTTGCCATTGAGTCAATCTGAGCGTGGGCAACCGCACCCATAGTCGACCAGGTGCCATTTTCATAGCAACCCCACTTGACGCGGCTATTTCCAGCATCAATTGCAAGAATCATGGCACGGCGGTCAAACTGATTTCGCCGACGGTATAGCGGGTTAATCCGCTTGGTCGTTCCAGGAGCAAACTACCATCGCTGGCGACACCCGTGACCACACCTTCCTCGATCGTGTTTCGCGGTAGCAACATTCGCACCGGTCGATTTTGATAGGCATGAAGTTGGTGCCATTCATCGCGAAGCGGCGCAAACCCTTCAGTTTCAAACTGCGGCAAGACGTTGCCCAATTGTGCTAACAATTTTCCCAGCACGACACTGCGCGATGGTGGAGTTTCCATCAAGCTTGCGAGATCGGTCGTGGCTTGATTAATTTTTTCGAGTGATGATTCGTCCAACCGCATATTAATACCGATGCCAATTACGGCATACGTTGGCCCAAGCACATCGCCGGAGAGCTCGATCAAAATGCCGCCGAGTTTGTGGAATCGATACAAGATGTCGTTCGGCCATTTCAATTGCACATCTTCAAGCCCTAGTTCGCGCAAGGTGCGCGCAACCGCGACGCCGACAGCTAAACTCAAACAGGACAATTGTGCTGCGCCTTGGTTGAATCGCCACAACAGCGAGAACGTAACACCGCCACACAGCGGCGCAAACCAACTTCTGCCACGCCGGCCGCGTCCGTTGCTCTGAAACTCCGCAGCCAACACCGTTCCATTCGGCGCGCCCAGCGCCGCCTTATCCATCAGTATGGAATTGGTTGAAGGCGAAAGATCGACGACTTCTACGTTAAAGAATTTCGCCATGGGGCCGAGCGCGTCGACGATTTGCGGATAGGCGAGCCAGTCCAATGGCTTCGCTAATCGGTAACCACGGCCTTGTACCTTATAAATAGATACGCCGAATTGTTCGGTGTCCTTCAAACTATTTGATAAGGTCGCGCGCGATATTCCCAATGCGGCTGCGATCTCTGGCCCGGAACGAAACCTATCATGGGATAGGCATTTGAGCCCTCGAAAAAGATGGGCTTTCACCGTCACAACGTCAGCTTATGTTCGAGCGCGCAGGCGAACTTTTCTTTGTCGTAGGCGATGTTCGCTATCACGGCGTCCAAGAGCAATTCCACTTGGGTCGTGAGCTTGCTGTCTTTGCGATAATCGGCCGGCGCGATGAAGTCGACGCGCTTGGCTTTCATCAAGCTTATACATTGATCGCGGCCGCTCTTTTTTTGCGGATCATGTACGGCAATCGTGTGACCGCCATTTTTCTTCGTCAGCGCCATCGACGGTACATCGCTCATGCCATCGCCGATATAGATCATATTGGTGAATGGGATCGGCCGCTCGTTTTCCGGCATGTGTTCGTTAATGGATTCGTTCAGCACTTCCCGGCCCTTATTCACGCGAAATAAAAACTGTGTTTTTGTGGTGTCGTTGATTAGCACTTTCGGAAAATCCGCGACACCATTGTGATCAAAATGATACTCCGAAGCATAGATTTGCTTGAAGTGTTTACGAATCGACACGCCGTCGAGAATTTCTTTCTGTCCGGCCGAAATAATGTAGTGTTGCACTTTTACTTTGCCGGCACCGCGGCGTTTGACGTAGGTGTTAATTCGGCTAAACCAAGTCTCCACGCCTGGAAAATATTCGATCGAGCGGGCGAGTTTCGCAAAGTCCTCGCGTTTAATCGAGACCTCCCTTTTATTCGCCTCGCGCAGCATCAACCGCATATATACCAGCATCGAATCCGACCCGGTTTTGTGGGCTTCCTCGTTCACGCCACTCCAAAAGGTTTTACTGTCGATGCCAATTTTCGGCAATACGGTATATTCCTGCATCGGCTGCGGTGACAGCGTGCCATCGAAGTCGTAGACTATGGCAATGGTATTTTGAAAGAATTTACGTTGCATCGCATCATTCTATCGAGAGTTCCTTCGCCCGTGCAATCCAATTACTGACTGAGTTCACTAAATCGCACAACTGTAGTAGAGTTGAGTCAACTGAAAACCGGCGCGAGCGCCGACCGCGATAAGAATCGGAGGAGAAAGTCATGCATGTCAAAAAAGGCATCATCGCAACCTGCTTATTGGCCTTCACAACGTCGGCTTGGGCCGATGTCCCGATCGACACCGTTGGCACGGTGCCGCCGATTTCTGCGAAACAACGCATTTATGTTGCCGATATTGCCATTAACCATATCTCTGACGGCAAACTGCATGTCGTTGACGCGGAAAACGGCAATTATCTTGGCGTGATCGGTATTGGATTTACCGGCCAATTTATTCTTAGTAACGACAAGCGCGAAATCATTGTTGCGACCGGCTACCTTTCTCGCGGGCAACGCGGCGATCGCGTCGACGTCGTCGAGGTGTGGGACGCCGACACGTTAAGTTTCAAATACGAGATCCCGATTTCCGAGAAGCGCGCTAGCGCGTTGAACTACGAGGGCCTGCTGCGCCTGTCCGCCGATGGCCGTTGGCTGTTCGTCCAGAATGCCACACCCGCGACATCGGTGACCGTCGTCGATATGCAAGCAAAGAAAGATGTCGGCGATATTTCCATGCCCGGTTGTTGGGCGATCTATCCCGCGCAATCCAACCCAAAACGTTTTTCTTCATTGTGCGGTGAAGGAAACGTGACGACCGTCACCATTGACGATGGCGGCAAAGAGGCGTCGCGTACCGCGAGTGGAAAATTTTTCGATCCGGATAACGATGCCTGGTTTATGCAGGGCGAGCAAGACGGCGATCGGTATCATTTCGTCAGCTTCAAAGGTAATCTTGCGACGGTGAATGTCGGTGGTGATACCGCGGTTTTGGAAGGGACGTGGCCGCTGGTAAGCAGGGCGGATCAAAAGAAGGCCTGGCGCCCTGGGGGATATCAGCCGCTGGCCGTTCATCCGGGGACCAATCGGCTGTACGTGGCGATGCATTCGGGCGGCGTAGAAGGCAGCCACAAAAATCCCGCCAACGAAATTTGGGTATTCGATACCCAATCGAAAAAGCGGGTTGCTCGTTTGCCGGGAAATTCCGCAATCGCGTTGGAGCCTTCTTCTGACGGCAAACGCCTATTCGCCATTGATCCGATAAAGGCATCGGTTGTCGTGTGGGACAAGATTTCGCCGAAGGCTAAAGTTCGCCTAACCCAAGTCGGCGAATTTCCCGGGCAGCTTGAGGCGGAATAGTGGATGGGTTGTCATTTTTGGCGGACCCCGTTGCGGCAAGCGCCGTGGCAGGGTTTGCTGCGCTGGTGATGTTTGCGGCGGCGTGGCATAAGTTTTCCGAGCGCGAGGTCTTTATCGGTGCGCTCGACGCTTATCAACTAGTCCCAAGTGGATTGCTCTACCCGGTTGCGCGGGTATTACCGCTAATCGAAATTGCAATCGGCATCTTGTCGCTGATCCCCGCGACGAGAAGTCTCGGATTAACCGCGTTTGCATTTCTTGTCGGGATATATGGCCTTGCAATTGCGATCAACTTAGCGCGCGGCCGTAATCAAATCGATTGTGGCTGCGGTGGCGATGTGCATTTGCTTTCGTGGGGATTGGTGATCAGAAATCTTGTCTTAGTTTTGCTCGCCTTGGCAATGGCCGTGCCGAGTGTGGACCGCCCGTACGAGTGGCTGGATGCGATCACCCTAATTGTCGGTGTGTTGGCGCTATACGGAAGCTATTTGATGTTCGATGAACTTTTGCGACAGTTCGGCCGCATCGCCCAACTTAAAGCGCAGGCTCACAAGGTGGGCGCATGACCAGCCTGATGATTTCCAATGCGATTCTTTGGTTATTGCTCCTCGGCGTGATCGTTGCGCTGTGGGCGTTGGCGCGCCAAGTCGGAATACTTTACGAACGGGTCGCGCCCATGGGGGCGCTGATTACGGACGCAGGCCCAAAGCTCGGCGAGGCCGCGCCGAAATTCGAATTGCCGGCATTAAGCGGCGCGGTGATTCCGATCGGCGGGCAGCGTCCTCTCAGCCAATTGTTATTCTTTCTTTCGCCCACCTGCCCGGTATGCAAAAAACTGTTGCCAATTTTAAAATCGGCTTCGCAGGCCGAGCGCGAATGGCTGCAAGTTGTCCTCGCGAGCGATGGCGAAGCGACGCAACATTTGGCGTTCTATCGTGACGCCAAGCTGACCGAATTTCCCTACGTGTTATCGTCCGATTTAGGCATGACCTATCGCGTCAGTCGCTTGCCTTACGCGGTACTGATCGATGAATCTGGCACAATTCGCGCTAAAGGCATGAT
>JANOLP010000250.1:0-2935 GCA_031419835.1 Pseudomonadota bacterium | reverse complement strand
GAACGCAGGTCCGGCAGACGCAGCGTCCATCCCCGCATTGATGTTCGGTCCGAGCACCAGTGCTTCGCCCCAATAGCACATGGCGCAATCGGGATCGAGCGTGCGCGCCTTGCGAAACGAACGCACTGCTTCGAGGTGGTTGAAGGCATAAGCCAGGCGCAATCCCTGATCGAAAAATTGTTGCGCCTGCTGACTGGCCGTCGTGATTGGATAGTGCATGGTGCCCAAATCATCTGCAAGCGCCGGATTGGCGTCGGCATGCGCGATCGACTCGGCATCCGGAATTGCATTGCTGAACGGGCCGATCTCGGTCTTCGTCACCTTGTTCGCGCCCTCTTGCTGCGCCATTGCCAGTCGAAAGAAAGTCTTGAATTGCGGCCTGATTTGCTGCGGCGCACAATACGGTACCCCGATAGTCGTCAGCAAAAGATTTGCCTTGGCATTTTGCACCGTCTGGTACTCATCGAAAGCCATTGCGCCGATGAGACCGGCACCGATTAATACTGTGACGAATAGTTTGCGCTTCCACATGGTGATCCCTCCGTTGGTCGTGGTGAGGTTGTACGGATCGAACTCGGTACACGAAACGCATTGTTTCGCGCTTAAGACGGTGCCGCAACCCTACAAATGTAGTACTACAAATGTAGGGTTCAATTTCGCGCTAGTCGGGCATACACTCTACAAGTTCCGCTACGGCGGTAGTTAAGGAGATGCGCAATGGACTATGAAGAATCGGGTCGCCGCCGTTTTCTAACCGGTGCTGCTTCTCTGAGTGCTGCAGCTTTACTCGGCACGGCCGGGTCAATTTGTGCTGAGCCGCCGCCTGAAGTCAAAAGAATTCGACTAGCGCACGACATTGCCGTGTGCATCGCGCCGCAGTATTTGGCGGAAGAGTTTCTACATCTAGAAGGCTTCACACAGGTCGAATGGGTCAAACTACCGACGTCGAATGCGCTTGCCAGCGTTGATTCCGGGGCGGCCGATATGACGATGGACGCAACGCCAACCATGGTGTACGCGATTGATCGCGGCGCGAAATTCGTGATTCTCGGCGGTATTCACGCCGGCTGTTACGAGCTTTTCGGCCACGAAAATGTCCAAAGCGTGCGCGACTTAAAGGGCAAGCGTGTCTCGGTATACGATGCGTTAGGTGGCTCCGATCACATATTGCTTTCCAGTATGCTGGCTTATGTCGGGATCAATCCTAATAGCGTGAAGTGGGTTCCGGACGACCAATCCGGCAACGCGATGCAGCGCTTCATTGATCGCGAAGTAGATGCATTTATGGGGTTCGCGCCACAGCCGCAGGAGCTACGCGCGCGCAAGATTGGGCATGTCCTTATTAATACAACGGAGGATCGCCCGTGGTCGCAGTATTTTTGCTGTGCGGTAGCGGCAAACCGTGATTTTGTTTCGCGCTATCCCGCTGCGACCAAACGCGCGCTACGCGCTTATTTGAAAGCAGCCGATGTATGCTCGAAGGAACCGGAACGCGTTGCCCGTTATCTCGTTGAAAAAGGTTTTGAACCGCGTTATGAAATCGGGCTCGAAGTGATCAAGAGTTTGCCGTACGCGCGCTGGCGCGAAGCAAATCCGGAAGACACGTTGCGCTTTCACGCGCTGCGTTTGCATGAGGTCGGCATGATTAAAACTCATCCGAACAAACTGATCGCGCAAGGAAGTGATTGGCGATTCTTGAATGAACTGAAGAAGGAATTGAAGGCTTGATTGCCCCCACCCCAGCCCGCCCCCGCTTCGCAAGGGAGGGAGTCTAATGTCAATGCTGTTCGGAGCAAGACACCGCGGGGTGTTTGACGCCTTACCTCGCTCGCCTTACGCGCATTGCCGGCGTCGGCGTTTTAAAGAAATTCCGGGTGCCGAGCCTTCAACCAAGCTATGAGTTGCGCCTTGAGCTGGGTGACAGTGGCGACCAGCGCGGCGAGATCGCCTTCGGATACCGAGTCGTCGCCTTCGTAAGCTGCCAAATTGCGTTTGCGCCGATAGGCGTCAAGTTGGATCGTGATGTCGGCGTCGACGCCTAGGGTGAGAGGCAGCGCTTGGAGCGTGATAGCGTGGTGACCGGGCTGGTCTTGGCTGGTGCGATAGCCTGCTGCGCGCAGCGCGATAGTTGCGATACGCAGCAGCGCGTCGTATGTCGCGGCGAAGCGGCCTTCGTCACTGAGCCCCACGACCTGCGCGTCGGCCAGACTGCGATCGAGCCCGCGCAGCAGGCGTTGAACTTCGTCGGGCATCGGCTCGTGGCGATGCAGTTTTCCGATCTTCACCAAATTGTCCAAGCTCATGTGCGCCTCCGATCAAATAGATTTTAGGCTCCGCCAGTACGCGCTGGATAAAGGCGTGGCCCTGCTGCGCTTTGCGAACGAATTCTTCGGACGTGTAAACCGTCGGATTGACCTCGCGCCGAAGTTTTTCGATGGCAGGGCGCAGCGCTTTGAGCACGTTCGCCAGCGATACGCTGCCCACGATCATGAGGTCGATGTCGCTGCCGGCCCGCTCCTCGCCACGCGCTACAGAGCCGTAAATAAACGCACCGCTTACCGCGTCGCCAAGCTCCCCCAAGCCGGCGCGCAACAACTCAGGCGCGCCGGAAGTTTTAGCGAGCAGGCTTTTCAACTCGGCGAACACCGATGCCTCGGTATTCGCCTTGAAACGGACCGACGTTTCATTTGGCTCCCGCAATACCAGTCCCAGGTTCACCATTACGCCGAGTTCCCGATGCGCCGTGCCCGCACTCATGCCGGATTCGCGGGCGATCTGGCGTAGATGAAACCACTCATCCGCGTGCCCGAACAACAGCGATAGCAGCGCCGCGCGGCTGCGGCCAAGCAGCACGTCGGCGACGCTACGTAAGATGGTTGTTCTCATATTGAGAACAAATGTACTCATTTTGAGAACAGATTGCAAGTATGTTGAA
>JANOLP010000249.1:0-5753 GCA_031419835.1 Pseudomonadota bacterium | reverse complement strand
CCCGCTGGCGCGTTCCGCGGTTTCGGCGTGCCGCAAGCCGCGATCGCGCATGAAGCGATGATGGACGATCTCGCGGAAAAATTAAACATCGATCGCTGGGAGATTCGCCGTCGCAACGCGATTAAAGTGGGTGACACGACCCATTGCGGGCAATTGCTCACGGCGAGCTGCGGGCTACCGGCGTGCCTTGATGCGATCAAGCCGAGTTGGGAAAAATTTAACGCGGAAGTATTGGCGTTCAATTCGGCTTCGAAAAATTTCAAACGCGGCGTGGGCGTCGGCTGCATGTGGTACGGCATCGGCAACACCGCGATGTCGAATCCATCCACGATCCGCGTCGGCATCAGCAACACGGGCAAGCTCACGCTCTACAACGGCGTGGCGGACATCGGCCAAGGAACCAACACGACGTTGATGCAAGTGTGTGCCGATGCGCTGGGCATGTCGATGGCGCAATTCGATTATGTGATGGGCGATACCGATCGCACGGCGGACGCAGGGAAATCGTCGGCATCGCGGCAGGCGTTTGTATCAGGAAACGCAGCGATGTTTGCGGGTCAACATTTGCGTGAGCAGATTTTGCGAATGGCAAATTCGTCCAACGCTGCACGAATATCGTTACAAGACGCATCGCTAAAAATTCAAGACGGTGATGCAACAAAAATAATCGAGCTCACTGTATTACCGGCAGATAAAAATGGCGACGTGTTGGTAGGCGAAGGCACGTTCGATCCGCCAACCAAGCCGCTCGACCAAGACGGCCAAGGCATTCCTTATGCGACCTACGGCTTTGGCGCGCAGATCGCGCTAGTCGAAGTAGACCTGGAACTCGGCACAACCAAAGTCCTGCAAATCATTGCCGCCCACGATGTCGGCAAAGCCATCAACCCGCAACAAGTCGAAGGCCAAATCCACGGCGGCATCGCCCAGGGTTTGGGCATGACTTTGATGGAAGAATACGTTCCCGGACTAACCGATAACCTGCATGATTATTTAATTCCCACCATCGGTGATGTGCCGCCGATCGATGTGATATTGATTGAAGATCCCGAACCGCTTGGGCCGTACGGTGCGAAAGGCGTCGGTGAGCCGGCGCTGATTCCGACGCCGCCGGCGATCCTCGGCGCGATTCGTCACGCCACGGGAATTCAAATGAAGTTCATGCCGGTGACGCCGCATCGATTGCGTGCGGCGATCTTAGCGACGATTTCACTATGAATTGGCGCGGCCCCCTCACCCTAGCTCTCCCCGCAAGCGGGGCGAGGGGATAAAACTCCCTCTCCCACTTGTGGGAGAGGGTTATCGTGCTGCCACGCCCCCACAACTCCTCTACAATAATCTCATTCCTTGTCCAATTATCAATATACAAGGGTTGGGGTGAGGGTCGGCGCTCGAACCGTCGATACGTTGTGTTTATTTTGCCGCCAGAAAAAAATGTAGGGTGCGTTTACGCACCGAACCTCATAATCGAAACATGAGAGAAGACACCTACGACAGCGAAACAGTCGAATTGCCGAAGGCAAAATCGAAGGAAGGCATTCGCTGCGATGCTTGCCCAGTGCTGTGCCTAGTCAAGCCGAACGGTTTCGGCGCATGCGATCGTTACACCAATATCGACGGCGTGTTGACGCGCACCGATCCGCTGGTGATCACGCAAAAACCCGATAGCAAAGTCGTGAAATTTCTCGACGGGGATGGTGCGTGGAATGGCGATGTCATCAACGATGCGCCGCTGTTTGTCACGGGCATCGGCGCGACGACGACCTACCCTGATTACAAACCCGCGCCGTTTATAGTGTCGAGCAAGCACGAAGGCGTGGATATGGTGACCGTCGTCACCGAAGGCATTTTCAGTTATTGCGGCGTGAAGGTGAAAATCGACACCGATCGTTATCTCGGCCCGGAGCAAGCGGCGGTGCGCGTTGATGGCGAGCAGATCGGTCATGTGACGACGGCGGAATACGGCTCGCAGATGTTGGCGCTTGGCGGGGTGCGGCACTTCACGGGAGGCGGAAAAAAAGAAGGCCGCGTCACTTGCGATTCGCTGCTGAAGCTCTGCAACAAACACGCGTTGGAAATGAGCGTCGATGGTGGCGCAACGGTGATCGTGCAAGCGCGCAAGGCGCCGATCGTCAACGGCGTACCCGAGGTGCGCATGCGCGTCGGTTGCGGCAGCGCGACGATTGGAATTTTTGCCAAGCAATGGTTCGGCGAAGCGGACGAAGTAATCGTGGTCGACGATCACATCACCGGCGTGTTGACAGAACATCAGGCCGGCAAATTTCTCGACATGAAACCCGCCGGCATCAAAGTGAAAGGCAAACGCTCGACACCGGGGCGATATTTCCAAGTAGCCGAGCCGGGCTTGGGCTGGGGCGGCACGAATCTGACCGATCCGCTTTCGATCATCGAAAAAATCGATCCGAAATTGGCGTGGCCTGGGTTGAAATTTTTGATGGTGTCGACCACAGGCGAACACGCGGAATGGTTTGAGCTTGACGCAGAATTGAAACCGCGAAAAGCCGAGATGCCCGAAGCAATCAAAACTGTCGTCGAGCGCATCGCGGAAAATTGCGAACCCGCACTGTGTACAGTGCTGTTCATGGGCGGTGCCGGCGGCAGCTTGCGCGCAGGTGTGACGGAAAATCCGGTGCGCCTCACGCGCTCGGTGAAAGATTTGTTGACGCGCGTCACCTGCGGCGGCGCGCCGGTTTACGTGTGGCCGGGCGGCGGCATCACGCTGATGGTTGATGTGATGCGCATGCCCGATAACTCGTTTGGCTATGTGCCGACACCTGCGCTGGTGGCTCCGATCGAATTCACGATGACGCAAGCACATTACGCTGTGCTCGGCGGGCATATGGATCGCGTCGTCAATATCGCCGACGCCGTGCGTAGTACCCGACATGAGGTACAAATTTCGTTGGCAGAAAACCCATGGCCATTGACAGCACAACGATGAGCAACGGTCCGATTGCCGCACGATTTGCGGACGGTCGCTTGCACCTGCAACACGGCCCGATCGATCTGATCATCGAAGCATTTTCGGGTAACCCGCGCGAAATAACGATGGCCTACGAGCAAGCATCCATGCGCTTCTCCGGCCTGCTTGCCAGTCTTACTATGGAACTGCCGAAGCTTCGCGCGCGCGTGACGAATGAATTGCCGATATTCGCCGATCCCGTTGCGCAACGCATGGCGCGCGCCGTGTGGCCTTACCGAGAAAAATTTATCACGCCGATGGCGGCGGTGGCCGGAGCGGTTGCCGATGAAATTTTGCGGGCGCTTGTCGCGAATCGAAATCTTACGCGCGCCTATGTGAACAACGGCGGTGACATTGCGTTGCATCTTGCGCCCAACGAAGAATTTGAAATCGGAATCGCGGGTATTGAAGATGGTACATTGAAAGGACAATTCACGGTTCGCGCGCAAGATAATATTCGCGGTATCGCGACCAGTGGTTGGCGCGGCCGCAGCTTCAGTTTCGGTATCGCCGACAGTGTCACAGTGCTCGCGCGCAGCGCTGCCGCAGCCGATGCCGCGGCGACGATGATTGCAAATGCGGTAAATGTTGCGCATCCCGGCATCGAGCGCGTTCCCGCTCGCGACATTCAAGCGGAATCGGATTTGGGTTCGTTACTCGTCACGCGTGACGTGCCGATTTTGGAAAGCAAAAGTGTTTGTTACGCGCTGGATGCAGGCGAAGTTGCAGCGACTAAATACATGGACGATGAGCTAATCGAGCGAGTCGCTATCCGGTTGCAAGATCAAGTGCGCATCCTTCCCAATCTGTCATTCCCGCGAAGACGGGAATCCATAGGGCATTCATTTTTGGCCGTCGCGTGATCTATTTTTAAGGTTCAACCATGATCGAAATCCGAAAAATAGTCGTACAAATCGACGAAACCCACATCGAAATGGGTAAGCCCATCAACCCACCGACACGTCGCGCGCTGGCGATGGCGGTCATCAAAAATCCTTACGCGAATCGCTATTCGGAAAATCTCGATGAACTCATCGTGATCGGCGAACAGCTCGGCGGTTTGCTTGGCGAGCGTTGCGTGAAAGCGTTGGGCATCGCGCCAAGCCAAGCGGAAAGTTACGGCAAAGCTGCGATTGTCGGCGAGGCAGGCGAGTTGGAACATGCGGCAGCGATTTTGCATCCGAAGCTCGGCGCGCCGCTGCGCAAAGCGGTGGAAAAAGGTGCGGCGTTGGTGCCGTCGGCAAAAAAAATCGGCACGCTCGGCACCACGATCGATGTGCCGCTCGGCCACAAGGACGCAGCATTTGTGCGCAGCCATTTTGATGCGATCGAAGCGCGGGTCAGCGATGCGCCGCGTGCCGACGAGATTGTGGTTGCCGTGGCGGTGACGGATAGCGGGCGGCCGCTGGCGCGCATTGGCGGGTTGCAGAAACATGAGATTAAGGGTGAGGATGGGCTGCGATAGCAATTGGCCTGCGAGACATATCTGGTGCGGCTCGTGGCGATGCATCTCCTGAGAGGCAAGCGGGATGCGGCTTCTGGCGCGCTCATTAAAAATTGTCATTGCGAGGAGCGTTTTTTGCGACGAAGCAATCTCGATTTTTATAGCGTTGAAATACGAGATTGCTTCGTCGCTTCGCTCCTTTCCATGAACCCTACCGGGATTGTCACCTTTAAACATGTCATCCTGAGCAACGCGAAGGATCTGCTTTTTAACGGCCGTAAAAGCAGATCCTTCGCGTTGCTCAGGATGACATAGGGAAGTGGCAACAAGAGCGCCGGCGGTTCATGGTTCGTGGGCGGTATCGGCGCTGCGGATACAGGCAGCTCGCAATGACGGCTAAATAATTAAAGCTGCGGATTCACCCGTTCCAATTTATTGTGCAAATGATTCAGCGCACTCAAATAGGCCTTTGCCGACGCGACTAGAATATCCGGATCCGCGCCTTGCCCGTTAACGATGCGGCCTTCTTTTGCCAGGCGCACGGTGACTTCGCCTTGCGAATCGGTGCCGCTGTTGATCGCGTTCACGGAATACAATTGCAGGTCCGCGCCGCTCGCCGCCATGCTTTCGATCGCTTTGAAGGTCGCATCCACCGGGCCGCTGCCCGATGATTCGGCGTGCTGTTCTTTGCCGCCGGCGGACATGGTTAATTTCGCGAACGGTGTCTCGCCGGTTTCCGAGTGTGCGACGAGCGACACCAATTTGAAGTGTTCTTCCTGCGGCGTGACGGCTTCGTCGGACATCAGTGCGTGTAAATCTTCGTCGAAAATGTCATGCTTTTTATCGGCGAGATCTTTGAAGCGTTTGAACGCGGCATTCAATTGCACTTCCGATTGCAACTCGATGCCGAGTTCACCTAAGCGTACTCGAAACGCGTTGCGGCCCGAGTGTTTGCCGAGCACCAATTTGTTTGCGTGCCAGCCGACATCTTCGGCGCGCATGATTTCGTAAGTCTCGCGATTTTTCAGCACGCCGTCTTGATGGATTCCTGATTCGTGCGCGAAGGCGTTGGCGCCGACGATGGCTTTATTGGGTTGTACGGGAAATCCGGTAATGCCTGAAACCAAGCGGCTGGCAGATAAGATGTGTGTTGCATCGATACGCGTGTCGCAGCCGAAATAATCCTGCCGGGTGCGCACGGCCATGACGATTTCTTCCAGCGACGCATTGCCCGCCCGCTCGCCGAGGCCGTTGATGGTGCATTCTACCTGGCGCGCGCCGTTCATCACACTCGCGAGGGAATTCGCGACCGCCAGGCCGAGATCA
>JANOLP010000248.1:0-48465 GCA_031419835.1 Pseudomonadota bacterium | reverse complement strand
AGCGAAAAAGAGGCTGAGCGAGGACAGATTTTGACGATTTCGCCGGGCAATAGTCGTTCTATTGCCCAAGAAAGCGGCGAAATATGGACCGCTCAGCCTCTTTTGCAGCCGATTTCCTTTAAGTCCGACAGGCTCCTAGGCCTGCGGATTCGATTTGCTTGTCTGAAAGTCCTGCGCTACGGATGAGAGATAAAACGTAACCCGGTTACGACCGTTTTGTTTCGATGAATAAAGCGCGCGATCCGCATTGCGAATCAGGTCTTCCATTTCGAGCATTTCTGCCTCGAAAGATCCCACGCCAAATGATGCAGTGAAGCTAAATTTCTTACCTTCGGCTGAAGTCGGGGAACAGGTTTCAATCGCCGCCCGCAGCCGTTCTGCGATCGTACAGGCCACTTCGAGCGATGTCTCCGGGAGCATGAGGCAGAATTCCTCGCCGCCATAACGACACAGTAAGTCACGTGGGCGAAGGTGCTCGCTTAGTATTTGGGCCATTTTTTGAATGACCTGATCGCCGATAAGATGGCCGTAGAGATCGTTCACCGACTTGAAGCGATCGATATCGACCATTGAGAATACTCCAATTCTAAACCCGGCAAATCACCAGCGAATAAATCAACCGGTTAGCTATTTCCCAAGGAACGGCAAGTTTAGGCAACGAAATCGAATTGGTCAACGGGGACACCCAGGATCATGTGCGGCGGCAAGTAAGTGGCATTCCCCTATCCCGCGTGGCGTGGCTCCCAGCAAAGTACGCGAAGCGTTGATGGGTGGATTCGCCGGCAGCAAGATCATGCAAATCCACGGCAAGCGCATGATCGACTACGATTTCAAACCGGGCTTCAAAACCAAGCTACACCAAAAAGACATGAAGATCGTGATGGAAACTGCGGCTTCGATCGGGCTGAATCTCCCTGGTGCGGCACTTTTCGCTCAGCATCTTAATGCGCTGATGGGCAACGGCGACGGCGAAATGGATTCCTCCGCCGTGTTGAAGGTGATTGAACGCGCTAGCGCCGCGAAGTCCGCATAACCTTCTTAGAGCGGGCTGACAGCGGATATCGCAACAGAATCACCCCTCGGTAATAAGAGATGTCTCGTATATATCGTCTTGATTTAGTACCGGCGTTTTTTTATCGCACTTTACTCGATTTGTAACGGGTTCTTGAATTTCGGGACGAATAGACTGTTCTGAAATTTGATCAAGATATTTTTGTGCATCCAGCGCCGCCATACAGCCTGTACCGGCGCTCGTAACGGCCTGACGATAGATGTGATCTTGAACATCGCCTGCCGCAAATACGCCGGGAATGCTGGTTGCGGTCGCATTTCCATCGATTCCGCTATTGGTCACGATATATCCATTTTTCATAGCGAGTTGATCGACGAACAACTGCGTATTCGGCGTATGACCGATCGCGATAAACACGCCATGCAGTTTCAACTCCTGTTGGAGTTTGTGGTCCGAGTTGGAAATTCGAATCCCAGTCACGCCACTGCTATCACCGATGACTTCTTCGAGTGTGCTGTTCCAAATAACTTTGACGTTGCCGGTTCGGGTTTTTTCCATCAACTTATCGACCATGATCGGTTCGGCGCGAAACTTGTCGCGACGATGAATGACCGTAACGGTTTTGGCGATATTGCTGAGATAAAGTGCTTCTTCCACCGCTGTGTTCCCGCCGCCGACTACGGCAACATCTTGCTCACGGTAAAAAAACCCATCACAGGTTGCACAGGCAGACACGCCCTTTCCCATGAATGCTTGCTCCGATGGAATACCCAAATATTTTGCCGATGCACCGGTCGATATGATCAGCGCATCGCAGTGATATTCGCCGGAATCACCGATCAGCCGAAACGGTCGCTTGGAAATATCGACTTTGTGAATATGATCGTAAATCATATTCGTTCCAAAGCGCTCAGCGTGCTGAGTAAAACGTTGCATCAGGTCAGGCCCCTGGACGCCCATGGGATCGGCCGGCCAGTTGTCGACATCAGTGGTGGTCATTAGTTGGCCACCCTGCGCCAGGCCGGTGATCAGTGTTGGTTTAAGGTTTGCACGCGCCGCATAAACTGCGGCGGTGTAGCCAGCCGGCCCCGAGCCCAGAATGATCAAACGCGAATAGTGGATTGTCATTTCAATTTACCCTCTAGTTTAGGCCGGGCACGCGGTCCAGGCTCGCCAGAAATTTTTCCGGCGCTTGATAGCCAATCACTTTCGCGCTTGGTAACTCGGCACCTTTAGGATCGAAGAAAACGATTCCCGGCGGCCCAAATAATCCAAAGCGCTTTAGTAATTCGCCGTGTTCATCCGAGTTGCTGGTGACATCCGCCTGCAGGAGGATGGCATCTTTGAGCTTGGCCTGAACTTGGGTATCCGTGAAGGTGTTATGTTCCATTTCTTTGCACGATATGCACCAATCCGCATAAAAATCCAGGATCACCGGCTTGCCTGCAGCGGCACGAATTTGGCTATCCAGTTCGGCCACAGTGGCGACGCGTTTGAAGTTCAATGACTTATTCGCCGGAGCTGCCGCGTTTGCCATCTTAAAACCGCCGAGCGGCTGCAACAGGTCGCGGTTTCCGGACAAGGCACCAACTAACATTGCCGTCCCAGCGATTAACGACAATACTCCCGCACCCTTGCCGAAACGCAGCATACCGCTAGCACCGAGTGGCAGTGGGTCGATCGCCGATAAATAGATTGCGCACATCACCAAAAGTGCACCGATCAACATCATCGTGGCAGTCTGCGGCAAAACTGGCATGACCAACCAGATGGCAACGCCTAGTAACATTACGCCGAAGACTTTTTTCACTGCGTCCATCCAACCACCGGCGCGCGGCAATAATGCACCCGCTGAGGTACCTATTAACATCAATGGGACGCCAATCCCCAAGGCCATAGCAAATAACGCCGACCCGCCCAACACCACGTCATGACTTTGACCGATATACAGCAACGCGCCTGCGAGCGGTGGTGCAACACAAGGACCGACGATGACGGCCGACAGCGCGCCCATCGTGAACGCACCGAATGTGCTGCCGCCCTTAACTTTATTGCTCGCATCGTTAAATTTACTCTGAATCGAATTCGGTAATTGCAGTTCGTAGAAGCCGAACATCGACAGCGACAAAATCACGAAGACCAACGCGAATCCGCCGAGTACCCATGGATTTTGTAACGCTACGGAAAGCAGCTTGCCGGACAGACCCGCCGCGACACCGGCGAGCGCGTAAGTAATCGCCATGCCGAACACGTACGACAAACTCAATATGAACGCACGGGATTTTTCGATCTTCTCGCCGCTACCGACAATAATGCCCGACAAAATCGGAATCATCGGGAAGACACACGGTGTGAAAGCAAGCAACAGTCCAGCGACGAAAAACGCGGCGATCACGGTGAAGAAGCTGCCACCCTTAAACAGACCGGCAATTTGATCTGTCTCGGATCCAGTGTCGGAGGCAGCGACGGACTCCAAGGGCACAGAAACAATTTCTGCCTGGGCAGAAGAAATGAGTGATCCGCTCGCGACAGGATTGACCATGGCGGGCGCAACGGCACTCCATTTAAACGACTTGGTAATTGGGAAATAACACAAGCCCTGTTCGCTACAGCCTCGATAGGTCGCGGTAACATCCGCGCCCGCGAGAGCTGCCGCATCGCCCTCTACTTTGACTTCGCCTTGAACGCGATTATGAAAAACCTCTACCGTACCGAAATTCGGATCGGACTTCAGTTCACCTTTCGGTAAAAGGAGTCGCGCGGGCAATTCGGTTGTACCCTTCTTTACGCTGATTTTGAGATGATCGCGGTAAAGATAGTAATGTGGAGCGGCTTCAAATGTTGCGATTAGGCCTTTATCGCCGATTCGCTGAATTTTGAATTTGAACGCTTCGTCGGGTTGCAAGTAATTATCTTCGCCCACGGCTGCGGAAGCAACGATCGGAAACAACATGGCTAAAACAAGTAGGATTCGCTTCATGATTTTCTCCCAATACAAACGTTTCAAATTCAACTCAATCAAAACTTCTTGCTAATGCCGATTTGCCACCACTTTGCGGTGAAATTTTCGACGCCGGGACTTCCTTCGCCACTAAGGCGCCAAGCGCTGCGCTGTTGGTACCACTCATGCTTAAGATCGACGGTCCAATCGTGAGCAAATTCCTTCGCCACTTTCATGCCAAGCGTGACGGCGCCGAACGCAGAAAGCCGTGTGTCCGCGGAGAAATGTGTGGCGGTTGAAGCGCCGATAAAATCCAATGCCGGACCGGGCGGTGGCTGTGGATCGCGATAAAAATTCGCGGCGCGTTGTGTGTAATAGCGAACCGATGGACGTAACGTCCAACCGGTCCCGATGGGCTGATACCAGGCCGCTTCCATCGTGTGCGCGGCGATGCCCCAATCATTCTTGAAATAACGATAACTAGTATGCAGCGCTGCGCCGGGCCCGGCGAAATAGTGGTTGTAACGTGTCAGCCATGCCCAGGCGGTTCGCGAATTTGGGCGCTTGTCGAAATCCTTGTACGGGTCGGAAAAATAACCTTTGCCAATTGAAACTGTTAAGTTCGATTGGACTAAGTCGTTTGGCGTCAGAACTTTTGTAATGCCGATTAAGCCGTCGGTTGTACGACGATTCTCATGCAAAGTGAGATTGTTAGACGAACCGATCTCGTCATCGGAATAACCTACGCCCGCCGCAAATGTCGTATTGTTATTTGCCGTCGAAAACCGACCGTCAAGACTAAATGCATTTGACTCGTAGTCGTGCTCCTTCGATGCGGCAATACCAACACCGAGTGCGGCGCGGTCAAAAAAAGTGGTTACCTTCAAATCGCCGGCTTTGCGATAGTCACGAATGCCTTTGCCCGAAGCGCCTGACAACGAATTGTAGGAGCTCGGTGACGCACCCGACATAGAATCAAGAACGAAGGAACCCTCGATGGAATATTTGTCTTTGATCGGTGCGAGGAAAAACATCGACGGGCTGTCGACCTTCATGCGGTCGCCGGTTTGTTGTTTTTCTGCGTATTTCAAAAACTTGAACCCGATGGTCGTTTTTTCCGGTACCGCTTCCGCCTTAGCGGTCGGGGTAACAGCGACGCCAGGCAAGGCAAGCGCCGCTGCCATCAACGAGTTCGCCAATGTGGAACCAGAACGACGATCGGTTTTGAATTTTTTTCGCACGAGCTTGCGCTTTTTGCTTAGTTGCATCCACAACCTCCACCGCCAACACCCGAACCACCCGAGGCCGACTCTTTGCTGAAGTAGGTATGTTGGTCAAACCGAGTCTCCAAAGAATCGGTATCTATCGCCATAATCGGTTTGGCGAGATTTCCCTTTTGCCAAGGATTTACGGGCTGCATTGAACATGCAGACAGTAGCGCAAAACACAGCAAAATGAGGCTTGATCGGATCATCGTATGGGTCCTAGGTAGACTTATTTGGCCTGTATCAACGCTTTGATCTTGTTTTCAAGTTCTACGCTTTCGCCATCTTTAAAGCCACGATGTACCAGGTGAACCTTACCGCTACGGTCGATCAGGTAGGAACTTGGCATGCCTTGTAATTCGTAGGTATTGGCGACTTTGCCTTCGGGATCAAGTAGGACGGTAAATTCCGCCGGTGTCGTCGCGAGAAATTTATCGGCATCGGCTTTTTTGGCGTCAACGTTGACACCAACGACTTCGAAACCATCCTTGCCGTATTTCTTTTGCAGATCGTTTAGCCAAGGAAAGGTCTTTTTGCATGGGCCGCACCACGACGCCCAAAAGTCCAGATAAACCACTTTCCCCTTGTAGCTGGACAATTTAACGTTGTCTTGCTTAAGGCCAGGCAACTGAAAATCCGGCGCAGCCTTGCCAGCGTCAACGGCGAACGTAGCCATCGGAAAAATCAGGCTAGCGAAGACGGCAAGTTTCTGCAAACGGGCTATGCGACTGAGCGCAAACGTTGATTTTTTAAGCATATTTGTCTCCTGGACTAATTAAAATTTGCGTTGTTGGATCGGCGGGATCTTGTGCTTTGGATTTGCACCTCAAGACGGTTGCGATTCCGCATTTGCTTTGCAAACAGTCCCATCAAGCTAAGCAGGAACAATGCCAATAGCACGGGATCAAAGCTGCCGCGCGTCTGAATGGCGCAGCCACCACCGCCGACGTTGGTCGATGGCCCGGCGACCGCAGGTGGTCCGGATATCGCCGACCCTGTACCCGTAAGGCTGATGGTGTGCGGGCTTCCTGTTGCGTTGGTCGCAATTCCAATTGACGCTTCGCGAGCCCCCGCCGCGGTGGGCAAGAATGTCACGGAAATGACGCAAGAGCCGGATGCTGCGACTGGCGATGCTGTGGAACACGCGTTTGCAACGTTTGAATCGATTGTGTACTCGCTGGCGTTGGTACCTGCCTTCGAGATTTCACTAATATTGAGTCCATTCGTGCTACTTGTATTGGTAATCGTCACAGACTTTGCTGCACTCGGTGTATTGAGGCTTTGGCTGGTAAAGTCTAGCGACGCCAGTTCTAGGGTTGGCGCGGAAAGCAGCAGCGCGGCGCCGGTCCCGGAAAGATTGATTGTTTGCGTTGTTCCTGGGGTGTTGTTGGCATTATCGGTAATGATGATCGTCGCGTTTTTCGCGCCGATTGAATTTGGCTGAAACACAACAATGATCGTACAACTCGCAGCTGCCGGGATTTGACCATTTATTATGCAGCTACCTGTACGGACAAACTCCCCGCTAGAATCGGCAATATTAGTAATGACTAACGGAAGAGTCCCTGTGTTCGTTAGCGTGATTTGTTGTTGTGTACTCGCAACGCCTAATGTTTGATTGCCAAAGCTCAGGCTGGAACTGTCTAGGGACGCGATCGGTGTTGGTTGAGATGCTGGCGTACCCGTGCCGCTTAACGCGATTAGATTAGTTCCTGCATTAGATGTAATCGTGAAATTTCCCGATTTAGCGCCCGCCGAACTTGGTGTAAATGTGACGGTAATCGTACAAGTTTGACTCGCAGCGACCGCAGTACCGACTTTGCACGAAGTGGGAAGGGTTTGATTTAGCCCGAAGTCTGGCGGGGACTTGAGTTCCGAAAAGGTCAAGGGCGCCGCGCCGGTATTCGTCAATGTCACAGCACCAGAGTTGGCATTACTGGTGTCGCCCGCAACGGTATTTGGGAACGTGAGCCCGCCGCTAGGCGCATTTAAGCTAACCGTCGGTCCCGAGCCGACCGTTCCGCTTAACGTAACGGTTTGATTCGCACCTGCGTTCGATGCGATGGTCAATGTCGCGGGCTTTGAACCCGATGAGGTGGTATTGATTGCAATGTTTATCGTGCAGGCACCCGTCCCGTTAGGCGTGGCTGATACCGCTGCGTTGCAATTATTCGTGACAGTGTAATCTGTTGCATTGACACCGCTCGTGGATGTAACCGTAAGGTTTGCCAGACCGGTATTCGTGATGGTAATTACCTGGGCCGGCGGGGATGAGCCAAATGCCACGGTGCCGAAACTTAACGCAGTGTTGGATAGGGCTAGAATCGCGCCGGCTGTTGGGGTTTGAATGTATGTCGCAATGTCGCTCAAATCTGCGTCACTCAACTTTCCCGGTGTATTCAGAGTTTGATATATCCCCATTAACGGCACGGTACCGTTGATCGCGGCTTTCGTGACTGCTGCATTGATTCCCAACTTAATTTTATTTAAGTCAAGGGACGGATTAATTCCGTGGCAACTCGTTGGCGCTGAACAGCTCAATGGCGTTGAATTTTCGTATAGATATTTACCTTTCGCCAAGTTGGCGCCGACCGCCGATTGACCCATCGTCAAACCGGCCCCCAACGCACAAACCATCATAATTCGAGCAAAATGCATCCGTACTCCTTGTTCCTGAAACTTCAAGTGCAGTGAATAACCATAAAAAATGTCGTGTATCTTTGATTTCGCAAGTAACTAGTCATCGCACTAGTAAATTCTTATCAAACCGCTGTAGTACAAGTCACCATATTCTGTTGCACCGCTAATGCAGAAAAGAGGGTGTGCGGCAAAAAGTGCCGCACACCCTCAGTTACTATTTCTGACGCTTACGAAGGACCAAGCCCATTGTTGAAAGCAAGAACAGGGCAAGTAGCGCGATGTCGCCTTGACCGCTAGTTGACATGGTGCAGCCAGCACCGCCGCCTGCTCCGGCGTCGGCCGCCGGCGATTCCGTAATGCCTTCGGCCTGGCCTTTTAACTCGACGAGTTGGGTTTTACTGGCGGAATCGTCAGCGACTTCGAGGCTGTCTGCGAATGCACCGTTTCTCGTTGGTCTGAATCCAATGGCTATCACGCACGACGCTTTGGGAGCCAAAACAACCGTGCAGGTGTTCGATACGATGCTAAAAGGGCTGCCAGGACGAGTGACTTTCATGGCACCTAGCTTGAGATCCGCATCGCCCGTGTTTGACAACGTGAAAGCAAACTGCGCGTTGGTGGGTGAGAAATTGAAGGACAAATCGGAAATACTCAAGATCGGTCCAAGCGGTGTCGTTCCAAGGCCATTGCCGCTGAGCGTCACCGAGTCCAGTCCGTCGCCGGCATCCGTCGCGACGTCGATGCTGGCTGCGCGATTACCTGCTGCGGTCGGCTTGAATATGACATTGACTGTGCAGCTTGCGCCGGCGGCGAGGGACGTACCGCAACCGTTGGTTTGGCTGAAGTCGGTTTTGTTCGTGCCGCCAATGACGATCGACTTAACTTGCATAGCGCCATTGCCGACGTTTTTCAAGGTGGTGGCTTGTGCACTGGAAGATGCGCCAATCGCCAGATCGCCAAAGGCTAGTGATGCGGGCGTTACTGTTAGTTGCGGCGTTGTAACTGCTACGCCGGTTCCCGACAATGCGATTGTGTCTGCAGTAACCGCTGCATCGGTCGTGATCGTAACGTTTCCAGTCCGAGCACCAGCAGCGGTGGGTGTGAACGTAACAGAGATCAGACAATTCGCGCCAACATTCAGTTGCGCACCACAGGCATTGGTTTGCTGGAAGTCACCGCTCGCAACAATGCTCGCGATATTTAACGTGGCATTGCCGCTATTGGACAGCGTGACGGTTTTCACCGCACTCTTGACCCCAACGGTTTGACTACCAAATGCCAGGCTCGTCGGCGTGAGGGAAACATCCGGTGCCGCGACTGCAATGCCAGTGCCTTCGAGCGCGGTTGAAAGCGCGCCTGAGTTGGACGCAACATCCAACGTCGCGTTACGCAGCGACGCAGCAGTCGGCTTGAAGGTGATGCTCACCGTACAACTTGCACCGGCAGCCAGCGTTGCGCCACAGGTGGTCGTCTTGGAAAATTCAGCAGAGTTAACGCCACCGAACGTAATGCCCGAGATGTTCAGCACGGCTGCTGCGCTGGTGTTTTTCAGCGTGGCAACTTGTGCAGCACTCGTGGTGTTTACAGTCTGATTGGCAAAGGTCAATTTCGCCGGTGTCAACGTTGCCGCGGGCGTCGGTATTGCGGTGCCCGTTCCCGTTAACGAGATATATCTTGGGCTACCACCGGCGTTATCGGTAATCGTCACCGTGCCGGCTCGTGCGCCTGCGACTGTGGGCTTGAATGTAACCATGATGGTGCAGTTCGCAGCTGCAGCGACGGAACTTGCGCAGGTTCCGCCGGATCTAGCGTAATCGCCTGTTACGGCAATCGCGGATATGGTCAACGCGGCGTTGCCGGTATTGCTGACGGTTATCGTTTGCGTAGCGCTGGTCACGTTGACTTGCACGTTGCCAAAACTCAAGCTTGCCGGCGCAAGTCCAACAGCCGGCGCCGCTGCCGCAACACCGCTACCGGTGAGGGAGATCGCGTGTGGGCTACCGGTTGCGTTGTTGGTGATGGTGATCGAGCCCGTCTTACTCGCCACCGTTGTCGGCGTGAACGTGACGTTAATCGTGCAGCTCAATCCCGAACCGAGGCTCGCGCCGCAATTGTTGCTTTGCGCGAATTCGCCGCTGGCCGCGATATTGCTGATGGTAAGCGCGGCATTACCGGAGTTGGTTAGCGTGATCGGCTTAGCGGCGCTCGTTGTATTAACCGTTTGATTGCCGAATGCAAGGCTGGTCGGCGTGAGGCTCACTTGCGGAACGGGGACAGCGACGCCCGTGCCACTGAGAGCGATGTTTGCCGCCGGTGCGTTTGATGCAATCCCGATGGAGCCGCTGCGTGCGCCGACTGCCGATGGGGTCAGCATTACGGTGATGGTACACGTTGCGTTCGCGGCAACGGTTCCACCATTTACGCAAGAGCCGGATTTGGCGAAATCTGCTGCATGGGTGCCGCCAACCGTAATCGTGGTCAGAGTCAGGTTTGCAGTACCGCTATTCCTTAATGTGACTGTTTGAGCTGCACTTGCGCTACCGACGGTGACATTACCGAATGCCAGGCCAGTATTGGGTGTCAGCGTGATGGCGGGCGCTGGTGCGGCGACGGCGGCACCGGAAAGTGCAACACTGTGCGGGCTGCCGGCAGCGTTATCGGTGACGGATATCGAGCCGGTTTTTGCGCCGAGGGTAGTGGGCTTGAAGCTGACGTTAATAGCGCAACTTAAACCTGCGCCCAAGGTAGCGCCGCAGGCGTTGGTCTGCACGAAATCGGCGGACGAGGAGACTATGCCCCCAATATTAAGCACGCCAGTGCCGGTATTCCGAAGCGTAAGGACCTGAGCTGCGCTAGTCGTATTCACTTGCGTATTGCCGAATGCGAGCGGCGCCGGGGTCAGCGAAACGGCAGGGACCGGTATCGCTGTACCTGTGCCACTTAAGGCTAAATTATGCGGCGTGCCAGCTGCGTTATCAACTAAGGAGAGTGAGGCAGCACGGGCGCCGGTAGCTGACGGCGTGAAGGTGACATTAACGGTACAGGTTGCAGTGGGAATTAGCGTCGCGCCGCAAGTCGTTGTACCTTTGCTAAAGTCCGCGGCATTCGTGCCAGTGACGGTAATGCTGGCGATGTTGAGGATTGCGGTGCCGCTATTTCGCAATGTAGCAACTAGCGCGGCGCTCGTTACGCCTTGCTGGACAGTGCCGAACGCAAGTCCTCCTGCCGGTGTTAAGGTTGCAATAGGGGCGACGGGCGGGCCGCATTGAGCCGCGATATACGCGGCGATGTTATCGACGTCTACGCTGGTAAGTAAGCCGAGTCCATAAAACGTCTTGAGCGCCGCCATTTGGGCGATGCCATTGAACGCGCTCACGACTCCCGCGTTGGTCGTGCCATTACATATGTTGTTGGTGTTTTGAAATGCCGTACTTCCGTGACATCCCGAACCCAAACATCCCATACCCGGTTTGGTTACACCCTCAAATAATGGTTTGCCGAGATTAGCATCGCCTGCTGCAAATACGCAGGCGCTAATACACAACAGAAAAATTCCAAACACAGCGCGTAAATAACCCATGACTTCTCCCTATAAACGTAGTGATCCAATTGCGAAACCGTTCCAAGCCATGGGTGAAACAAGAAGGCGGGTTTGCTAACCCGCCGGAGATGAACTCTGATGCCTTAGTTTTGTCCGAAAATCGTGCTTTCGAGCTTGCGCCTAAGGCTAGAACATTCATTTTATTGTGAATATTATTCGCACATAATACATAAAAACTTATTTATGTGCAAAATTATTACACATAAAATCCTTAATGAAATAGATCGACAACAACCGTCGGAATGCAACGCATTGAAATAAAATGAGATTTACGTAGAGATGTGGCCGAAATTAATTTGGCCGTGATGCGAATGCGGCAATCCGGCTCGGACCCGGCGATTTCAAAATACCCTCCGGAAAGTTCGCCGACCTAAAAATAGAAAAAGCCGAAGCTGCTTTGAAAGACAGCGATTTGCCCGAAATTAAGTCATTACGACGCGCTTTTGCGGAATCCAAGAGCCTTTGTTAATTCAAATCGTTCCCCTGCCATGTCGATTCGATAAACGGCGACACCGACGTTCCGTGCGATTCTTACCCTTCGTCGCCTTTGCCGCGCCCGTTCTATGTTTGAAAAATGCAGATCAGAGCTTGCTATTCATTCTCTCAAGGCTATTGAACGCGAATAATATTTGTGTAACAATTCAGCACAAATAGCGATAATTCTGGGAGTGCTGCGAACTAAAGAGCGCATTTACCATTGCCATGAAACAAAAATCCGCTGGACTGGAAATATCAACAGAGGTCTCATTTCGAGCGCTCCGAAAGATTTTTCGCCCTATCGTCAAATACATGATCGCCCGTGGAATCACCTTCCCGGCAGTTACCCAACTCCTGAAATCCCTTTATGTTGAAGTCGCCAACGACGAGTTCCCATTGGCGGATCGACGCGCAACTGATAGCCGCGTAAGCATGTTGACCGGAATCCACCGAGGTGAAGTGAAGCGACTGACGGAGGACGGCGCCGCCGAAAGCGAAACCGCACCGGCCTCGGTTTCGTTGGGCGCGCAGGTTGTTGCACGCTGGATCAGTGACCCGTTGTATTTAGACATCGATGCAAATCCCCTTCCGCTACCTCGTCATGCCAGCGACGGCGGCGATGTGTCCTTCGAATCGCTTGTCGCCACTATTCGGCGGGATATTCGGTCTCGGCCGATGCTAGACGAGTGGCTCCGCCTTGGCGTTGTAACGCTAGACGACAGCGACCGCGTTTGCCTAAAGACGAAAGCGTTCGTGCCGCAGAAGGGTAGTGAGGAAAAAGCATTCTACTTTGGCCAAAACCTACATGATCACATCGCGGTATGCGTCAACAATATGCTGGGCGAACAGGATTCTCTGCTCGAGCGTAGCGTGTACTACCATCGTTTGACGCCGGCGTCGATCGAAACGCTAAAAAAGCTCGCAACCGAACTTGGAATGCGCTCGGTTCAAGAGGTCAATCGTCTCGCAGCGCAATTAGATCGCCTTGACGGTGGGCGGCCCGACGCGAACCAGCGCATGAATTTCGGGATTTACTTCTTTCGAGGCGCGAGCGATGACACTGCACCGCCGCCGCTCGAACCAGCCGAGACAAAGTCAAATCGGCGCGGCAAAGGAAAATATTGAAGTCGACGAAACAAAACTATCTGGTGCTTTTTCTACAGTGGCGCAATCGACTACGCCCTAGCCACCTCGGAATTACCCTACTCTTCTCAATCGGAAGCCTGCTCGTGGCGTGCGGTGGCGGTGGCGGCGTCGGTGGAACGGGCGGAGGTGGCGGAAGTGACGGGGGTGGAGGTGGAGGTGGCGTAGGCGGAACGGGTATTGTCTCAATGGGAACGGTAAAAAAGACGGAACCTGCAACTATCACCGTGAATAACACTGCCTACGCAATCACCGCTAAAACCAAGGTAACCGTCGACGGGCAAAGCGCGCCGGTTACTGATTTACAACCCGGTATGGTGGTCGAGGTGGACGCCTATAAATACACTGATACGCAAATCACCGAGGCCGAGACCATCACCTATAAAAATTCACTGACCGGGCCGATCAGCTCAATCAGCTCGAATTGCAGTTCCATGGTGATTCTCGGGCAAACCATCGAAACGGATACGCATACACTGCCGACACTGGTTAACGGATTATGTGACTACAGCATTGGGCAAATTGTTGAAGTTAGCGGCTACGTTAGCAATACGGTGCTGAACGCTATTCGTGCAACATTTATTCGCCTAAAGGCCGCTTCGCAACAGGTCAACCTGTCAGGCGTTATCTCCAGCGTGGAGGTGGCACAAAAAACATTTGTGATCGGCGCATTGACGATTGAGTACGCAAATGCGGTCTTTGAGCCCAGTAACGCAGTACCGCAGACCGGTAGCTTTGCGAGAGTGGACGGCATTGCAACGGGCCTCGACACCGTAGCTGCGACCAAAATTGAGATCAAGCCGCAGGGTTTGGCTGGTACTGCTGGGAAAGAAGTGGAGGTCACCGGATTTGTCAGCGATCTGAGTGGCACAACATTTACCGTGAACGGGCAAGCGATCAACGCAAGCCGTGCAAAAATCTCACCAGCGACTGCGAGCCTCGCTAATGGTGTGAAAGTGGAAGTGGATGGGAAATTTGATGCCCAATCGGTGATCGACGCGATCGAGATCGAGATCGAGATCGAAATAAAGTCAACTTCGCCAATCAGTATCCAGTCCAATGTTGAAGCGATTAGCGCAAATGGATTAACGCTTTCTGGCATCGCCATCCTTGTGAACGATTCGACCCAATTTCAGAATGAAAGTACTAATTCGTCAAAACTAAAATTAAGCGATATTCGACCGAACGATCAAGTAACGATTTCGTGTTACCGAGACACAAATGGAAACCTCGTGGCTCGAAAAGTTGAACTGAAAAACCCAAGCACGAAATTCGCCATTGAAGGCGATACCGTGAGCGTGCAACCTTCCAGCTATTCGTTCTCGATACTTGAAGGTCTCGATATCGTTGTCGTCATTGGTAACCTCACCGAGATCAAGAGTGAGAATGGGCATTCGCTCAGCGCGGAGGAATTTCTTGCCCGGCTGCATTCGGGTTCGAGGGTAAAAGCCGAAGGTGTTCTTGGCTCAGCAAAATTACTGGACGCGACATCGGGTAAGGTTGAAATAAAGGATTGAGGATTTAAGTACGCACGACTCAAGCACAATGCGGCGCCAATGACAACGCTTTTTCGATTTAGTTTCGACGCCATGGCGAGCGAAAACGAACTCCAGCTCTATGCGAATGACCGGGCGGAAGGAGCCCGCGTAGCGAAACTCGCATCCGATGAAGTGCGACGCGTTGAACGAAAATTTTCCCGCTATCGAGACGATAGCCTTCTCACTCAAATCAACCAGGCAGCCGGTCTACATGCCGTGCCAATCGATACCGAAACCGCCGCACTACTCGCCTATGGTGATGCGTGTTTTAAGAAAAGTAATGGTCTGTTCGACCTAACGTCGGGCGTGCTGCGTCGTTGCTGGAATTTTAAAGAAGCCTGTTTGCCGGATCCGAAGCACCTCCGCGCAACCTTGACGCTAGTTGGGTGGGATAAAATCCATTGGTCGCCGTCAGAGATCTATCTGCCAACGCCGGGTATGCAACTCGATTTTGGCGGCATCGGCAAAGAGTATGCGGCTGACCGGGCCGCCGCCCTATGCCTTAACGAAGGGATCAATCATGGGTTAGTAAATCTCGCCGGTGATATCCGAATTCTCGGTGCCCACCCAGATGGCTCGCCGTGGCGAATTGGCATTAAGCACCCGCGTCAACCTGGCGCTACTATTGCAAGCGTTAATCTAACGTCGGGCGCTCTCGCAACAAGCGGCGACTATGAACGTTTTTTTGAAATTGCAGGGCGGCGCTACTCGCACATTTTAAATGCTAAGACCGGCTACCCCGTCAGCGAATTACAGGCCGTATCTGTGACCGCACCGCTGTGTAGCGTCGCCGGTAGCCTATCGACAATCGCCATGCTTAAGGGTCGGAAAGGTCCCCGATTTTTGCGATCGGAAAACGTTGGTTTCATTGCCTTTGATCACGATGGAAATATTAAATCCAACCTTGGATCGATGTCTGGTTTGCGGCATCACGATGAGTTTTCGTTGCTTTAGAATATTAGCAGCGCTGCTAGGGCGGGTAGCGTCATTTTCTACGATGCGCTCGATAAGCATGCACTGACCGCTTCGCGCTCACACGCAAATACCACCAGGCCAGTACGACTCCAACGAACGCCATCAATCCGGCAAAAATCCCAAGGCCAACGAAACCGAAATAGATCAATAACTGCACGCCACCCGACGCGGCGATCAACCAGCCGATGCTGGCCAAGGTAATATTGAAGCCGAGCACTGCGCCACGGACTTCGTTAGGTACTTCTGAAAGTGTTGCGACATAGAGCGGCCTGCCAAGCGCGTTGAAAAACGAATAGGCGAATCCCAGCACAATCGAAAACTTCTCGCTTACGGGCCATATAAGCAACGGGATAACCAATGCGCCGGTAACCAACAGTGACCCGGCGAACAACAACATGCGCCGCTCGAAACGATCTGCGAGCTGGCCGCCCAATAAGTTTCCGAGCAAATTTCCAATCGCAACCAGCATCAACACCCACGCCAAATGCGCGAAAGACAGTGCGTAATTTTGCTGGAAAAAAGTGGCGAGATAAATAGCGATCGTGGCAAAGCACACGCGCTCCATCGCGCCGGCGCCGAGCAAAATCATCAACTCCGTTTTCAAAACACTCTTAAAGGAAATGTGCTCGCGCCCGGCGACGATGTGACGCACCGGATCCGTAGGCACTAACCAAATAAGGGTCAGCATTGACAGAAATGCAAGTACGGCGTGCACTTGAAACGCACCGCGCCAACCCGCGAATGAACCGATAAACGTTAACATCGGCACGCCAAGCAGCATCGAAATCGATTGGCCGGTGATCACCCAGCCGAGTGCACGTCCGCGCAGCTTGGCGGGAACATGATCGGAGACACACGCAAACACCGCGCCCAAGAATCCGCCGCCGGCCAATCCACCGATGACATGCCATGCCGTCGCTGCCCAGTAACTTTCGGCGAAAGAAAAGCCGACTCGCGTAATCGCCAACGCCAACATCGAGCCGATGAGAATCCGCTTGCGCCCCACCCGATCGGACAAGCTGCCCGCGACCCACGATGTGATTCCCCATGCGATCGCCGCGAAGGAAATCAAATGCGCGATGGCGGCAAGATCGCGCCCGACATCGCTGGCGATGACTTGCAAAAATGGCGCAAGCGAATTGCCCGACGTCGTGACAATAAACGTACCGGCACAACAGGCGAACAGCAATGCGACCAGGCGAAGCTTCGATAACGCTGGATGATCGGAAGAAATGGGAAAGCCTTACTTCGAATGGAATCGCCAGTGTACGCGGCGAGAAGTTTAATTTCTAGTTAGAAAGCGCGATGCGCTGCGATCGGCTCCGCGCTTGTCTTGCAGCACACCATGCCCGAAACACCGCGCTGGGAGGGACTCTTCAGGCAGGCATTGATTTTAAACGAGTTAAAAGCAAATCGCTAAAATTCAGTCCATTCTTCGTTAGTTTGCGCCGTTAGCGGTTGGGTTCGAACAGGTGACGGCTTGTGTTGCGGCACCGAGACATTCAGATTTGCGGCGTGCACCTTGTTCAACGCAACCATTGGCACCTCGGACGCGCGACCGTCAACCTTAAAGCGGCCAACGGTGCTTACCAGCGCATTGGCTTGATCCTTGAGGGATTCGGTTGTTGCCGTCGCCTGTTCCACCATTGCGGCGTTTTGCTGATTGGCGTCGTCCATTTGAATCACGGCGCGATTGACTTGGCTAATGCCATCGCTTTGTTCGCGCGAAGCGGCGGCAATCTCATTTATCAATGCAGCGACGCGCTTGGTGCTGACAAGCGATTCTTGAATCGTTTTTAACGTATCGTCTACAGAATGCACGCCGACCGATACTTTTTCGCGCGTTTGCGCGACCAGACCTTTAATCTGCTTCGCCGCATCGGCCGAGTGGTGCGCTAAGTTTCTGACTTCCGCCGCGACCACGGCAAAACCGCGGCCCTGCTCGCCAGCGCGCGCCGCTTCGACCGCCGCATTCAACGCCAATATGTTAGTTTGAAATGCAATGCTATCAATGAGCGAAATAATCTCGCCAATTTTCGCTGTACTCGATTCAATTTCAGACATTGTGATCGCAAGGTGTTTCATCGAAGCACGTCCGTCTTCTGCGGTCCTGGCAGAATCCTGCGACAACTCGTTCGCGTCATTCGCCGATTCGGCGTTGCGCTGAACCGTCGAGGTAAGTTCTTCGAGGCTCGCGGACGTCTGCTCGAGTGTTGAGGCTTGAGATTCCGTTCGCTGCGACAAATTTTCGTTGGCATCGGAAATTTGATTGGATGCGAGATAAACGTGTTCCGCCGCGCGGTTAATTTCCAGCATCAGCTCCGCCAATCGCGTCTGGGTATCTCGCAAGGTATGGGTCAGCGAACCAATTTCGTCGCTCGCACGCGCGTCGATTTTGCCGGTCAAGTCGCCTTGGGCGACCCGACCCAATGCTTTCTTCAAGAACGCAATGCCCGATTTGACCGTGTAATAAAATGCAAAAAATAGGTACAAAGCCAGTGCCAGACAAACAAAAGCTAGACCCTGAATTAACAGATCTTGAGTGCGGTATTCATTAATTCGCTGACGTAACAATGAATCAAGAAGCGGCAGCGCCTTATCGGAAAATCCACTAAGTTTGTCTAACGCTGCGGTTCCCGATTTGAAGAACGCATCGCCGGTCATTACGGTCAAGCCGCCGGGACTCTGCATAAATCCGATATCGCCGATAAACTCGGCGACCGCGCTCAAATCTTTTTCCGATTGATTCAAGGCAGTTGTCACCCGTTTAGATTCTTTCATGGCGATTGCAAGATTGGATCTCAAACTGTGAGCGTGTTCCTCGGCAAGCGCTTCCAGCACGGACATTCTCACACGATCGTCGGTCATCAATTCCGCACGCATGATGAGCGCGGTGCCGACGCCACGGGCAATCGCCACTCGTTCCGATAACTTCGGAACAGTCGTGGTAATGAGGTCCATTAGTAGGTAAGACGCGGTGTCCGCATCCAAAAGGAGATTGGATCTCATGGTCACCAAGTCAATCAAGGCTTGTATTTCTTCGATCAGTTTCACGTGTTCGCTAAATACCCCTTCGGAATCCGACGAAACTTCGTTCGCCGTCAGCGTGTTGAGTTTATCGGTGACTTTGCGCCATTGCGCCGCCGAACCGTAATTCGGCCCTAATTCTTTTTCAACCGCGTTGACCTCCGCGATGACGGTGCGGATTTTTTGCTGAACTTCAGCGCGCAGCGGTTTGTTTTGCTCATCGCCTTTCGCGATCACATAGGTCAGCCCGCGATGATCTTGGACAAGTCGGCCGAGCTTAAGAAGCGGCTGCAGATAGCGCAGCCCATCGCGTTCCGCCGTCATAAACGTCACTTGCTTTTGCGTTTCGTTGAAATACAAAAACGCGGTGTAGGCCAGCGGCAGCAGCAAAAAGAAACTAACCAGTAGGAATTTTTTGACCAGTGAGAGTCGTCGCATCAACACGACGCCCGGTGCAATCAGCGCTTTCATCGGAGTTACCTCGATAAATTATTAATATATTTCTACAATATATTGATTTATTGTATTTTTTCATAATTTTGTTTTGCGCTTTTTGAGGGAATGCAATAGCACGCGCCATTTTTAACCTAAGGCAAAACCCGCATGGTTATTGATTCCCAGGGCGATATGGCTGCGGATCCGCACCAGCATTGGCTTTTCAATGCACTATGCCTAAAGCAATGCAAAATCAGTAGGTTCGCGGCAAACCTAAGACGTGCTCAGCGACGTAAGCAAGGATAAGATTGGTGGAAATAGGCGCGACTTGATAAAGGCGCGTTTCGCGAAATTTGCGTTCGACATCGTATTCGGCGGCAAAACCAAAGCCGCCGTGGGTTTGCAGGCAAACGTTCGCGGCCTCCCATGACGCATCGGCGCCGAGGAGCTTGGCCATATTCGCTTCCGCGCCGCAGGGCTCGCCAGCATCGAACATTGCCGCCGCTTTGAAACGCATTAAATTCGCTGCCTCGACGTTCACGTGCGCGCGGGCGATTGGAAATGCGACGCCTTGGTTTTGGCCGATGGGCCGATCGAACACGATGCGATCGTTGGCGTAGCGCGTTGCTTTTTCGATGAACCAATGGCCGTCGCCGACACACTCCGCCGCGATTAAAATGCGCTCGGCGTTCATGCCGTCGAGAATGTAGCGGAAGCCCTTGCCTTCTTCGCCGATTAAATTTTCGGCTGGGACTTCGAAGTTGTCGAAAAATACCTCGTTAGTTTCGTGGTTCGGCATATTGCGAATCGGCTTCAGGGTCATGCCTTTTTTCTCGGCATCTTTCAGCTCGAGCAAAAACACGGACAACCCTTCGGATTTTTTCTTCACTTCCGCCAGCGGCGTAGTACGCGCCAATAGCAACATCAAATCGGAATGCTGCACGCGCGACGTCCAAACTTTTTGGCCATTCACGATGTAGCGATCACCCTGTTTTACCGCGGTGGTCTTGAGCTTAGTCGTGTCGGAGCCGGTGGTCGGCTCGGTGACGGCGAAGGATTGCAAACGCAGCTCGCCTTTGGCGATTCGCGGCAGATAGCGCTGCTTTTGTTCGGCCGAACCATGGCGCAGCAGCGTACCCATCACGTACATCTGCGCATGGCAAGCGCCGGAATTCGCACCGGAACGATTCACTTCTTCGAGAATAATCGATGCTTCGGTAATGCCTAATCCTGAACCACCATATTGCTCGGGAATCAGCGCGGACAACCAACCGGCATCGGTTAACGCTTTTACAAATGCCTCGGGATAAGCGCGAGCCTCATCGAGTTTTTGCCAATAATTTGAGTCGAAATCTGCGCAGAGCGACCGCACGCCACGACGAATTTCGTCGTGCTCCGCATGTGAAGATTTTGTAATCATGAGCCCGCCACCAAAATATTATTTTAACCGAGGCCGAGTGTCGCTATACCGCCACTCAATCGACGCTCGATGACATTGCGATTTGAGAATTATTTTCCCGCGCTTGCCTGTTGCATCGCCACAATAGTGTCGCGACCGACAATCTTTTCAAAGCTCGGATAGATCGCTTGAAATGCTTGTCGCCAAGCTTTGCGTTCGGCATCGGAAAGTACGTAGACCGCCGTTTTTTTGTGAGCGCGAATCCCCGCAAGTGCTCGAACGTTTTCCTGCTGCGCGACTTGCCGCTCAAATGCAGTTGCTTCTTTCATGGCTTGCTCGAGTATCGCGCGGATATCCGCCGGTAAACCGTCCCAGAATTTTTTGTTGAAGATGACGCCATAGCCGATATAACCGTGATCGGAAATCGTGAGGTGTTTTTGTACCTCATGCATTTTTTGCGTGAAGATATTCGATAGTGTATTTTCGCCACCATCGACGGTGCCGGTTTGCAGCGCCGTATAAATCTCGCCGAACGCCAGTACCTGCGGGCTCACGCCGAGCGCGCGCATTTGCGCGTCAAGCACTTTCGAGGATTGAATGCGTAGCTTCAGGCCCTTCAAATCCGCCACGGTTTTGACTGGTTTATTGGAATGAATTTGTTTGTAGCCGTTGTCCCAAAACGCAACGCCGTGGATGCCTTTGCTTTCGAGTTTAGCTAACAATCCTTTGCCGACCGGACCATCCATGACGCGATAAAGCGCGGCTTTGTCCGGAAAGATATACGGCAAATCAAACGCCTCAAATTCACGCGTACCCAGCGGCCCAAACTTCGAAAGCGACGGTGCGAGCATTTGCACCGCGCCAAGCTGTAACGCTTCGATTTCTTCTTTGTCTTTGTAGAGCTGACTATTCGGATAGATCTGAACTTGAACCCGTCCGTTACTTAATTTTTCCGCAAGGGCTTTGAATTTTTGCGCCGCCAGTCCTTTCGGCGTGTCGGGTGCCACGACGTGGCTGAACTTAATATTGATCGGCGCCGCTGCATTCACAGCCGTTAGAAACGCGAAAACAAACAACCCGAAAACGGTGCGCAAAAACATAAGATTCCTTGGGAAATAGGCCCGATTATACGCGAGCCTAATGCTGCGATTCCCGTCAAATCGGCGCGACGACTACGCGTTTACGCCCCGAATTTTTTGCCGTGTAAAGTGCCTTATCTGCTGCCTTGAGCGCATCTTGCCAACTCGAACCATGTAATGGATAGCATGAAACACCAAGAGAGACGCTCAGACTACCGATAATTTGGCCGCCCCACTGCACCGTCATCGACGCAATCAGCTGTCGTAATTCCTCGGCACGCACCCGACTGGATTCCAGATTCGCGCCAGGCAAAATAATCGTGAACTCTTCGCCACCGTAGCGGCACGGAATGTCTTCGTCACGCACGTGCCCGAGTAGCAGGCTGCCGACTTGGCGCAGCACGGCGTCACCCATATCGTGGCCATAGGTATCGTTGACGCGCTTGAAGTGATCGAGGTCGAACATGATGATGCCAAGCTGCGTGCCATCGCGCGCTACACGCGCCACTTCGCGGGAAATGGATTCTTCGAGATAGCGCCGATTAAACAGCCCTGTCAGACTATCGCGAACCGATTGATGACGCAAAGTCTGTTGCAAACGGAAGTTGCCTAATGCTAAACCCAAATATTCCGACACGGTGTGAATTAACGGCAGCTTTGCCGCCAACAGATCACCGCTAGCGGCAGTCATCGCGCGAAGATGAATAAACCCGAGTGTTTCGCCGTGGGAATTCAATGGCACACAAACATAGCTTTGAACGTCCTCCGCCGCCACGTGAGAACAGCCCACATCTTCATCGCGACGGGTCGTAAAATGTAATTTGGATAACTTCAACGCCCAACAATCGTCGGGACGAAATACCGTCTCGGCTTGATCGAATCGTCCCCAAGTAATGCTCGCCTCGACCAAATCGCGGGATGAGCGCAACACGTAAAGTGCACCCGCCTTTGCATTGAACAATTGTTGCATCGCATGCGAAATTATCTTGTTGTACTCCTCCATCGTACTCGCCGCCTGCAGCAATTCGCTCATCTCGTGTAACAACGCCATTTCCCGTGTCTGTTGCCGCAGTTTTTCCAGCGAAACCTGCAATTCGCGGTTCGAGGCCTTCAATTGTTGCTGTGTTTCCTCATGGCGGGCAATTTCGTTGGTTAGATCCGCCGTACGTTCAAGTACGCGCCGCTCTAATTCGGCATTGAGTTGCTTAACTTCAAGTTCGGCCTGTTTCCGTGCCGTCACGTTTGAAATCGACCCAACGATCCGAATGACTTTTCCGTGTTCGTTACGCACGGATTTGCCACGCCGTGATATCCAGTGATAAGTTCCATCCTTTGCCCGCAAGCGAAACTCATCCATCAACGGATAATCAAACCTGACGTGATTATTGAGTGCATCAATCGCCCGCGAACGATCGTCGGGATGTAGCAAAGCTTCGAACGCGCCACGTTCGTTCGGTAGATCCGCATTGGTATAGCCGAGCAGGCCTTTAACTTTCGGCGATCCCGTAATCGTGTTTTTTTCCAGATCGATTTCCCACAGACCATCGGTAGTCGCATCCAGCGCTAGATCATATCGCGCTTCGCTTTCGCGCAACTCGTCGGTACTTTGTTGAAGCGTTGCCGCCATTTGATTAAAATCCGACGCTAGGCGCGCAACTTCGCCGGTTGTTTTGATCATGGTACGGTGCGATAAATCGCCCCGCGAAAAACGCCGCACGTCCGCACTCAATTGTTGGATCGGCGCGGCAATCCGGCGCGATATCCAGGCCGCCAACGCCAATGCTGCTAAGCCTGTCAACGCGGCGAACCACCAAAGTTGCCGCAACGATTCACGCGCTGGCGCGAGTGCCGTTTCGGTGGGAATGCCGACATAGACCAACCATGGCGCATTCGACGTTTTGGTAAAACTAATCAATCGACTCGTACCATCCGGCGAGGGACCCTCCAATTGACCATGTTTTTCCCGAAACATCGTCTGAATCAAGGGCTGATGCAAAAGATTTCGCGCGACCCATTTGCTCGGATCGAGGGATCGAGCGATCACCACGCCATTCTCATCTAACAGCGTTACTTCCGAATTGGGGGGAATCTGATCGTTCAACAGAAATGCTTGAAAATTTTCCACTAGAATTGAAAGCGTCACCACGCATCCCACTACACCATTTTGGTCTAGCACGGGACGCGCAAGGGCTAAGCTCATTTTTCCGGTTAGGCGAGAAATCACGGGCTCGCCAAAACCCAATGAACGCTTGCTTATCGCTTCTTTAAAGTAATTTCGATCGGCAACAGAGTACGCCGTCGTGGTTACGCCAGGTTCTCCAACAACGTGTTTTACATCGCCGTTTACCGAGACAACCTGCAGCGCATTTATGTAGGCTGGTAACTTGGCTTTCAGCTCCAGGAGCTTGGCATTGATATCGTTGTTTGACCGAGGCCCCACCGAAACCATCACACCAATCGCATCCAAAAGTTGGGCAGCACCTTCGATGAAGTGATCCACTCGGGCACTCGTGGCACGCGCCTGCTCAGCCGCGCGATTCAGGGATTCGGCTCGATAGCGTGCCGACAGATCTTGGACGCTCAAGAACGAAAAAGTTGCGAAAGGCGCAAGCGAAACTAATGCCAATAGCAATAATTGGCTGCGAAAGCTACGCAGGAATCTAAGTAAAAATGACAGTAGCGATGAGGTCACAAGGCTCATTTGCCGCCTTCAGGAAGTCGAACAGACAACGAAATCCACATCCTCGCTCAGTCCCTAAATTTAGCGTCGGCAACATGCGACATATGTAATGATGGGAAGTATCAACTGGTAGCGTCGCCGTCACCCTAGCAGAGGTTTAGACTGAAAACAAGTCTGCGAATTTGACAAAATACTTGCCTGACTTGGCTACCGGGTGTTTTTTCCGTAAACTCAGAGGTTTGGTTTCGACGCCAAAAATTTCTGGTGGGCCGGTCGCGCGCTAAATGGTGCGAAAAAATATATTCTAATTTAGACATGGAGAAATAACCTATGCAATACCCAGCTTTGACGACTCGGCTGTTAACAACGTTCCTCGCTTTCGCGCTAACCATGCCGGCCTTCGCCGCCGACTCTATTAAGATTGGCGTTGTCACCTTCTTATCTGGCCCTGCGGCTGGCCCGTTTGGCGTCCCGGCGAAAAGTTCCGCCGAGATGATGGTCGAGGCGATTAACGCAGGCAAAGTGCCCGGCCAATACGCCAAAAAAGGCTTCGGCGGCAAACCAATTGAAATCGTCGTCATCGACGAAGCCGGTGGCACCACCAAGCAGGTCGAGGAATATCGCAATTTAGTCCAGCGCCAAAACGTCGACATGGTGATCGGCTATGTGTCGAGCGGCGATTGTCTCGCCGTCGCACCGGTCGCCGAGGAACTGAAAAAATTTACGATCCTGTTCGATTGCGGCTCGCCGCGTGTGTTCGAAGAAGCCAGCTACAAATATGTGTTCCGCACCGGCGCCCACGGCGCGATGGATAACATCGGCGCGGCGTTGTACATCACGGAAAAAGTTCCAGGCATAAAAAACTATGCCGGCATCAACCAAAACTACGCCTGGGGTCAAGATTCATGGGCCGATTGGGACGCGTCGATGAAAGTGTTAAACCCAAACATTCAAGTCACGACTTCGCAAATGCCGAAGATCGGCGCTGGACAATACGGCGCGGAGATTTCCGCGTTGCTGTCGAGCAATTCGGAAGTGATTCACTCGAGCTTTTGGGGCGGCGATTTAGAGTCGTTCATCCTGCAAGCCGGGCCGCGGGACTTGTTTAAGAAAAGTATTCCGGTTTTCACTGCCGGCGAGCACGTTCTGAATCGTATTCCGGCGCAAATGCCGGAAGGCGCGATTATCGGCGCACGGGGCACTCATGGGCCATTCGCACCGGACACGGACTTGAATCGCTGGTTCAAAAAAGCGTATTCGGACAAATTTTTACTACAACCGATTCAGGCTTCCTACAAAATGGCGCAAGCGTTGCTCGGCGTAAAGAGCGCCTATGAAAAAGCGCAGGCAGCGGCCGGCGGCAAAGAGCCCAGCCAAGATCAACTCATCGCTGCGCTGGAAAATCATTCGTGGGAAGGCCCGAGCGGAAAAGTGACAATGAACCTTGGTAAAGGACACCAAGCAACGCAAGGCATCGCTTTCGGCCGCGTGAAAAAAGTAAATGGTAAAGTGACCTTGGTTGATATTAAGAACTATCCCGCTGAAAAAGTGAATCCGCCAGAAGGCGTGAAGAGCGTCGACTGGATTAAGTCGGGGTTTAAGGCGAAATAATCGCAACGCTTATTGATAACAAAATCACGTCGTCCCCGCGAAGGCGGGGACCCAGTGTCGTTAAAACAACGACGCTGGATTCCCGCCTTCGCGGGAATGACAACTTTTACGAGTCTGTGGTTAAACTATTTTGAGTTCCCTAGCTAGCGTCTTCATCGACGGCATCATTTATTCCTCGTGGCTATTCATCATGGCTGCGGGCCTGACGCTGATTTACGGCGTCATGAAAATCCTCAACATGACGCACGGCAGCCTGTACGCGTTGGGCGCCTACACCGCAGCGTCCTTCGTCGGCTACTGGCTGAATAACGGCTATCCGCCGCTCGCGACCTACGGCGTGTTGCTGGTCGCCGCGATCGTCGTCGGCATTGTCGCGGGCGCGATTATCGAGCGCGGCATCTTGCGCTTTATGTACGGCAAACACGAAGTCATCTTGCTGCTCGTCACCTACGCGCTGTTTTTGATTCTGGAAGACACAGTGAAGCTGATTTGGGGCGTGGATTCATACGCCGTCGCCGATCCCTATATCTTGCTCGGCAATTTCAAAATCTTCGGCTTGAGTTATCCGATGTACAACGTATTGCTGCTCGGCATCGCAATCCTGGTCGGCGTCGGCTTAACGTGGCTGATCACGCGCACGATCACCGGCAAGCTGCTCACCGCAGTGATCCATGATCGCGAAATGGCCGCATCGGTCGGCATCAACGTCGAACGCTTCTACACGCTGACCTTCATTCTCGGCGCGATTCTCGCCGCGCTCGGCGGCGCATTCACCGCGCCGACCGTGGCGATCGTGCCCGGTATGGGCGTCGAAGTGATCGTTTTAGCATTCGCGGTGATTGTAATCGGCGGCCTGGGAAGCCTACCTGGTGCGGCTCTCGGGGCATTGCTGGTGGGCATCGTACGCTCGGCATCGGTGCATTACTGGCCGGAAGTGGAGCTCTTCAGCATTTATTTTGTGATGGCGCTGGTGCTGATTCTGAAACCGAAAGGATTATTCAGCGCACCCGAAGCGAGAAAAATATGAATAACCGTTCCATGATTATTTTCAGCGTAATCTTAATTGCGCTCATCACGCTGGGCGGATTTTTGCCCGACTGGGCAACCTTCCACATCACCCGTTCGCTCGGCTTAGGTCTGGTCGTATTGGGGCTGATGCTGATGCTTCGTGCCGGCTTGGTGTCATTCGGCCAAGCGTTGTATTACTGTCTCGGCGCGTACACTGCCGGCGCGTTAATGCATTTTTATCATATCAAAGAGGCCTTATTGTTGATCCCGGCCGGCATGCTTACCTCGGCTCTGTTGGCAGCCGTACTCGGCGCACTGCTGGCGAACTATCGTGGTATTTTCTTTGGCTTGCTAAGCCTCGCGTTCTCGATGATTTTGTACGGTGTTATCGTCAAAAGTTCCAGCCTCGGCTCGACCGATGGTTTCACGTTAACCTCACCGACCTTCTTCGGTATGGCACTGGGTGAATCGTCGCGCTATGCCGTTTATATTACCGCCTGCGTCCTGACGTTGATTTCCATCTGGGGACTAGAACGTTACCTGCGCACGCCGCTCGGCCGGCTCGCACCAGCGATTCGCGACAACGAAATCCGTGTCGAATATCTCGGCCAATCGGTACGCAATGCAGTGCATATCAAATACATCATCAGCGCCGCACTCGCCGGCCTCGGCGGCGCGCTCACCGCGCTGACCGTCGGCCACATCGATCCGGAAATGGCGTACTGGACCACCTCCGGCGAATTCGTTTTCATTTTGATTTTGAGCGGCTCGCAAAGCGTGATCGCGCCGTTCCTCGGCGCGCTGTTATTTGAATCGCTACGCACCTATGCCTACCAAGAATTCCCGTACGTATGGCAAATGGTGTTGGGCATCGCCATGTTATTGGTGATCAGCTTCTTGCCCGACGGCATCTGGTCACTGTTTAAATCGCGCAAGGCAAAGCCCACATGAGTGCCATTCTCGAAGCACGCGGGCTGATGAAAACGTTCGGCGCAGTCACTGCGGCGAACGATATTTCCACCAGCATTAACGAGCACAGCATCACCGGTCTGATCGGCACCAATGGCGCAGGCAAAACAACGTTTGTGAATATGGTCACCGGCTATTTGAAACCATCCGCCGGCAGCATCCATTTCGCCGGCCGCGACATCACGCCGCTCGCGCCGCGGCAAATCACGCGTCTTGGCATCGCACGGTCATTTCAGATTCCGCAACTGTACGACACGCTCACGGTGCGGGAAAATTTAATCGTTGCGCTCGGCATTGTGTTGCGCAATGCCAAATCCTCATTTTTTTCGAAATTGCCTGCGCAAGTTCCAGGGCATAATGAGCCGCTCGACACCGTCGCCGACAATTTGATGACGCAATTCAATCTCAATGGCTATGCTGATCGCATCGCGCGCGTGTTGCCGCAGGGCGTGCGCAAACAGCTCGACATCGCGATGGCGATGGCCGGCAAGCCGCAAGTGCTGTTGCTCGACGAGCCGACCAGCGGCGTCGCCGCGGAAGAAAAATTCGGTATCATGGATATGATCATGAACGTTGTGCGCGCGGAAAAAGTTACCGTGTTATTCGTCGAGCACGATATGGATATCGTCAGCCGCTATTCCGATCGCGTGCTGGCTTTTTACGACGGCCGCATTATCGCCGACCAGGCACCGCAAGACGCGTTGAATAATCCGGAAGTGCAGCGCTACGTCACGGGGAAACGCCATGCTTAATCTGAAGAATTTGAGCGTGGCGATCCAATCGGTCGAAATCTTGCGCGGCGTGAATCTCAATCTCCCGCAAGGGCGCATGGCGGGCCTGATCGGCCGCAACGGTGCGGGTAAAACGACGCTGCTGCGCAGCGTAATGGGACATCTACCTTATCAAGGCGGCACTGTAACGTTCGATCAAGTCGATCTCGCCGCAACCCCGGCGCATGGTCGCAACCAGCTCGGTGTCGGCTACATGCCGGAGGATCGTCGCTTGGTGCCCGAATTATCAGTCGAAGAAAATATATTGCTGCCGCTTTGGGCGGTCGGCAACAAAAACACCGCGTCAAAATTGCAGCAGGTTTACGCGATGATTCCCGAAGTCGAGAAATTTCGCGACCGCAAAGCCTTACAACTTTCCGGCGGCCAACAAAAACTCGTCGCCCTCGCGCGATCGCTGATGAGCAGCACGAAATTATTGCTGCTCGACGAACCGTTCGAAGGCGTCGCGCCGGCGTTGGCGCAACGCTTGGTCGAGGTCATCGCCGGACTGAAGCGCGAAGGCTTGACCGTGTTGCTCTCCGAATCCGACTTACAACATTCCGCACCGCTACTCGATCACGTATTCCGCATCGATCGCGGCGTCGTCACACAAGAATCATGAACTGGCCACTACTTAGCGATCAGAGCGTTCGTTTCGAACAGCATTTTGGATCGCGCGTTATTCGCTGTTTTAGCGAACGCCCCGCGAGCATTGATGAATCATTTCAGCGCACGGTCGAGCGCTTTCCCGAACAAGAAGCGATCGTCGCGCCGAACGGCGAGCGCATCAATTATCGCGAGCTGAGCGAACGCGTCGACCGCGTCGCGGCGGCGCTGGCGGCGCGTGGACTCAGCGCGGGTGATCGCATTGCGCTGCTCGTCAGCAACGATCCGACGTTCGTCGTCACCCTCCTCGCTGCCGCTCGATTAAACGCGATCACGGTGCCGCTCAATATTCGCGAACAAACACCGGAATTGCAATTCACGCTGAATCAATGCGGCGCGAAGATCATCGTCCACGAAGCAAATCTCGCTGAACGTTTGCCCGCGCCATCGACGTTGCCTGAATTAAAGTTTCGCTTTGCCGTCAACGGCGATGCCGCTGGCTCAGAATCTTTCACATCGCTAGAAGAATCGGGCGCCACGAAAGTCCTCCCTGCGATAACCAACGAAGAAGACGTCGCCGTGATCCTCTACACGTCGGGCACGACCGGCAAACCCAAGGGCGCGACGCTCACCCATTTCAATCTGATTCACACGCAACTTCATTACGAAACTTGCATGGGCCTACGCGCCGGCGATCGCTCGCTGCTCGCCGTGCCCGCGAGCCACGTCACCGGCCTCGCCGCAATTATTCTGACCATGATTCACTGCGGCGGCTGCATCGTGATGATGCGCGAATTCAAAGCAAAAGCCTGTTTGGAATTGATGGCGAAAGAGCGCGTGAGTTACAGCATCATGGTGCCCGCGATGTATAACCTGTGTTTGCTGCAGGCGGATTTCGATGCTTATGATTTATCGGCGTTTCGTTGCGGCGGCTACGGCGGCGCGCCGATGCCGGAAGCAACGATCGCGACGCTCGCGAAAAAATTGCCGCAACTGACTTTGATTAACGCCTACGGCTCGACCGAAACTACTTCGCCGACGACCATCATGCCGGCGGGCCTGGGCGCGACGCACGCTGATAGCGTCGGCCAAGTTGTTCCGTGCGGCGACGTGCGCGTGATGGACGACCAAGGGCGCGAAGTAGCGCGTGGCGAATCCGGCGAATTATGGATTGGTGGTCCGATGGTGGTGCCGGGTTATTGGAATAATCCAAGCGCGACGCAAGCGGCGTTCGTTGCCGGTTACTGGCGCTCCGGCGACATCGGCAGCATGGACGCAGAAGGCTTTGTGCGCATCCACGATCGCATGAAAGACATGATCAATCGCGGCGGCTACAAAGTTTACAGCGCCGAAGTCGAAAGTGTCATGAGCCATCATCCGTTGGTGCTGGAAAGCGCAGTCGTGCCGGTACCCGATCCGGTACTCGGCGAAAAAGTGCACGCGTTCGTCGTGCGTCGTGATGCGAATTTGAGCGTCGATGATTTAAAGAAATTCTGTGGCGGTCATCTTGCCGATTACAAAGTGCCCGATTTCTTCACGTTGCGCGACGAGCCTTTGCCGCGTAACGCCAACGGCAAAATTCTCAAGCGCGAATTGCGTGAGCTTGCGTTAAAAACTCAAAAGTAGGTTGGCCTACGAGCCAGTATCCATAAGGCTTCAGGCATTGCATGCCTGGAGAGGCAAGCTGGGCGCGCCTCCTGGCTTTGTGTCATCGCGAGGAGCCCGAAGGGCGACGCGGCGATCTCGGTTTGAAGACGCTGACGCGCGCGGCGCGCGAGATTGCTTCGCGTTCGCTTTCCATGAACCCTACCGGGATTGTCACCTTTAAACATGTCATCCTGAGCAACGCGAAGGATCTGCTTTTTAACGGCCGTAAAAGCAGATCCTTCGCGTTGCTCAGGATGACATATGCATAGGGAAGTGGCAACAAGAGCGCCGGCGGTTCATGGTTCGTGGGCGGTATCGGCGCTGCCGATACAGGTAGCTCGCAATGACCCGCATAAGGTTCCTGGATGAGCGTCCCACGCTTCGCGTTGGGATAACCAACGCGGCAAAGCAATCACGTATTGTGCTTTAAATAAATACGTCTACCGTACCTCTTGTCATTCCCGCGAAAGCGGGAATCCGTTTGGCATTTCTTGGGGCAAAGACGCCTTGGATTCCCGCCTTCGCGGGAATGACAACTTAGGACGTCGTCGTTGATTACGAACTAAATCTCATACCTCGCACCGATCCAAAATCCGCGCGGCGAACCGAGCGATTGGAACTGCTCAGTCTCGCCATTGCCACGGCCGGTAAATACTTTGCCGTTCGACTGCGGAAATAAATTCTCTCCCAAAATTCCGAAGTTCGCGTAGCGCTTGTCGAACAAATTATTTACACGCCCGAAGATCTGAAATTTCTTCGTCACGTTGTAGCGGCTGTCCAAATTCACGACGGCGTAGCCCGGCACTTTGCCGTTTTGATCTTGATTATTCTCGTCACCGCGCGCGTATATGCCGGTCGCATAAAGCAGGTTCGTGCCGATTGAAAAAGTTTCGCTCCAATCGTAGTCCAAACGAATTTTTACGTTGTGCGCCGGAATTCCAGGAATTCGATTTCCCGAGGACACTTGGATATTGCCATCGGCATCAGCCGAAGAATTGAACGGACTAAATACGTTGAACGACGATTGATACGTCGCTTTCAAATACGCATAGCGCGCGCTGAACGTGAAGTTAAAAAATTTCGTCGTGCCGCCGAGTTCCAAACCTTCACGACGCGTGTCGCCGACGTTTTGAAAATAACCTAGGTTGGTCGCGGTCGACAAATTGGAACTGATGAACTGAATATCGTCGCGCAAATCGGTGCGATAAATTGCCCCGTTCCAACTCGATCCTTCACCGATTTTTCCGCGTGCGCCGAGTTCCATGGTGCGCGAAACAACTTTTTTTAACGGCGGATCAGCCAGAAAACTATTCGGCAATTTACACGGCGCTTCAGGATCGGCGCAGGTCAATTCCATCGGCGTCGGTGCGCGCATGCCTTCGTTATAGGTCGCATACGCGGTGAGTTTCGGCGAAGGATTGAAGTTCACGCCGATCGCCGGATTGAAACGCGAAAATGTATGATCGCCATTTAATCGATCGTCGATCGCGTCGCCCTTGTTGGTAATTTTAATTTGCGCCCGATTGAAGCGGCCGGACATCGTCATCCCCCATTGTTCCGATAACTGTAACGTATCGGTGAAGTACAAACCGTAGTAGGCATTCTTGGTGTCGGCGTTCGTTATCGACTGGAACTCGGCGCCCGGCAGCGCTACGATACCGCGATCAGCGGTCCAATCGGCGGCTTGCGACGATTGTTGAAAATTCGCCTTGCCCAGATCGGCGCTTGCGCCGACGGTGAGTTGATTTTTCCGCGCGCCGAGTTTGTTATCCAGTGTCAACTGAACACTGCCACCGTAGCTATCTTGATCGATCACGGAGCGATCATTCAGCGCAGGAAAATTGCTGCTATCAACCGGCAGCGATAGCTCAAATCCATCCGCCTGGTTGCTGCTGGTGTTACTGTTTTTAAATTTACGAAAATATATGTTGCCGCCGAGCAGAAGTTCCTCGGTGAAAAAATGACTGGCCTTGGCGTTTAGAAAGGTCAGTTTATTTTCGTTAATGTCGGGGAAGGTGTAGGCCTGTTTGTAGTTCTCGCTGATATAAGATTTTGGCAACGACTGCATGCCTTCCAAGCGATTGTCTGCGGCCGAGAGGCTGACGTCAAAATCAGTGTTGTCGTTTTGCCAACCGACCTTGGCGAAGAATTGTTTCACCTTGCTTGGATTGTGATCGCCCCAGCCTTTCTCGTCGAAAAAATTGCCGGTCAAAAAGTAATCGAAATTTTTGCCGCTGCTTCCACCGAGTTCGAACTGAATTTGCTTGCGGCGAAATGATCCGAACAACGCTTCGATCGCCGCGCCGGGATATTGGAAGCCGCTCTTGGTGTACACCGACAATGCGCCGCCGAGCGTGTTTAATCCGAACACCGGATTGGAACCGGGAATCACTTGAATGCTGGAGATCGCCGATTGCGGAATCAAGTCCCAATTCACCGCATCGCCAAAGGGCTCGTTAATGCGCACGCCATCTTGAAATACCGATAAGCCTTGCGGTGTGCCGAGCAACGGCGACGCGGTGAAGCCACGGAAATTCACGTCGACTTGGAATGGATTACCCTGCGCGGCATTCACTGTGACGCTGGTCGGATTCTGTTCCAAATATTCCGAGATGTCTGTGTGTTTTTGCTTGGCGAAATCTTTGCTGGTAAACACTTGCACGTTCGCCGGCACGTCCTTCACCGGCGTGCCGATACCCGGTAACGGCGTCGTACCAATCACTTCAACCGTGGGTAACTCGAGCACTTCGGCGGGATTTGCGGGCGCGTCGGCCGCAAAGAGATTTACGCTAGGGAACATCGTTACAATCGTTAACACAATGCGGCGAAGCGCCGGTGAGCCTTTTGAATACAACATTATTACTGCCTCCTGGTTTTTAATCTTCAACTACAGTTTTTCTTTGCCAAGAATTCGCGGCAAGTGGTTCTTTTCAACCATGATTGGTTCATTTGAACCACCAAATTCACTCATTCGAAAATCGTATCTGCTCCGCGCTATTCGGAAGCCAATTCTGGAAGTTCACGCTACCCGGTTGACGATGCTGGAAAAGAAGCCGGACACCAAGCCCGGCTTCAAAGGAGGCGTCACAATTGGCTCAAAGCCGCAAAAAGCGACAATTCATGTGCAGCAAGTTTCGTTCCAGTTCGCGTTACTCGCCGGAACCCAGCTCGTATTTCTCCATGCGATAGCGCAACGTCATCCGGCTCACGCCCAAGCGCCGCGCGGCTTCCGAGACATTATCTTGTGTTGCATTCAATGCGGCGACGATTAACATTTTTTCCGCGGCTTCCAAGGTCAATCCGTCAAACGCCGAAACTTCGGTCGACGCCTTCAATTTATCGGACACCGATAATCCCAAATCGGCGCACGTGATGTGATCGCCATGACTTAGCAATAACGCGCGCTCAATCTGATGTTTCAATTCGCGCACATTTCCCGGCCAGTGATAGCGCTGCAACGCCGCCAGCGCATCGCTATCGAAGGACTTAGTTGGCAAGCCGTAACGCCGCGCGGTTTGCGCCGAAAAATATTGCGCCAGCAACATCACATCTTGCGCGCGTTCACGTAACGGCGGCAGCGTTAACGTCACGACGTTCAAGCGGTAATACAAATCGCTGCGAAACGTTCCTGCTGCAATCATGTGCGAAAGATTGCGATTGGTGCCGGCGACAAATTGCGCAGCGACGTTGGATTCTTTCGTCGCGCCGATGCGCCGCGTTTTGCGCCGCTCAATCACGTTGAGCAATTTCGCTTGCAGCTCCAACGGCATTTCGCCGATTTCGTCGAGGAACAAGGTGCCGCCTTCGGCGGCTTCAATTAAGCCGGTACGCGCGACGCCCGCGCCGGTATAGGCGCCTTTTTCATGGCCAAACAATTCCGCTTCGATCAGATCTTTCGGCAGTGACGCGCAATCGATTTGCACGAATGGGCGCTCGCGCTGCTTGCTTGATGTGTGTAATAACCGCGCGGCAACGTCTTTGCCGGTACCGGTTTCGCCCAGAATCAATATGGTTGGCGGTGGCCCTGCGGTATTTTCAGAGAGGCTGGCCAGACGGGCAATCTGGGTGCGGACCTTGGCGATGGCATCGCTGCCGCCCAACATCTGCGCGCCTTCCAGGGCATGGCTATCGCGCTCGCGCGAATAATCGAGTTGATGCTTTAAGCGCACGTTTTGCAGTGCTTGATCCACAGCAATCTGCAGTTCGTCCAGATCGATCGGCTTGCGCAAATAATCCAAGGCGCCCTGCTTCATCGCCTGCACCGCGTCGCCGATATCACCGAATGCGGTTAGCACAATCGTCGGCAATCGCTCCGAATCTTTCGCAGAAAATTCGGCGAGAAAATCCAGGCCATTGCCGTCGGGCAAACGCAGATCGAGCAACACCAAATCCGGCCGCGCGGAGATCACCATCGCGCGCGCACTTGCCAAATCGCTCGCGATCACGCACTGATGGCCGGCGCGCTCAAGTCGCTTTTTCGTTGCACGGGCGAACAGCGCCTCGTCTTCGACGACGAGAATTGTCGCGGCTGCGCTGGGCGCCGCTTGTGGCTTGTTGAGTTCTTGATCAGATTGATTCGGCAACATCGTTTGTTTCGTTTTCCGAGTGACGCTTCGGTAGCGTCACCATCACTTCGGTTCCGCTGGGTTGGCGCGAATTAAATTTTACTGCACCGCCGTGTTCGTCTATCACCCGCAACGCAAACGGGATGCCAAGACCAGTGCCGTAGCGCTTCGTCGTCGGCCCCGGTGCGAGGCCCGTATCGGTAGGCGAAAACGGCATCCCGTGGCCTTCATCGCCGATACGAATAATCACGTTTTCCGGGGTGCTCGCCACGTGTAAAGTCAGACGTCCCTGCGCTGGCGAGGCTTCGATTGCATTTACGATCAAACCCTGCAGCGCCTGCTCCATCAATTCGACGTCAATCGCCACGGTGGAAATGTCTGCCTCAATTTCGGTATCGACATGCAATTGCTTGCTCTGAATACGAACGCGGCACAGTTCTAACACGTTCTCCAATAATTTTTTGACTTCGATATTCGCGAACTGTGGCTTCATAGGATGCAAATAGGAAAGTAAGGTACGCGTCCAACGTTCCAAGCGATCAGTCGTGGCGATTATGCCTGCGATATCTTCCTTCGTCTCGGCCGATAACGCCGGGTCATTGATTACCTGGGCGGTGGCACGAATCGCCGCGATTGGATTGCGAATATTATGCGCGAGCACGGGCACGAGCGAACCCAACGTCGCCTGCTTCTCCGCACGCAGCAACGACTGACGGCTCTGCGCCAAATCGCTCGCCATGGCGTTAATTTTTTCCGCGAGCGAACGCAATTCACTCGGGCCGTACAACGGCACGCGCTGATCTAATTGCCCCGTGCTGATTTTCGCCGTGGCGCCTTCCATGGTGGCGAGCGGGGCAACGACGGCACGCTGCAAAAAATAGCGCGAAAAAATCAACAGCCCCACGGCGAGCAAAAACGGCAACGCCAATAACGCCGGCACCAATCGATTGAGGTTCGTCAAGCGTTCGTCGAGCCGCGCTTGTTGCAACGAAATTAACAATTCAATTTTTTTGATCGCTTCTTCATGATTGTTGATGCCGTTGAGTTCCAATTCCGTATTCAATAAGCGTTGCTTATCCTTCATCGGCATGTTCGCATCGGCGCGCAAAATACTCGCGCCGACATCACGCACACCCTGGTAACTCCTGCGCAATCCGTTGATGGCGGCACGCTCGTCGGCGCCGCGTGCGATGTTGTCGAGGCGGTTCAAATGGATCTGAATGCGTTGCTCAAATTCGTGATATTGCTTGATCGCATCCGGGTCAGCCAAAAAAATCGAATCGAACACTTCTTTCAATTGCAAATAAAGACTGCCGCGCATCTCCTGCGCTTGCTGCATCATGGAATTCAACCGCAGCGTTTCCTTCGATGATGCATGCCAGAAATACAGCGCATAGCCCCCCATACCGCCGGCGACGATGACCAGCGCCAAAAATCCGACGGTGTAAATCAATAGATATTGCTTTAGCGGTCTGGATTTGGACATTCGAAAACCGGATTGAAATATATGTTGATGCCGATCAGTTTGCTCGCGAGCCTTTTCAATACGAGCGCGATAATCCGAGCACACGTTCTGCGATGTAGTTGAGAATCATATGCGGACTAACCGGCGCAATGCGGCAAATCATGACTTCGCGCAAAAACCGCTCGACGTGATATTCCTTCGCGTAGCCATAGCCACCCATGGTCATCACCGCCGCTTGACAAGCCTTAAGCCCCGCCTCGGCGCCGAGATATTTCGACGCGTTCGCTTCGGCTGCGCAGGGTTTGCCTGCGTCGTAAAGTGAGGCCGCTTTTAGCATCATTAAGTTTGCTGCTTCGAGTTCCATCCAGCATTCGGCCAATGGATGTTGGATGCTTTGGTTTTGGCCGATCGGCCGGCCGAACACGACGCGTTCTTTCGCGTAACGTGCCGCTCTTTGTAGCGCCACTTGGCCGATGCCGACCGCTTCCGCACCGACCAGAATTCGCTCGGGATTAAGGCCATGTAAAAGGTATTCGAAGCCGCGACCCTCTTCACCGATGCGATCGACTACCGGCACCGGTAATGCATCAATGAACAGTTGATTAGAATCCACCGCATGCCGGCCCATCTTAGGAATTTCTCGCACCTCGACATAACGGCGATCAAGGTCGGTGTAAAACAAGCTCAATCCAAGTGTCGGTTTCGCCACATTTTCAATCGGCGTCGTGCGCGCTAGGATCAACATTTTTTGCGCAACTTGCGCGGTTGAAATCCATACTTTTGCCCCAGACAGTACATAGTGGTCGCCGTTTAAGCTTGCTTTGCTTTGTAGGTGCGCCGTGTCTAACCCAGCGTTGGGTTCGGTCACAGCGAAGCACGCCTTCTCTTTGCCGGCAATCAACGGCGGCAACCAGCGCTGCTTTTGTTCGTCATTACCGAACACCACGACGGGATTAAGTCCGAAAATATTCATATGAATCGCCGATGCGCCACTCATCGCCGCGCCCGATGCGGCGACGGTTTGCATCATCAGTGCTGCCTCGGTAATGCCCAACCCAGCACCGCCGTAACGTTCCGGCATGGCGATGCCAAGCCAGCCGCCGTCGGCGAACGCGCGATGAAACTCATGGGGAAACTGCGCTTCTTTATCTTTCGCGAGCCAATATTCGTCACCGAATTGAGCGCACAGTTTTTGTACATCGGCGCAAAGGGATCGTTGATCGTCGCTTAGTGTGAAACTCGTCATGGTTCCGCCGTTACCCCGGAAGCTAGCATCTGGTCAATTTCGTGCGCGGCGTAACCAATATCACGCAACACTTCGCGGCTGTGTTCGCCAAGCTGTGGCGCGTGGCGCGTAGCGCCGATCGACAGATTCGACCAGCGCGTGGGGTTGCGCATATGACGGACCGCACCTTCGGTAGGGTGTTGCGTCGTCTCAAACAATTTCACTGCGTTCAAATGCGGATCGTTGATCAATTCTTCCAAGGTTTGCATCGGCATCGCCGGAATATCTGCACTTTGAAAGGATTTTAGCCACTCGCTTGTGGTTCGCGTCTGCAATATTTCGGCAACAAACGCGTATATCGCCGCGATGTTCTTTGTCCGACTGCTCATATTTTTAAAGCGCTCGTCCGAAATCAAATCGGGCTGGCCAATAAATTCTAGAAATGCCTGCCAGTGTCGGTCCGTATAAATGAGTGCGGCAATGTAACCATCTCTAGTTTTATAGGGTCGGCGATCCGGCGCGAGCGAGCGCGGATAGCCAAGACCCGCGAGCGGCGGCTCGAAAGCGTGGCCGTATAAATGCTCGCCTAATACAAGCTGCGCCATGGTCTCGAACATCGGTACTTCGATCGCCTGGCCTTGCCCGGTTCGCTCGCGGTGAAATAGCGCAGTGGTCACGGCGTTGACCGCCGCAAGCCCAACCGCGCGATCGACAATCGCGCAGGGCACGTAGCGCGGCTCGGCACCGGTCACGCGATTGGGGAGCGAGGCGAGACCTGATGCGGCTTGAATCAAATCGTCGTAGGCAGGATGCGCGGCGTAGGGGCCATCTTGTCCATAGCCAAAGGCGCCGACGTAAATGATTTTGGGATTGATCGCGGTAAGATCGTTGTAACTCAGCCCCAGTCGTGCCATCGCTTGGGGTCGCAAGTTGTAAACCAACACATCGCACTGCGCGGCGAGTTTTAAAGTCGCCTCGCGGCCCGCGGCCGTTTTGATGTCCAGCACGACGCTGCGTTTACCGCGGTTGGCGAGCATAAACAGCGGACCCATATTTTCGTGGCGTGCCGGCGGAATGCGCCGCATGATATCGCCTTCAGGCGATTCAAGTTTGATGACGTCTGCGCCATACTCCGCCAGAATTTGCGTACAGTGCGGCCCCATTAAAACGGTGGTCAGATCCAGCACCTTGATGCCGTTTAACGGGCTATTCATTGGTGTTGTCATTTACTCCGGCTCGATTTTGGCGGCAGTCACTTTTTTTGCCCATTCGCCGATTTGTTGTTTGATGAATGTGCCGAACTGTTGCGACGGCAAAATGGCCGGTTCACAGCCCAACAATGTCATGCGTTCTTGCATATCAGCCCGCGCGATGGACTTGGCAAGCGCATCGTAGATCTTTTTCACGACGTCATCGTGCATGCCTGCGGGACCCACTAGTCCGACCCATCCAACTAAATCGAAATTCGGCAGTCCGCTTTCGGCAATCGTTGGAATATCCGGCATGAGGCTGGTGCGTTTGGCCGTTGTCACACCCAGGGCGCGTAATTTCCCGGCTTTGATATGCGGCAAACTGGTACCCAAATCGCCGACCATCACTTGAATTTCTCCCGCCATGAGATCCGTCAGCGCTTGCGGATTGGACTTGTACGCAACCCGTTGTAAATCGGTTTTTGCCAAGACATTGAAGGTTTCGGCGGACACTAGGGACATGCTGCTCGCAGTCGCATAGCTCAGCGTTCCAGGCCTAGCGCGGGCGTAATCAATGAGTTCTTTCACTGATGTCGCGCTGACCTTGGGATGAACGACCAGCACGAACGGGTAATATCCGATGCGCGCGATTGGGGTAAAGCTTTTCACCGGATCGTAGGGAAGTTTTTTGAACAAGCTTGGGTTTGCCGCTTGGGGTGTGTTGGTGGTCAACAAAAGTACATAACCATCGGGCGCTGCTTGGGCGGTCGCCTGTGCGCCGATAATGGCGCTCGCGCCGGGCTTGTTGTCGACAATTACCGGTTGCCCCAGCGCGGCGGTAAGTTCTTTCGCGAGTAACCGGCCCAGGCTATCGGTCAAACTACCGGCCGCAAACGGCACAATGATGCGCACCGCCTTGTTTGGATAGGGCTGTGCGAACGCGGCTGGACTACAGAATATCGCGAAGAAAACGATGGCTTGGAACACTCGTTTCACGCTGCTGAAGCCTTCGTGACGTTTGCAGGATTTTCGCCATAGGGCGGCGCGTAAATGATCAACACTTTAACGGCGGTATCGCTGATCGCGACAAAAACATGCTGCGCGTCCGCCGGAAAAAAACAGCAATCGCCCGGGCCTAACTCCATCGTCTCACCCGCCACTTCGACGCGCGCGCGGCCTTCGAGTAGGTAGCAAACTTGCTCGATACCCGGATGCGCATGAGGCTCCGTGCCGCGGGCTTTTTTTACCACGCCGAGCACGACTTCGAGCTGCTTCGCACCGACGGTTTCCGGTCCAATTAAGCGTTTATTCAACGTGCCGGTATGGTTGGCGGGATGATAGCCGACGACTTCGCCGGCGCGAACGCAGTATCGCTGAGATTCGTTCATGGAAAAAATTTATACGAATAGAATGAGTGAATAATGCCTGAAACCGGGAATAAGTTGTAGCCGAGCGGCTTTGCTATCATTGCTTACGCTCTAAGAATGCCTGGAGAGGCGCATGGATATTGGGCTGCAGGCCATCAGTATACGACCGCAAGTGACCGGTGTCATGCTTAAACATCTACGTTAACATTAGGGAAGCGCTGATTTATTCCGATTTCGTCGCGATACTGCCTTGCTCGCAAAAAAATATCTCCTTACATATTAAACATATGCTGCGTCGATATTTTTCACTCGCGCGTTGTCTCGCTTAGAACGCGGAATAAATCAGAGCTCCCTTAGCTACACAATAGATCGGACGGTCGAAAAATGATTTCGAAAGACATGCGATGACGACTCGGTGGCATTTCTGGATTGACCGTGGCGGCACATTCACGGACGTCATCGCGAAAACGCCGGATGGCGCGCTTAGAACCGCCAAGCTGCTATCGGAGAATCCGCAACGCTATCCGGACGCAGCGATTCAAGGCATCCGCGAGCTGATGGGCTTAGACACCAATCAACCCATCCCAGCGGACCAAATCGAATCGATCAAGATGGGGACGACCGTTGCAACCAATGCCTTGCTCGAACGCAAGGGCGCGCGCACGCTGTTGGTCGTGACGCGCGGATTTCGCGATCAACTGCGCATTGCGTATCAAGCCCGCCCAAAACTTTTCGTGCGCAAAATCGAATTGCCCGAATTGTTGCATGAGTTGGTTGTCGAGGCGGACGAACGCATCGGTGCCCATGGCGCTGTGGTGCGCCCGCTGGACCAGGTGAAGGCGCGCGGCGATCTGCAAATGGCATTCGATCAAGGCATTCGCGCGGTCGCGATCTGTTTGATGCATGGCTACCGCTATACACAACATGAAGCGGATCTCGCGCGCATTGCGCGGGAAATCGGATTTACCCAGATCAGCGTGTCGCACCAAGTTTCGCCGTTGATGAAATTTGTCTCGCGCGGCGATACGACCGTCGTCGATGCTTATTTATCGCCTGTGCTACGGCGTTATGTCGAACAACTTCAATCGGCCTTGGGAAACGTCCGTTTGCAGTTTATGCAAAGCGCCGGCGGCTTGACCAACGCGAACAAATTTCAAGGAAAGGACGCGATTCTGTCGGGTCCGGCTGGCGGTATTGTCGGTGCGGCGGCGGTGACGCAACGCGCCGGATTCGACAAAATGATCGGCTTTGATATGGGCGGAACATCCACCGACGTTAGCCATTTCGCCGGCGAATACGAACGTACGTTCGAAGCCGAAGTCGCGGGCGTGCGCCTTCGCGCACCGATGATGCGGATTCATTCGGTTGCGGCGGGCGGTGGATCGATTTGCACCTTCGACGGCAGCAAATTTCGTGTCGGCCCGCAGAGCGCTGGCGCCAATCCTGGCCCGGCGGCCTATCGTCGTGGCGGCCCCATCACGGTGACCGATTGCAACATCGTCGTTGGCAAGCTACGACCTGAGCTATTCCCCGCAGTGTTTGGACCGAATGGCGATCAATCGCTCGACGGCGAAACCGTTCATAAAAAATTTGACTATCTCGCGATTGAAATCAAGCAAGCTACCGGCCGCAACATGTCGCATCAGGAAATCGCCGCAGGATTTCTACGCATCGCCATCGAGAATATGGCGAATGCGATCAAACATATCAGCGTGCAGCGCGGCTATGACGTTTCAGAATATACGCTCACCTGCTTCGGTGGCGCCGGCGGGCAGCACGCCTGCATGGTGGCCGATGCGCTTGGTATGCAACGGGTATACATTCATCCACTCGCCGGCGTGCTATCCGCCTACGGTATGGGACTTGCCGATGTTCGAACGCTGCAACAAGCGGCGGTCGAACAACGACTTTCTGATCCACAATTGCAATCGCTTGATGCGGTATTCCAGTCGCTAAGCGAACATGCACAATCGGAAGTGGCGGCACAGGGTTTCGCCAAAGGTCAGATACGAGTCGCAAAAACATTAGCGCTCAAATACGACGGCACCGACACGGCTATCGAGCTACCACTGGATACAAACGCCGGCGCGGATCTGCTGCGAAAAACTTTCGAAGCCATTTATCGAAAACGCTATGGGTTTCTGATGCCCGGTCGCGAGTTAATTATCGAGGCGATCGCGGCGGAGGCGATTGGCGTGACGCCGCCGTCGCCCGAGATCAATTCGAATCTTCCAAATAGAGCAAACGGTTTGCAGCCTCGTGCACTGGTTAACGTTTTTTGCAATGCCGTGACAGAAGCTGCGCAGGTGTTTTACCGTGAGGAGTTACGACCTGGCGACCGCATCATGGGCCCGGCAATCATTAAGGAACTTAATGCCACCACAATTGTAGAGCCCGAGTGGTTTGCATCGGTAACGTCACAGAATCATCTTGTGCTTGAGCGGGCGAAAAAAAAGGACCGCGCGCACCCTATCGGCACCACGGCCGATCCGGTCTTGCTCGAGGTATTCAACAATTTATTCATGGCGATTGCGGAGCAAATGGGCGTAACACTCGCCAACACGAGTTACTCGGTTAACATTAAGGAACGACTCGATTTCTCCTGTGCGGTTTTCGATGCCGAGGGGAATCTCGTCGCTAATGCACCGCATATGCCGGTACACCTGGGTTCCATGGGCGAAAGCGTGCGGGTGATTCTTGAGCAGCGCGCGCGCAGTATGAAAGACGGCGATGCATATGTGCTTAACGCGCCGTACGCAGGCGGCACTCACATTCCCGATGTGACGGTCGTGATGCCGGTCTATTTGCATGGCGAGAGCAAGCCGCTCTTCTACACGGCGGCGCGCGGCCATCATGCGGACATTGGCGGTATCACACCTGGTTCAATGCCGCCCTTCTCAACACACATTAGCGAAGAGGGTGTGCTACTGGACAATGTTCAAGTCGTTCGCGATGGCGTGTTCCTCGAAAAAGAACTCACGCAGCGACTTACGCAAGATGTTTATCCGGTTCGAAACGTGACACAAAATATCGCCGATCTGCGTGCGCAGATTGCGAGTTGCCACAAGGGTGCGAACGAGCTCGTGGCAATGGTTGATCACTTCGGACGCGATGTCGTTGTTGCCTACATGAAACACGTGCAAGACAATGCGGAAGAAAGCGTGCGCCGCGTTATTCACAAACTCACGGATGGTGAATTCGGGGTCGATTTGGATGATGGCAGCCACATTCAAGTTAAGGTATCCATCGATCGCGCCGCACGATCGGCACGGGTGGACTTTACCGGAACATCGGCGCAGCGCCCAAGTAACTTCAACGCGCCGCGTAGCGTAAGCCGAGCGGTGGTGCTCTACGTATTCCGCACGCTGGTCGATGAAGATATTCCGATGAATGCAGGATGCTTGAAGCCCATCGAGATCGTCATTCCCGACGGCAGTATGTTGTCGCCTGTCTATCCCGCCGCAGTAGTTGCCGGAAACGTCGAAGTCTCGCAAGCAGCGACTAATTGTTTATACGGCGCGCTGGGCGTGATGGCGGGCGCCTACGGCACGATGACGAATTTCACATTCGGTAACGACAAATATCAATATTACGAAACGATTGCGGGTGGTTCTGGCGCCGGACCCACATTCAACGGCACATCGGCCGTGCAGTGTCATATGACAAATTCACGCTTAACGGATCCCGAAGTTTTGGAATTTCGATATCCGGTGCGTGTCGATTCGCATAGCATCAACGCCGGCACCGGTGGCGGCGGTCAATTCCGCGGCGGCGATGGAGCGGATCGACGTATTCGCTTCCTCGAGCCGATGACCGCCGCAATCCTTGCGAACAATCGAATTAATCGACCTCACGGCATGGCCGGTGGCGAGCCGGGCGCAGCAGCAAAGAATTGGGTCGAACGTAACGATGGCACGCGCGAAAACTTTGGCCATATTTGCGAAGTACAAATGAAGTCGAACGATGTGTTCGTGATCCAAACACCGGGCGGTGGTGGCTTTGGTTTCCCGGATTAACACGGCGTTTCGATCTCGACCAGCATAAATTTAGTTCCGTCGGTGTTGCATTAGGGAAGCTCTGAATAAGTTCGAGTTCTAAGTGAGACAAGGCGCGAACAAAAAATATCGACGCAGCATATGTATGATATATATAAAGATATTTTTTGTGAGCAACGCAGGATCACGACGAAATCGGACTCATTCAGAGCTTCCTTAGCAATAACCTATGTCTTGGCGCTAGGCGTAAAATCAACATAAAATTACCTATACAGATTGGCGGAAATTTGTGGCGACGTCGTTACACGCAAAAAGCGGAGGGCAAATGTTCGACTTAACTGGAAAAATTGCGTTAGTTACCGGCGCATCGCGAGGGTTGGGCTGGGCGATGGCACAGGCGCTGGCAAAAGCGGGCGCCCACGTGATGATCAACGCACGCGATAGGAACGCGGTCGAGGAACGTGTTTCGCAACTCAAAGCGCAATCGCTTCAAGGCGAGGCCGCAATATTCGACGTCACCGACCAGGCTGCCGGAGGGCAGTGTATTCAAAACGCGATCAGCAAATATGGGCGCTTCGATATTCTGGTGGCCAACGCAGGTATCCAACACCGCAAACCGATCGCGGAATTCGAGGCAACGGATTTCGATCGCGTCATCAATACCAATCTCACCGCCGTATGGGCGCTATGCAAAGAAGCGACAAGGGTAATGATTCCACACAAACGCGGGCGCATCATCATGACTGGGTCTGTGTCCGCCATTCTTGGCCGCCAAACTATCTCCGCGTATTCCGCCAGTAAAGGCGCGGTTCACGCGCTAACACGTCAATTGGCCGTGGAATTAGCACCACACAACATTACCGTCAACGCCATCGCGCCGGGTTTTTTCGCGACGGAACTCAATTCGGCATTGATTGAAAATAAAGATTTCAACGACTGGGTCTGTAGGCGAACCCCAGCCGGTCGATGGGGCACCCTTGATGAAATTGGCCCGCCCGCCGTGTTTCTTGCTTCCGACGAAGCGTCTTACGTAAACGGCCATATTTTGACTGTAGATGGGGCGATGAGCGTAGCAATGTAGCGTTGGCGGCGGTGTCGTTAATCAAATTTTCTCGCACGTCCGGTACCCAATAAACAAAACGTTTTCCGGGTTAATCGTCGGCAACAACAGGATCAACAGCCACAATGATTGCTGCAAATCGCAACCATTCAAAATAAAAAGGGATCTCCTTTGAACGAAAATTTATTACATTCGAAATTGCAAGGCGCCTGGCGACTAACCGACTACTTTGCAGAAAGCCAAAATGGTAGTGTCTTTTATCCTCTTGGACCAGAAGCCTGTGGCTTCATCATGTATACCAACGACGCTCACATGTCAGCAACAATAATGCGTCCGAATCGTACCCAGTTCGAGTCTACCGACATGATGGGCGGCACGCCGGACGAACATGCCGCCGCCGCGGCCGGTTATCTTTCTTACGCGGGAACGTTTGTGGTGGACGAGCAGAGTGACGTGGTGACGCATCACATAAAAACCGCGTTAGTACCCAACTGGATCGGTAACGATTTTACGCGCAAGGTGATTTTAGCCGACGATAAATTGGAGTTGCGCGCCCTTGCTCCGTCGCTTGTTGCCGGCGAAATGCGCTTGGTTCGCGTCGTTTGGGAACGTGTGCGGTAACCTATTAGGTTGCGGCGATTAATGACAGAAGCTCACTTCTGTTTTCACTCATAGCAATAAATTAATGAAGGATTGAATATGTTAATCGGCACTTTTCACTTCCCTACCGATTATGGAATCGATGTCGGCGAGTTAGCCAGTGAACTCGAATCGCGAAAATTTGAGTCATTATTTGTTTGCGAACATACGCACATTCCCGTGAGTCGGCGCACACCATTTCCGAGCGGCGGCGAGTTGCCAAAGCGCTATTCTCATACACACGATCCCTTCGTCGCGCTGTCATTTGCGGCAGCGGCCACGCGCACACTTAAGCTTGGTACAGGAGTTGCATTGCTGCCGCAACGCGATCCGATCATCACCGCCAAATCGGCGGCAAGCCTGGATCATTTTTCTGGGGGGCGATTTATCTTTGCTGTTGGTGGCGGATGGAATGTCGAAGAAATGGAAAATCATGGCGCGCGTTACGACACTCGCTTTAAACTTTTGCGCGAACGAATACTGGCGATAAAAGCCCTATGGACCGAAGAGGAAGCGCAGTTTCACGGCGAGTTTGTTAACTTCGATCCGATTTGGCTCTACCCAAAGCCGAAACAAAAACCGCACCCACCCATCTTGCTCGGTGGCGAGACTGACCATACGCTTAAGCGCGTTGTTGAATTCTGCGACGGTTGGTTCCCACGACCACGCAATGGTTGGGAGCCAAAGAGCGCGGTGGCGAGACTACGCCGAATTGCCGAAGAGGCGGGTCGCGATCCCGCAAGCGTTCCGATAACGGTGTTTGCCGCGCCGGCCGACGAGGCGACGCTAGCGACCTACCGCGAAGCTGGCATCCATCGCGTGCTGCTGGAAGTGCCAGACGCCAGCCGCGATGAGGTGCTGCGACGCCTCGAAAAATACGCGCCGCTATTAACAGCGGCCACTTAGGACTGATCGTGTCCGGCGGGTCGGTTGAATAACGGGTAGGCTTGTCGTCTATTCAAACTTGGAATGTTCTTATGCACATCGCCATCCTGACATTCGATGGATTTAACGAACTCGATTCATTGATTGCCTATGGCATGCTCGGCCGAATTTCATTGCTCGGTAACGCCCATTGGAAGGTCAGTATTTGCGGCCCAACTGAGCGCGTCACGTCAATGAATGGGCTAACGCTCGACGCCCACATCGACCTTAAAGAAGCGAACACGGCCGATGCCGTATTGATAGGCAGCGGCATGAAAACCCGTGAAGTCGCTAATGATTCATCCATCTTGGGTCAATTACACCTGAATCCAGCCAATCAGTTAATCGCCGCGCAGTGTTCCGGCACATTTTTACTCGCGAAGCTTGGCCTCATCGGCCAAACGCCGGCATGCACCGACTTAACCAGTAAGCCTTGGGTGCAGGCTGCAGGGGTCAATGTCGTAAATCAAGCGTTCTTCGCGCAGGGCAATCTAGCAACCGCAGGCGGATGTTTCTCCGCTCAATATATTGCTGCATGGATGATTGCTCGATTAAAGGGGCTGGCAGAAGCCAAGGAGGCGCTGCATTATTTCGCCCCCGTCGGCGAAAAAGAGGAATACGTTGCGCGCGCACTTTTACACATACAGCCGAATTTAATCGAGCAGTCAGTCGCGCTGGAAACGTCAGTCACCTAGGATGCAAGGCGACAAGCCAAGATTACCTTTCATTTTGGCCGTCCTGTATTTTCGAGCCGGACACGCCAGAAGCGGCCCCGCTTAAAATGCACATTAGACCTCGAAGATCGACACATCGGGATCAGACCAACCGCGCTCGCTGGCTCCACCGTAGGGTGCGCAACGCGCACGCCGTCAACATCGCAATAGTAAGCGCTTCAGTCCGCGTGCGCGGTGCGCACGCCTGCTGCTCCTACCCGTGCCCCTAGAGCCGGAAGTGCTGGATTTTCTGGCGACCAGCGCAAAAAAGCGTGGCACGACGATCAATCAATTGGTTAATCAGCTGCTTAAAAAAGATATTGAATTGATTCAGGATGCCGCTGTTGTAGACGGGGTTGGGAATGCGCCGGATTTTGGGGTTTAGCGCGCGACGTCCCTGAAATCATTCACCGCGTTTTCGCGCGCGTATCTTACGTTTGGAGTTTGATTTGCGCGTGTCGCGCAATGTCGTCTGATTGAATCAACCACGGTTATACGT
>JANOLP010000247.1:0-32388 GCA_031419835.1 Pseudomonadota bacterium | reverse complement strand
TCGGCTGCAAAAGAGGCTGAGCGGTCCATATTTCGCCGCTTTCTTGGGCAATAGAACGACTATTGCCCGGCGAAATCGTCAAAATCTGTCCTCGCTCAGCCTCTTTTTCGCTGCGATTCTTTAAGTCCGACAGGCTCCTAGTGCGCGCTAAAGTCGGCGGCTAGTTCGCGACGACTTCGAAATAACGTCGTCCGACGACAGCCTGATTTTCGTAGATTGAGCCCTGATTCAGGGCGGGCGGGTAAGGCATCCGGATCGATCCGGGTGTTGTGCGTGGCTCAACCGTGGCGTCACCGCAGATCATGCGGCTGTCAAATTCCTCTAAACTACTCCAATTGACCAGCGGCCAAGCATCCGCGGCTGAACATTCATAGAGCAATAATTGCCGCGGCCGATCCGAGGTATTTTGCGCAGAGCCATGTACTAACCTAACGTGATGAAACGAGCAGGAGCCTGCCATTCCTGTTGCCGATTGCGCGGCCTTGAAATCAAGCGGTACGGCCGCTGGATCGATCGCGCCGCAAAAGCGGCCTTCGGCGTGGTGATTGTAGGTCGGTCCTTGGTGGGATCCGGGCAAGTAAAGCATTGGCCCATTTTCTTCCAATACATCATCGAGCATCACGCCGATGGCCAAGATATCGTCGTTAGTATGCGGATAAAACGCCCAGTCCTGGTGCCACTCCACCGGCGAGCCGTAACGCGGTGCTTTGATATTGAGTTTCGAGCCGTGCAGGCGCACGTTTGAACCAAGGAGCTTGGTAAGAATGGCCAACATGCGAGGCGTCCTCACCAGATCCCAAAATAGCCGGTTAACGACGTGAGGCTTTTTAATTCGCCGCACGCGCGGACTATCCGCTGTGTGCGTCGGCTCGAAATCGTAGATGTCGTCATGGGTCGGCTTGCCTTTGGCGTTTGCGAGGATGCCGTCGATCACGCTGCGCGCGCTTTCGAGCTGCGCGCGATCCAACACATTTTCAACCAGGATGCAGCCTTCCTCGCGATACTTTGCTACGTCTTGGTCGGAAATCATGTTCGCCTCGCGCTACTTTTGCGCAGTTTTTGCCGCCAATGTTTCGTCGAAAAATTTCAACACATGACCGATTAATTGTTTTTCGTGGCCTTCGAAAAAATGTTCGGCGCTGGGCTCCATGACTTGGCGAGAGCCCTTGGTTTTGACTTGGGCCAGTTCTTTAATGCGTTCGTTGACATACCAAAGCACCACGTTATAGTCCTTTTCGGTGTAAAGATCGAGTACCGGAACGGGAATATGAATCGGTTTATCGTAGGTGCCGTGAACCATGCCAATGGATGCCCAGGCAAACAATGCCGGATTCTCTTCATCCCGCCACATATACTCGTTCACCATGCGCGAGCCGAGGCTGTGACCGACAAAGGCGATGCGCTTATAGCCTTTGTCTTGCAGATATTTCACTGCGGCGTAGATGCGCTCAACGGCTTCGGGAAATAGCGGCTCGTAGTGAGTGAACTTCGCTGCCGGCGATAGCACCACTTGTTGAATCGATAACGTGGTATAGCCGTGATCCGGGAGCGCGGAACGCAGTGGGCCGACCACCTCGTAATCCGGATGCCAGCCGCGGCCGTGAACCAGGATGATGGCTGCTTTCGGGTCTTTCGGCTCCGTTAGCAAGCTCAAGAATTTAATGCCGGACTTGGTTTTGAGATAAACCGGATCACCGACGACCACATTCGGTAGAATCTCATCGGCCCATTTTTTTTCGCGTGCGTAATCCGGCGGCGTATCTTCCGACAGCGCCGGAAATGCGAAACAACATAAAACAAGCGCGATGAGTTTTTTCATTGAGTCCTTAACGGTTACGGCATCAAAACGGTTGAGCCTGTAGTTTTGCGAGCTTCTAAATCTTGATGGGCTTTCACCGCGTCTTTCAACGCATAGGTTTGGCGCACGTCGATTTTGACCTTACCCGAACCCACCATGCCAAATAAATCGTCGGCGGATTTCGTCAGATCTTCGCGCTTGGCCATGTAGGTCATCAACGTCGGGCGCGTCACGTACAACGAGCCTTTCGCGGCGAGCATGCCGGTAGGCAGATCCGGCGCGTTGCCCGACGAATTGCCGAAGACCACCATCAAGCCAAGCGGCGACAGGCAATCCAGCGATTTCATAAAGGTATCTTTGCCGACCGAGTCGTAAACCACGGGGACGCCTTTGCCACCGGTGATTTCCTTCACACGAGCAACAAAATCTTCGCGGGTGTAGACGATCGGATGATCGCAGCCGTTCGCTTTGGCAAGTGCGGCTTTTTCGTCGGAACCGACTGTGCCAATGACCGTAGCGCCAATTGCTTTCGCCCATTGGCACAGAATCAAGCCGACACCGCCAGCGGCGGCATGGGCGAGAATGGTGTCGCCGGCTTTGACGTTATAGGTGCGACGCAGCAGATATTGCGTGGTTAAGCCCTTCAACATCATGCCTGCGGCTTGCTCATCGGTAATGCCGACCGGCACTTTCACCAAGCGATCGGCGGGGATAATTCGCACTTCCGAATAGGCGCCGGGCGGGCCGCCTGCATAGGCGACGCGGTCGCCGACTTTCAGGTAATCCACATCGGAGGCGACAGCTTCAACGACACCAGAACCTTCCAAGCCAATGCCGCTGGGCAAGGGTAGGGGATACAAGCCGCTGCGATGATAGGTGTCGATGAAGTTCAAGCCGCATGCGAGGTTTTTCACGCGTGCCTGGCCGGGGCCGGGCGCGCCGACCTCGACATCTTCGTATTTCAGAACATCGGGGCCGCCGACTTGATGAAAACGGATTGCTTTTGCCATGTTGGTTAATTTCCTAAGAGAGAGTTAGAGCGGTTAGCGGATGAATTGTTCAATGTAATCGGCGCCGAGTCCGTTTTCGACGTAATGCTTGCGGCACATTTCGATTTTAGTGAAAACGTCTTCGTAGAACACTTGATTGCCGTTTTCGTCGAGATAAATCATCGCCCCGGAAATGTTGACAATTGAGTCAAACGCTTATTTTAGCTTTTCACTGGATTGGGCGCAAAGCACAGAAATTTGCCGCATTGCCACGAGGCAATTGGCATGCGGCGCTTCGGCGATGCAACGCCAGGAGCCAGCACTGATGCGGCTCCTGGCTTATTAACTTATTTCCCCATCAACGCGGGAACAGACTTCAAAATTCGATTTTCCATCTTAACGAAATAGGGGCCGGCTTTAATTAGATAAGCTTGCCACGCAGGATCCGCCTGCATCTGCGCGCGCTTTTGCTCGCGTTCGGCCATGCTTTCGTAGGCCCACATGTGGACGATGTGATTAACCGGGCCGACTTCGCCGATGAAATACCCAAATGGTTTGCCGAGATGTTTGGTCTGCACGGCAAAGCCTTCTTTTTCGTAGAGTGATAACAGTTCATTCATTTTTCCGCCGGCGATTTGATAGGTACGTTCGTCGATAATCATGATCTTCTCCAATTAAAAATTAACAATTGCCTTCACGTTCTAATTTCCTGATGGTTTCTTTTTGTGATGCGTCTTGTAACCGTTCCGCTTCTTCAAGCAGGGCGCGGTCGGCGAACTTCACTTCGAGTTGGTTGCCGCTCGCATCACGGTATTCCGTGAGAACGATTGACGTTGTCGCATCGGACCACGTGGTACTTTCGCCGCCGGAATAGATGCATTTTTTCGGGAACGTTTCGCGTTTAAATTTGTTGCCCAACACCCGTTCGAATTCAGCCTTTACGGTTGTGAAATGATATTGCTCGAAGGTGAGCAAAATGAATTCGAGTTTGTTTTTGTAAAAAAATATCGTTGGCAGCGCGTCAGTTTCTTTACGAAAACGAGCCAATGTTGGAAATGTTTTTAACACCGAATCGACCAATTCCGGTTCGACGTCGCCACCGTTTTGCTCGCGCAAACAATCGGCGCAGCGTCCCGTAGGATCGACGCCGGTGACCTTGGCAAATTCCGCCGCCGGCATCCCTAAGCTTAAGTTTCCGAAACTACGCGGAAGCGCGTCCGCCGCGAAAGCAGCCGCGATAGAAGCCACCGTGGCTACCACGCAAATCAACGCTTTACGCAACACGCGGATTCCTTCCGGTGACGGGATATTGCGGGTCGTTGTAGCCGGGCGTCGACGGGTGTCCTTCCGCGACTAAGCGATTCACCAAGGCTTCATCATCGGCGTTGAATTCATGCTTGAACACATCAAGGTATTCTTTCCATTGCTCCATGGTGCGCGGTCCGGCGATGACGGAATTCACCATTTTATTATTCAACACCCAATTTACCGCGAACTGCGAGGCCGTCATGCCGCGTTTTTCCGCATAGGCTTTGATTTCTTGCGCCAGCAACATCGACTCTTCGCGGAATTCGGTTTGCATCATGCGCTTGTCGTTGCGTCCGGCACGGGTTTCGGCGGCAGGTGCGACGCCCGGTTGGTATTTTCCGGTGAGCACGCCGCGCGCGACAGGGCTGTAGGACACGACGCCAATGCCGAAGTGTTTGCACGCCGGCAAAATCTCGACTTCCGGCATGCGGTTCATCGCGTTGTAATAAGGTTGACACACAATCGGCGCCGGGACGCCCAGTTCCTTGCATGTCTGCATCACCAACGCGATGCGCCAGCCACGGTAATTGCTGATACCCCAATAACGAATCTTGCCGGCACGAAGTAGATCGCCAAAAGCACCGATTGTTTCGTGCAAGGGTGTATCGGCAAAGTCCAAGTGGGCGTAATAAATATCGATATAGTCCGTGGAGAGCCGCGCCAGACTTGCCTCACAGGCCATTAATAGCCAGCGTCGATTCAAGCCGCGGTCGTTCGGATCCGGCGACATGACGTTGCCGACCTTTGTTGCAAGAATCCAACGGCTACGTTTTTCTGCGATGAGTTTTCCGACAACGCGCTCGGATTCACCGTTAACGTAAGCATCCGCGGTATCGATAAAATTAATCCCAGCCTCGAAGCCGGAATCAACGATGCGCTTGGATTCATTCACGTCGGTTCGATCGCCAAACAGCATCGAGCCGATACAAATGGGCGAAACTTTAAGGCCACTAGTGCCAAGTTGACGATAGTCCATGGAATCTCCTTTTCGCTATTTTACTCGATCATGAGAAAATCTCGGTTGCTGAATGTGATTCGTGGTCGCATATATGGGCGCTCGCCCCTCACCCTAACCCCGTAAACGGGGCGAGGGGATACGCTCCCTCTCCCGCTTCGCGGGAGAGGGCTGGGCGGGGTGGCCTTGGGCCATGAGGGCACGCGACAATTAAATATCGATCGCAAATTTGGTTTCAAAAATGTCAAAAAAACGGTTGAGCGGATGACGGAAAAAGTAGATTGCGTAGTGATCGGTGCCGGCGTCGTGGGGTTGGCCGTAGCGCGTCGCCTTGCGATTGCCGGGCGCGAAGTAATTGTCGTTGAAAAAGCCGAAGGCATCGGCACGGAAACCAGTTCACGCAATTCCGAAGTGATCCACGCCGGACATTATTACGCGACCGATTCGCTCAAAGCGAAGTTATGCGTCGCTGGAAACCGCGCGATGTATCGCTACTGTGCAGAACGCCATGTGCCGCACAAACGCTTGAGCAAGATCATCGTCGCGACTGATCAAGACGAAGTCGCTACGCTACAGAAATATGTAAAGCAAGGCGCAATCAATGGCGTGCACGATCTCGCCTGGCTGAGCCCGGCGCAAGTGCGCGAGTTGGAACCGAACGTTCATTGCGTCGCGGCGATCCATTCCCCCTCCACAGGTTTGATCGATAGTCATGCATTGATGCTCGCCTATCAAGGTGATTTGGAAAGCGCCGGGGGCACGGTGGTTTTTCACAGTCCCATCGAATCCGGCGAAGTGACGCGCGATGGCTTGATTCTCAATGTCGGTGGCGCAGAGCCGATGACTATTCAATGCGATCTGGTGTTGAATAGTGCCGGCTTGCACGCACAGGACATCGCAAAAAAGATCAAAGGTATTCCACCGGAAACAATACCGCCGATTTACTATGCCATCGGCCATTATTTTACCGTCAGCGGCAAGCCCGCATTTACGCGACTGATCTATCCGGTTGCGGTGGCTGGAAGTCTCGGCCTACACGTCGCTCTCGATCTGGCAGGTCAAGTGCGCTTCGGGCCCGACATCGAATACATCGACCGTATCGACTACAGTTTTCGCACCAGCCTTTCGACAAAATTTTACGACTCGATCCGCCGTTACTATCCCGACCTGAAAGACGATTCTTTGCAGCCGGGCTATACCGGCATCCGGCCGAAGCTGCACGGCCCCGGCACGCCCGCTGCGGATTTCGTCATTCAAGGCAAACGCGATCACGGCATCGACGGACTCATCAATCTTTACGGCATCGAATCACCGGGCCTGACTTCGTCACTCGCGATTGCCGACTACGTTCATCAACTCACGGAAAATCAATAATGGATTTCGAACAAGCCATCAAAGCCCGCTATAGTTGTCGCAAATTTCTGGACAGCGAAGTGCCGCGCGCGACGATCGAGAAAATTCTGGAAGTATCACAACACACGGCATCGTGGAACAACGTGCAGCCATGGCGAGTGTTAATCGCCAACGGAGACGCGGCGCGAAAATTCAGCGAAGCGCTTGTCGCTCATGTCGATGGAGGTGGTCAACCCAATCCAGATTTCACTTTCCCGACCGACTATAACGGGATCGAACGTGAGCGCCGCAAAACCTGCGGCCTACAACTTTATCAAGCGGTCAAAATCACTCGCGAAGACGAAGCCGGCAAACGCAATCAATTCCTGGAAAACTTTCGCCTATTCGGTGCGCCCCATGTCGCGTTAATCACCGCGCCAACCTATTTAGGTTTCTACGCAGCACTAGATTGCGGACTCTACATCAACAGCTTCATGCTGGCTGCGAAAAGCTTAGGTATTGACACCATCGCACAAGCGGCGATCGCACATCACAGCGAATTCGTGCGCGAGTATTTTGGAATCGGTGAAGATCGAAAATTGGTCTGCGGTGTTTCGTTTGGATACGAAGATAAAACGCATCGCATTAATCAGTATCGAACTGAGCGCGCGAAGTTGGATGAAGTCGTAATGTGGAAATAAATCGGTAGAGTGCGTTTATGCATCATTCAGAACATTCGGTGCATAAATGCGCCTTACGATCACTGAGCCAGAACCCGCATGGATATTGGCTCTCAAGCCATGCTGCGTCAGTCAGCAAGCTGAATGCGGTTCGTGGCAACGCGGCAATATCAAACGCTGTTTGATTTCCAGCGCCAACGCTGACGTGCTTTCAATACTCTTTCCAAGTACGAACTTATGCCCGTATTTTCTTAAAGCCCATCCGGAGGGCTAGCCATTTCTATTGGCCTTGTTGCGTAAATAAGATTTAAGCGATCGATGAAAAACCCTAAAACTTCCTCTTAGGTCGAGTTGAACATTCTTCTGTGCATAAAGCTCGGGATGCACAAGATCAATTGGAATTACTTGCGGAGTGGTGCTGCCTTCTTTTGACGATCTCGTATGTGTCGTGCCTCGTCGAGAAAAAAACAAAGTGTTTTGTCTATACCAGTACGGGATTCGAATGTCAGACCAAATCTTCGGTCTGATAAAGTCATGAACCTCGTAATTTAACGAATCAAACTTTTTAACCCAATAACTTTGCCATTGTTCATTGACGTGATTTGCGCCCCCTTGAAACGGGATCGCGGCAGAAAACAGTATCTGATCGGACAGCGCCGTTAGCGATGAAACAAAATCATCGGCGCGTTCGGCCGGTAGATGCTCTGCAACTTCCAAAGAAATCGCGAGATCAAATTTACGTTCGAGCCGGACAAGCGCTGTGCTCAGATCAATTTGTTTGAAGCGATTCTTTGGAATAGCCAGTAGAGACTCATCCACCCAACTGCCATCGACACCTTGAATTTCTTCGATTCCTTGTTCATGTAAGACCGAAAGCCAGGTACCAACACCACATCCAATGTCCACAGCGGACTGTATTGGGGGAATGTGGTTCGCGAGTATTCCTAGAATCGTGCTTGCAGAATGCACGGTGTTCTGGTGTCTGTTCTTGTAAAACTCATGTGAATACGGGCTAATTACTTTCTCCTTTACCCTCACTATCCGAACTCGCTGGCTGGAGCACTATGGTAGTGTCGAAATGCTACATTTTCCCACTCTATGTCGCTTCGAACGAAAAAAGTGGTGCATCTGCCGCGACGATATCATCGACTTTGTAAAACACTTTCTCGATTTTGCCTTCGCGTGGCGAATGGATGGTGTGTTCCATTTTCATCGCTTCCATGATGAGTAGCGGCTGACCGTTTGCGACGACATCGCCCGCGCTGACCATGACTTTCACAATGCGTCCGGGCATCAGTGCCGTCAGGCGGCCGCTGGCGGATTCTTCGGTGTGGTCGAAAGCGAAGGGTTGCATGGCGAGGAATTCGTAGCGTTCGCCATTGATGTCGACCAGGTAATGTTCTTCGTGGCGAAGCACGAGAGCAGAAGATACGTCATCGTCAATGGTCAGTTTGATTTCCATGGGCGACTCACCATGAATTGCTACCGCGTAGGTTTGATTATCAATTTCGATGGCATATCGGTTTGCATTGCGGCGAACGTCGAGTTCGCGCGAGAGTTCGGCCAATGGATCGGTAAATAGCAAACGCTGCCCACCGGCGCCATTGAGCCGCCATCCGTTTGCAATACCCCACGGCGAATAGGGATCGTTTGACCCACGCAATTTTTCCCGTGCGGCAATTTCATTCGTGCGCAATCGACTTACCGCTGCAAAAATTAGCGCACGGTGCGACGCTTTTTCCGGCGTGGAAAGTAGCGATGCGCTGTGTTGCGCGATGAAATGGGTGTCGATTTTTCCGGCGGTGAAGTCCGGCTCTTGCGCTACTTTAGCTAGGAAATCGATATTGGTTTTGACGCCGATCACGGCAGTCTGCGCCAGGGCGGCGATCAATTTTTGCTGCGCTTGTTGGCGATCAACACCGTAGGCAATGAGCTTGGCGATCATGGAATCGTAGTAGATGCTGATCTCGTCGCCTTCCACTACGCCGGTATCGACGCGTACGCCTTCTAATTCGGTCGGGTACGCAAATCGGCTGAGCGGGCCGACCTCCGGAAGAAACTGATTGGCGGGATTCTCGGCGCAGATGCGCACTTCAATGGCGTGACCGTTACGAGCGATTTGCTCTTGGCGCAGAGGCAGGGCTTCGCCGGATGCCACGCGTAATTGCCATTCGACCAAATCCAATCCGGTCGTCATCTCCGTAATCGGATGCTCGACTTGCAGTCGCGTATTCATTTCCATGAAGAAGAATTCGCGATCTTCGCCGACGATGAATTCGATCGTCCCGGCGTTGCTGTAGTTGATCGCTTTGGCTGCGGCGACGGCGGCATCGCCCATTTGCTTGCGCAGCTTTTCATCGAGGAAAGGTGAGGGCGTTTCTTCCAGCACTTTTTGATGGCGACGCTGGATGGAGCATTCGCGTTCGAACAGATGCACGACGTTGCCGTGGCTATCGCCGAACACTTGAAACTCGATGTGGTGAGGGCCTTGCACGTAGCGTTCGATCAGCACCGTATCGTCGCCAAAAGAATTCTTTGCTTCGCGCTTTGCTGCTTCTAGCTGCGCCAAGAAATCACCTGGCTTTTCAACCAGACGCATGCCTTTGCCGCCACCACCGGCGATGGCTTTGATCAGCACCGGATAGCCAGTACGTTTGGCTTCGCTTGCGAGAAAATTCGGTTCTTGCTCGGCGCCGTGATAACCCGGCACCACCGGCACACGGGCTTTTTCCATTAACGCTTTTGCGGCGCTCTTCGAGCCCATCGCGTCGATTGCGTTGGGCGTTGGGCCGATGAAAGCAATACTGGCTACTTTGCACGCTCGTGCGAAATCAGCGTTCTCGGACAAAAATCCATAGCCGGGATGAATGGCTTCGGCACCACATTTTCGTGCGATATCGAGAATCACATCGCCACGCAGATAAGACTCCGCCGGTCGCGGGCCACCAATGTGAAATGCCGCGTCGGCCATTCCAACATGGCGCGCGTGACGATCTGCATCGGAATACACGGCGACACTTTGGATGCCCAATCGCTTGCAAGTTTGAATTACGCGACAAGCGATTTCGCCGCGATTAGCGATCAATATTTTTTTGAACATGAATTATTTCTTGAGCCAACCAGGCGAACGTTTTTCCAAAAATGCCGCGAGTCCTTCCTGGCCTTCCGGCGAGATGCGAATGTGAGCAATGCGTTCGGCGGTATCGGCGACGACGGAATCAGTTGGGGGCCGATGGGCGACCGAGGCAATTAAATCCTTTGCCTCCGCTTGTGCGACGGGCCCTGGAATCATAAGCATATCGATCATTGCTTGCACCGCTTGATCCAAATCGTTCGGCGCAACGCTGGTATTCAATAAACCAAAGCTAACTGCATCGGCCGCGCTGAAGCGCTCGCCCGTCAAAAAATAACGACGTGCCTTTTTCTCGCCAATTGCCGCGACGACATACGGGCTAATCACGGCCGGAATTAAGCCAAGCTTCACTTCGGTTAGCGCGAACTGTGCGTCATTAGCGGCGATCGCGATATCGCAACAGGCGATTAATCCAACGCCGCCACCATAGGCTGCGCCGTTAACCCGCGCGATGGTCGGCTTAGGCAGGCGATTCAGCGTGAGCATTAATTCGCCGAGCGCCATGGCGTCGTGATAATTTTCTTCTTCGGTGAACGCGGCCATGCGGCGCATCCAATTCAAATCGGCGCCGGCGGAGAAGGATTTCCCTGCGCCGGTGAGAACAACGACGCGAATCGTCTTGTCGGCGCCGGCAACTTCGAGTGTCCGAGTAAGTTCGACAATCAATTGATCGTCAAACGCGTTATGAATATCGGGGCGATTCAGTGTGATGGTTAAAACGCCATCGCCCGAGCGAGAAGTGAGCAAGCTTGACATAGTACCTCTACATTCTAAACACGCCGTAGCGCGTGTCTTTGATCGGCGCATTCATCGCGGCCGAAAGTCCTAGACCAAGCACCATGCGCGTGTCGGCGGGATCGATGATGCCGTCATCCCACAGCCGCGCGGTAGCGTAGTACGGGTGACCTTGCGTTTCGTATTGATCACGGATCGGCGCTTTGAATTGTTCCTCCTCATCTTTACTCCACGTACCCTTTTTAGCTTCGATGCCGTCGCGCTTAACCGTTGCCAACACTGAGGCCGCTTGCTCGCCGCCCATGACCGAGATGCGCGCATTCGGCCACATCCACAGCATGCGCGGGTTATAGGCGCGGCCGCACATGCCGTAATTGCCTGCGCCAAACGAACCACCGATGATCACGGTGAACTTCGGTACTTTTGCGCAAGAAACAGCCATCACCATTTTCGCGCCGTCTTTCGCGATCCCGGCGCTTTCATATTTTTGTCCAACCATAAAGCCGGTGATGTTCTGCAAAAATATTAACGGTATACCGCGCTGGTTACACAGCTCAATAAAATGAGTACCCTTTAGCGCCGACTCAGAAAATAAGATGCCGTTGTTCGCGATGATGCCGACGGGATAGCCGTGGATATGCGCGAATCCACAAACGAGGGTACTGCCGTACAGTTGCTTGAACTCATGAAACTCCGAGCCATCGACGATGCGTGCGATGATTTCACGCACGTCAAAAGGTTGGCGCGTATCCTTCGGCACAATGCCGTAAATTTCTTCGATCGGATAGCGCGGCTCGACGACCGGACGTACTTCCACGGGCATTTGCTTCAGGCGATTCAGATGCGACACGATTTCGCGCGCGATGTGCAACGCATGTGCGTCATCTTGTGCGAGATGATCGGTCACGCCGGATGTACGGCTGTGAACGTCGCCGCCACCTAGATCTTCGGCGCTGACAATTTCACCTGTTGCCGCTTTCACCAACGGCGGACCCGCCAGAAAAATCGTGCCTTGATTTTTGACGATGATCGATTCGTCGCACATGGCTGGCACGTAAGCGCCACCGGCGGTACACGAACCGAGTACCACGGCAATTTGCGGAATGCCCAGCGCGGACATATTGGCTTGATTGTAAAAAATGCGACCAAAGTGTTCTTTATCGGGAAATACTTCGTCTTGCAAAGGTAAAAATGCGCCACCGGAATCGACGAGATAAATACATGGCAAATTATTCTGCGTTGCGATTTCCTGGGCGCGCAAATGCTTCTTCACCGTCAGCGGATAATAAGTGCCGCCTTTGACCGTCGCATCGTTTGCGATGATAACCACTTCTTTTCCCTGCACCCAGCCGATGCCGGAGATCATGCCGGCGCACGGCGCGTCGTTGTTATAGAGTCCGAATGCGGCAAGGGACGAGAATTCGAGAAACGCACTGCCCGGATCGAGTAAGGCTTGAATGCGATCGCGCGGCAGCAATTTGCCACGTGCCGTATGTTTGTTGCGCGCGTCGATGCCACCGCCTTCGGCGATTTTCTCTACCTGTATGAGTAAGTCGCTTACTAGACTGCGCGATGCCTCTGCGTTTGATTTGAACGCTTCGGAAGTAAGGTCGATTTTGGTTGTTAGCGTAGACATAAAAAATTCGCGAACGATGATGGCAAGAAGGAACTCAAAAAAATCATAAGTGTCATTCCCGCGCAGGCGGGAATCCATAGGGCGCATCTTTTGCGAAGGCCAAATGGATTCCCGCCTGCGCGGGAATGACAAATTTAGTGGTTATCGCTTCAATCAACTGATGAAGGTTCTCAAAGACCGCGGGCGATTAACATCCGCTGCACTTCGCTCGTACCCTCATAAATCTGTGTAATGCGCGCATCGAGATAGTGCCGCTCAACAGGATAGTCTTCCAAATAGCCATAGCCGCCGTGAATCTGAATAGCTTTCGAGCAGACGAATTCCGCCGTTTCGCTGGCGTAAAGTTTCGCTTGCGATGCCTCGGAGAGGCACGCCACGCCTTGCGTTCGCAGTGCCGCTGCGTGGAGAACCAATAACCGCGCGGCGTTCAGCCTGGTGTGCATATCCGCGAGCATGTTGGCGATGCTTTGATGTTGCGCGATGGGCTTATCGAATTGTTTGCGTTCTTTGGAATAGGCCACCGCTGCGTCGAATGCCGCGCGGGCGATGCCGATCGCTTGCGCAGCAATGCCGATGCGGCCGCCTTCGAGATTGGAGAGCGCGATGCGCAGCCCTTCGCCGCGTTGGCCTAGGAGGTTTGCTTCAGGAATGGCGCAATTATCAAATGTAATCGCGCCGGTATCCGACGCACGAATGCCCATTTTATGCTCGGGTTTGTTGACGATACAGCCCGGCGTGTTGGTCGGCACGATGAAGGCACTGATGCCTTTCTTGCCGAGATCAGGATCCGTGACGGCAAATACAATCGCCATCGCGGCACGCTTACCGTTGGTGACGAATTGTTTGTTGCCGTTAAGAATCCATCTGCCGTTTTCTAGTACCGCGCGAGTTTTCAAGTTATGCGCTTCGGAACCGGCCTGCGGTTCGGTTAAACAGAACGCGCCGATTTTTTTTCCAGCGGCTAGATCACGTAGCCATGTTTGCTTTTGCTCGTCATTGCCGTACTTCAAAATCGGCATGCAACCGACAGAGCTATGTACGCTCACTAAGGTGGAACACGATGCGCAACCGGCCGCGATTTCTTCCACCGCCAAAGCATAGGCAACATAGTCGGTGTAGCTGCCGCCCCATTCTTCGGGGACAACCATGCCGAGCAAACCGAGCTCACCCATTTGCGTGACAACAGCATCGGGTAGCGCGCTTTCTTTGTCCCATTTGGCGGCGTGAGGTGCCAGTTCATTTTGCGCGAACTCTCGCGCCATGTCGCGCACTGCGCGCTGATCATCTGTCAAAATCATGTTGTCTCGTCAAAAAGTTCGCGGCCGATGAGCATGCGGCGGATTTCATTGGTGCCTGCGCCGATGTCGTAAAGTTTCGCATCGCGCAACAAGCGGCCGGTCGGATAGTCATTAACGTAGCCGTTACCGCCAAGGCATTGAATTGCTTCGAGCGCCACTTGCACCGCGCATTCCGATGCATAGAGCAAGCATGCCGCCGAATCTTTGCGCGAAGGATGACCAACATCGATCCCTGCGGCGACTCGATAAGCGAAGGCTCGGGAGGATTGCAATTTCACATACATGTCGGCGAGCTTGCCTTGCATTAATTCGAAGGTGCCGATCGGTTTGCCGAACTGTTTGCGTTCATGAACATAGGGCACGACGATGTCCATCGCGGCTTGCATGATGCCGATCGGGCCGCCGGATAAGGTCACGCGCTCAGTGTCGAGGCCGCGCATCAAAATTCGCGTACCGCCGTTTGCATGACCGAGAATATTTTCGTCGGGAATTTCGCAACCCACGAACACCAACTCGCAGGTGTTCGAGCCGCGCATGCCGAGCTTGTCGAGTTTTTGTGCAGTGCTAAATCCCTTCATGCCTTTTTCGACGATGAATGCCGTCATCGAGCGCGCGGACGATTCGATTTCCGAGGTGCGCATGTAGACGATCAACGTGTCCGCATCCGGCCCGTTGGTAATCCACATTTTGTTGCCGTTCGCTATCCAGCGGTCGCCTTGCTTCACGGCGCGACAGGACATGGAGCCGACGACGTCCGATCCGGCGCCCGGCTCACTCATCGCGAGCGCGCCGACGTGTTCGCCGCTACAAAGTTTCGGCAGATATTTTTGTCGCTGAGCGTCGGTGCCGTTGAGAAATAAATTGTTGACGCAAAGATTCGAGTGCGCGCCGTAGGACAATCCAACCGACGCCGATGCGCGCGAAATTTCTTCGATTGCGACAACATGAGCGAGATAGCCCATCGCGCTACCGCCGTATTCTTCTGCGACGCAAATGCCGAGCAAACCCATATCGCCGAGTTTGCGCCAGGCATCAGCGGGAAATTCATTGCTGCGGTCGATTTCCGCGGCGCGTGGCGCGAGTTCCGCGGCAGCGAATTTTTGTACGCTATCGCGAAGGGCGTCGATGTCATCATTGATTCTGGTGTCGAAAAGCATGTTTATTTGAGACTTCTTATCATCTTGTCATTCCCGCGTAGGCGGGAATCCATTTGGCATGTCAGTTTCCAAAGGTACTATGGATTCCCGCCTGCGCGGGAATGACACATGGGTTATTCATAAGCGGTGCGAGGGAAAGTCGAACTTACTTCGGCGCCATCCGAATCGCACCATCCAACCGCAACACCGAGCCGTTCAACATTGTATTCTCGATGATGTGTTTCGCGAGCGCCGCATATTCTTCCGGATGACCGAGGCGCGAAGGGAAGGGCACTTGCGCACCCAAGGATTCGCGCGCCGATTCCGGCAAGCCCGCCATCATCGGCGTATCGAACAAGCCCGGCGCGATGGTCACGACGCGAATGCCGGAACGCGCCAGCTCGCGCGCGATCGGCAGTGTCATTGCGTTGACGCCGCCTTTTGACGCCGAATAAGCCGCTTGCCCAATTTGCCCTTCAAATGCCGCGACCGACGAAGTGTTAATGATGACGCCGCGCTCGCCGCCTTCGTCCGGCGTGTTGTTTGCCATTGCAGCAGCGGCGAGGCGAATGACGTTAAATGTGCCGATTAAGTTGATATGAACGACGCGCTGAAAAACATCTAATGGATGCGGGCCATCTTTGCCCAGCACCTTCGCCGGCGCGCCGACACCCGCGCAGTTCACCGCGCCATTCAATGCGCCGAAGCTGCTGACCGCGAGCGCGATCGCGGCGTTGACCTCAGCTTCGCTGGTGACATCGGCCTTGGCGAATCGGGCTTTCGCGCCGAGTTGTTTGGCGAAGGCTTCGCCTTGCGTTGCGTTGACGTCGATGAGCACGACGTTGCCGCCGCCGCTCACAATCACTTGCGCAGTTGCCGCGCCGAGTCCGGAGCCGCCGCCGGTAATAACGAACGTTTTATTTTGGAGATTCATATTAAGTTGTATTGTTGAGAAGAGAAGTTCAGAATCGCTTTCGGATTCTAGCTTTTTTTTGCTTATCTTTCATAGGTATTTCCAAGATAGACATAGGCGAAATCAGGATAGTTCCGTTCGCTTCCGGGCAATGCCTGGAGAGCCACATGGATAAAGGCTTTCAAGCCATACATTGCCACGAGGCAAGCTAGGAGCGGCTCATGGCGTAGGGTGCATTTATGCACCGTCAATAAAATGGTGCATGAATGCACCCAACATTTTCTGGAGATTTAAATATGGCGACACCCGTTGACCCCAACGATCCGATTATGACTGGCGAGAATTCGTTCATTCGCCTAAGCCACGACGGCGGCAAAACGCAAAGCGATCGCATCAGCCATTGGCGTGTGTTGTGGTGTCCGGCCGGCGCGGGGCATGCGCTGTTTATGCAAAGCGAATTGATCGCCGGGAAAGTCAAAATCTTTAGTGACAACGTTGCGGTCGCGCGCTGGCTGCAACGCAATATCGAAACCTTGCTGTTTCCTGCCTTTGCCGATGAAAAGTTGCCCATCGTCGGCGCCGATTTCATACGCCACGGCGACGCGCAATCCTCCGCCATCGAAACCGTCACTTCGAGCGAAAACGAGATCACGCTGACCTGGTACGACTTTATCGCGCCATTGGTGTTGACCGTGCCGCCGGGATTTAACAATCGGCCGATCGGCGTATTCAGCACATTTTTTCCGGCGCGCGCGGCGCAAGTGGAAATGGACGGCGAAGTCACCAGCGGCTCGCCCTGGGAAGAAATGCGCGGCGATCGTAAATCGAGTAGTGCGTGCCTGGCGTGGTCGGAAACGTGGGTGAAACCGAAGTGAGTCAGGCGATCAGCATCGATGTTTATTCCGATGTGGTTTGCCCGTGGTGTTATATCGGCAAACGTAAGCTAGAACAAGCATTGGCGAGCCTTGCGGAACAGAACGTGGCGGTGACGCCCTATTGGCGGGCGTTTCAGCTTAACCCCGATATGCCGGCAGCCGGTGTAGCGCGCAAGGAATATGTTGAAACAAAATTCGGCGGAGCCGAACGCGCGAAGGAGATCTACGCGCGCGTCGCTGGGGTGGGGAACGAAGTCGGCATTGCGTTTCAATTCGATCAAATCGAGCGGCAACCCAATACGATTAACGCTCATCGCTTGATTGCCTACGCGGGTGCGCATGGTAACCAAGATGCCGTTTCGGAAGCGTTGTTCCGTGCATTTTTTCTTGATCTGCGCGATATCGGCGACGTCGCGGCGCTCAGTGACATTGCCGCAAAGACGGGATTGAATCGCGACGCAGTTTACGCATATCTGTCGTCCGATCAGGGTGCGGCAGCGGCACAGCAAGAGGACGCCGTCGCACGCCAATTGGGCATCACCGGCGTGCCATTTTTTGTATTCGGTGGAAAGTATGCAGTCTCCGGCGCGCAGAATCCGGATGTGTTGGTGCAAGCCTACGAACAAGCAGCCAGCGAATTAGCGACGAGTTAAGCGGTCGCCGGCCGTGATTGCCGTTCGGCAAAAATAATCGGCAGCGTATCCAAAAAAAGACGTACCTCGGCCCGATCAATCTGCCTAAGATATCGTTCACGACTCGATTCGCGTGCAAGCGATAGTGGGCGGCTTCGTGCGCCAAGATGAACAGCGCGTGCTGCAACGGTGCGATCAATACAATCGCGATCGGCGCCACCCACCAAGACCAGAATGAGACGGCTACCCCGATAGTCAACGTAAGCAATCCGATGGTGTAGATAACAGCGCCTGTCGAACGCCAAGTATCAAGCTGCGTCAACGGCGCCAAGATTTCGGCGGGCAGCTTTTTTCGAACGTCATCGCGGAATTCTTCACCGACACGCGTTTCCATGGTCGATAAATGAGTGGTAAGAAACGAATTTAGTTTACGCCACGTATTTGTGCTTGTCATGCGGATGTATCGGTTCATCGCAACGCCAGCGATTCTCGCCGCCGGATCTTCGCAATCAAGGCGCTGGACAATCGGCTACAACGTCGAGATAAAAGGATGCGGCTAGCGCTCGCGTGATACTCGCCTGATCGCGATGGGGTGCATGGCCGCAGTTAGGAAGGATGTGAGTTCTGGCGCGTGGCGCGCATGCGTTTGCAATCGCATGAATTTGCGCCGCACTGCCGTATTCGTCTTGCTCACCCTTAATCGCCAGAATCGGATAGCGAATCGAACCCACGTACGACTCGATATTCCAATCGCGAATTTCCTCGCTAGTCCAAACGTCATGCCAACCCCAGAAAGTTTTCTCCGCGTCGCGCTGCAGTTAAGTGTATTGGATGGTGGGGCACAAAATAGGCCCCCAATTTTGATAAACCTAAGCGGGACAAGATTACGGCATTGATTCATTTGGTGGGCGGTACTGGGATCGAACCAGTGGCCCCTGCCGTGTGAAGGCAGTGCTCTACCGCTGAGCTAACCGCCCATTGTTATAATTATAAATCAACTCGGTGGGATTCATGATTCAACTCTTTTTCATTTTCGTTATCGCATTGTCGATTTGGTTTTGGTACGACACGATGCAGGCTCGCGAGCAGGCGATCGTGCTGGGTAAACGCCACTGCCAAAATGATGGTTTGCAGTTGCTCGACGAGACCGTGTCATTGAGCTCGCTAAAATTGCGTCGCAATGGCGACGGTCAAATGATGTTTCGGCGCGTCTACGACTTCGAATTTAGCGATAACGGTGACAACCGGCGAACAGGTAGCATCACGCTACTTGGTCGCTACGCGGAATCTATTCAGCTTGAGCCCCATTTGATGCAATAGCGCTGGCGTTGCAACTCGTTGTAAAATTGGGCGATCAATAGGTCCGCCGGTCAAACCGGTGCGCAAATTCATAACATCTTTCAGGGGGTTCCATGTGGCAACAGGTTTACGATCCGCTCAATAATTCGTATTTGTCAGTCGCGTTTGCTGCGCTGCCAGTCATCGTGATGCTCGGCGGTTTAGGCTTTTTCCATATGAAGGCGCACCTCGCGGCTATTGCCGGGTTGGTGGTTGCGCTATTTGTCGCAATCGTCATTTTTGGGATGCCTTCTGGGATGGCATTGAAAACAGCGATGGCCGGCGGCTTGTTTGGGCTGCTGCCGATCGGCTGGATCATTCTAAACATTATCTTTCTCTACAAGCTCACCAGCGAAGCCGGCTTATTTAAAATTCTGCAAGAAAGCATTGCCGGCATCAGCACCGATCGGCGCATTCAACTTCTGCTCGTCGCGTTTTCGTTCGGCGCATTTTTCGAAGGTGCGGCCGGTTTCGGGACGCCGGTCGCGGTGACGGGCGCGGTGCTGATTGGGCTTGGCTTTTCGCCACTCGCCGCGTCGGGACTATCGCTCATCGCTAACACCGCACCGGTCGCGTTCGGCGCGCTGGGCACGCCAATTTTGACCCTAGCCAAAGTCACCGGGATGGATGCGATGGACCTGAGTGCGATGGTTGGCCGCCAATTGCCGTTGTTTTCGCTGATCGTGCCGTTCTGGCTCATCTGGGCGTTCGTCGGATTCAAAGGCATGATGCAAATTTGGCCGGCGATATTGGTTGCCGGGGTATTTTTCGCGGTTCCGCAATTTTTTGTTTCCAACTATATCGGCCCGGAATTAGTCGACGTGATCGCCGCTATTGTATCGATGGCGGCGCTCACCTTGTTCCTCAAAATTTGGAAGCCGACAAACGTCTGGACTTCGGTCACACGCGAAGGCCAAACCATTTCTGCTGCGCAAGCAGAGAAAAATCAAGTGCATCACGGCTACACACGTGCTGAGGTCGTTCGCGCTTGGACGCCCTGGGCAATTTTAAGCATCGTCGTGTTTATGTGGGGCACGTCGACGATGAAGAATTTCCTTAACGGCGAGTATCCAAATCCCGAAAAAGGTAAGCCGCCAATTCAGATGAGCTACAACGCGATTACCAAGTTGGATTTTCCCATTCCCGGTCTGAATGAGCAAATTCAACGCATGCCGCCTGTCGTACCGAAAGACGCGAAACCTGAGAAAATTTCCTATACGCTGAATTGGCTCTCCGCCACGGGCACCGGAATTTTGCTTGCGTCAATCATTGCTGGTCTGGTAATGGGAATTTCATTTGGCAAGATGTTGCGAACCTATGGCCAAACACTTTACGCCATTCGCTATTCGTTGCTGACCATCATGGCGATGTTGGCGCTCGGTTTCGTCACGCGCTATTCGGGCGTGGACGTGACATTGGGGCTGGCGTTCGCCGCAACCGGCGTGTTCTATCCCTTCTTCGGCACCTTGCTCGGCTGGCTCGGCGTTGCGCTCACCGGTTCCGACACGGCATCCAACGTGCTATTCGGTGGCCTGCAAAAAACCACATCCGAGCAGCTTGGCTTGAGCCCGATTCTGATGGGTGCCGCGAATAGCTCCGGCGGCGTGATGGGCAAGATGATCGATGCACAGAGCATCGTTGTTGCGTCAACGGCGACCGGCTGGTTCGGCCACGAGGGCGAAATTTTGCGCTATGTTTTCTTCCATTCCATCGCGCTGGCGTGTTTGGTTGGATTGCTTGTGACGCTGCAAGCTTATGTGCCGCCGTTTACCCATATGGTGATTTGGCCGAAATAAATTTTAGCAAGTCGCGTTGAAGAAAAGCCCGGCGATGCCGGGCTTTCTTTTTGGAGTTGTAAAATGGCCGGGCCAGCGGCCGCATGGATACTGGCTTCCAGCAATGCATGCTCGCTGAGGCGCATGAAAATTGGCGCTGCAAGCCACACTCATGAAAATCAAATCGCCGCGGCTTGCCAGCCGCGCAACGCACTGAGATAATTTGTCATGACTACTGCATTCATCACGCACCCCGCCTGCAAACTTCACGACATGGGCGCGGGCCATCCCGAATCACCGCAGCGCCTTGCTGCGATCAAAGACCGGCTCATCGTTTCAAGCATCGATGGATTGTTGCAACATCACGAAGCACCGCTAGTGACACGCGAGTCGTTGCTGCGCGTTCATCGTGAAAGCTACGTCGATGAGATCGAAGCCAAGGCGCCACGCGAGGGTCTGGTGCAGCTCGATCCCGATACCTCGATGAATCCCCATAGCCTTGAGGCAGCGCGGCGCGCGGCCGGCGCGGTCGTTCATGGGGTGGATTTGGTGATGACGGGTAAAGTACAAAACGCGTTTTGCGCAGTGCGCCCGCCGGGTCATCACGCGCTGTCGAATCGATCTATGGGTTTTTGTATTTTCAACAGTGTTGCCGTTGCTGCAGCCCATGCGCGAGCGGCGCATGGTATCAAACGCGTCGCGATTCTCGATTTCGATGTGCATCACGGCAACGGCACGGAAGAAATTTTTGCAAACGAACCCAACGTAATGTTGTGTTCCACATTTCAACATCCGTATTATCCGTACCAGGGTGCCGATACCGTGAGCGATCACATCATCAATACGCCTATTGCTGCTAATTCCGGCGGCAAGGAATTTCGCGAGGCAGTGATGCGCGATTGGATTCCGAACGTGAAACGCTTTCGTCCGGATTTGATTTTGATCTCCGCCGGATTCGATGCGCATAAAGACGATCCGCTGGCGTATTTGAAATTAACCGAAGACGATTACAGTTGGGTCACGGCGGAGATCATGAAGTTGGCGGATGAATTTTCCAAGGGCCGCCTCGTATCGGCGCTAGAAGGTGGCTACAATCTTGATGCGTTAGGACGGTGCGTCACAGAGCATATTCGCGTGCTGATGGGTAGTTAATCTCGCCAAATACACAAACGATCTCCACGTTATGCTCGGTCATTGCGAGCGAACGCGAAGCAATCTCGAATTTACAAGTGTCAAAGACGAGATTGCTTCGTCGCGAAAAGCGCTCCTTTCCATGAACCCTACCGGAATTGCCCCCTTTGACATGTCATCCTGAACGTAGTGAAGGATCTGCTTTTGTGATGCCGTGAAAGCAGATCCTTCGCGTTGCTCAGGATGACATAGGGATGGGGGAACAAAAGCGCCGGCGGTTCATGGTCCGTGGGCAGTATCGGCAGCGCCGATACTGGCAGCTTGCGATGACAAATTGAGACGCAATGCTAGGTTCAGTGTTTTGACGCCGCGTTTCTAAACACCTTTTCCCACTTCACCATATCGCTGCGCATCAATGCGTCGAGTTCTTGCGCCGGCGTGCCGATGGTTTCGACGCCGACCGCGGCGAGTTTTTCCTGAATATCTTTTTGCTTGAGTACCGCGACGATTTCTTTGTTGAGCCGATCGACGATCGCAGGCGGCGTTTTCGCCGGCGCAAAAAATCCAAACCACGCAGCCGATTCGTATCCGGCCAATCCCGCTTCGGCCATGGTCGGCAAATCCGGCAACAGTTTGCTGCGCTTGGCCGTGGTGATGGCGAGCGCACGCATCTTGCCGGCCTTCACATGGGGTAACGCCGACGCGATCGGGTCAAAAATAATTTCCACTTGCCCGGATATCAAATCGACTTCCGCCGGCCCGCTCCCCTTGTAAGGGATATGAACAAGTTCCACCTGCGCCATGCTTTGCAATAATTCTGCGGCCAGATGCAGCGATGTGCCATTGCCGGCCGAGGCATAGGTGAGCGTGCCTGGCTTGGCCTTGGCGAGCGCGATCAGTTCCTTTACCGATTTCGCCGGGACATCATTGTTCACCGCGAGTAAATTGGGGACGCGTACCGCCAGCGTAATCGGCGCAAAATCTTTCAGCGGATCGTACGGGAGTTTTTCTTGCAAGTACGCATTGGTCACCAAACTCATCCCGGCAATCATGATCGTGTAACCATCAGGCGCAGCTTTAGCGATCAGATCGTGAGCGATGTTGCCGCCCGCGCCGGCGCGATTTTCTACAATCACGGTTTTTGAAAATGCTGCGCTGAGTTTATTGGCAATGAGCCGCGCGGCAATATCCGATCCGCCGCCAGGGGAATAGGGGACGATGATTTTGATGGATTTCGTTGGGTAGGTTTGCGCCCAGGTCGACAGGCTCACAAACATACAAGTGATCAATGCGGATTTTGCGATGGCCTCAATGCAACACACGACCCGGCGCAGACGCAATATCCACCGCGTCATCCCCGCGAAGGCGGGGATCCAGTGTCGTAGGCAAAAGACGCTGGGTCCCCGCCTTCGCGGGGACGACGAACCTATGTCATCACTTATCATTTTTTGTCCCAGAACGTTGTGCCAAAAATGCAGCCATTTTCTTCTGCGGCAATCCCACGCCATAGGCGTAGGTGTTTGCCTTGATCGCGGCGGCAATGGCCTCATCAAAATCCGCTTGCGTAGATTCGCGAAAACGTCGCTTGGTTAACGTGACCGCGAGCGGTGGTTGGGCTGCGAGGTCTTCCGCGAATTTCGTTGCGATCGTGACGACTTCTTCGCGCGGCGCCAGGCGCGAGAGAAGCGCCCAGTCGTAGGCTTCTTGCCCGGAGATTAATTTTCCCGTTAACGACAGCTCGACATTTCGCCCGCGCGGTAAATATTGGCTCATGAAATAAGAACCGATGATGCTGGCTAATCCCGCTCGCACTTCCGGCTGGCCGATGCGCATGTCTGCGTAGCCGACCCGCGCATCACACAATAAACCGATTTGAAATCCGGCGCCGGCGGCGAGGCCGTTAAACGCGGCGACAATCGGTTTTTCGAATTCGCGAAATGCCTGAAACATCGCTCGCTGATGGGTAAACCAGGTGGTGATGCCGGCTTGGGTAAACGCGGCGGCTTCTTCTAAATCTTGGCCGGAGGAAAACGCCCGCTCGCCCGCGCCGGTAATCACGGCAGCACGGACCGTTCCGTCTATCATGAGCGCATTAAGCCCGGTGATCAACGCGTCCCGCATCGGGGTGTTAATCGCGTTCATCGCGGCGGGTCGATTGAGGGTGAGATAAGCGATGCCCGATGAGGAAATTTCTTGAAGCAGGATCGATTCGGACATGACGTTAGTTCAGTGCGATTGCGCCCTGAGTATGTAGGTTCTGCAATGTCGCGGCGTCGTAGCCGCATACCGCGCTGAGAACTTCGGCAGTGTGAGCGCCGAGCGCGGGCGGATAATCGAGCGTTGCTGCGCCGTCATATTTGAACGGATTACCGAGAAACTTTAGCATTGCCCCGCTCACCGGATGGGGCAATGCCGTCACCATCTGACGAATCGTAGCCAGCGGCTGCGCCAGCGCTTCGGCGACGTTGTTTACTGCGCCGACGGGAACGCGCGCTTGTTCCAAGCGGGTGACCGCGTCATCGCGCTTAAAGCGCGTGAATATGCGCGCGAGTTCCTCGGCGAGCGCGGCGACGTTCTTGATGCGCGCTTCGCCATCGGTGAAACGTGCGTCGGTCGCCAGTTCCGGCGCACCGATGGCTTTGCATAGCGGTTGCCAAAACTGATCCGTCGATGCGGAAATGGCGATGAATTTTTCATCGGCACAGCGAAACGCTTCGCTCGGTGCGAGCGTTGCATGGCGCGTTCCGGTCGCTTGCGGAATATCGCCTGACACAAAGTAATTCTGCGCTTGCCAGGTCAGCATCGCGAGCTGGCAATCAAGCAATGACACTTGGATTTTTTTTCCTTCGCCGGTTTTCAGCGCATGAATCACGCCGGCCAGAATGCCATTCGCGAGATAAAGCCCGGCGGCAAGATCGGCCACTTGATAGCCGACGCGGTTCGGTTTGCCATTCGGTTCGCCGGTGATGCTCATGATGCCGCTGAGTGCTTGCGCAATGGTATCGAACGACGGCTGCGTCGCGTAAGGCGGCTCATCATGCAAGCCGATCAACTGGCCGACGACGATCTGCGGATTTATTTTTTTCAACGATTCGAAATCGATACCGAGGCGCGCCGGCACGTCCGGCGCGAAGCCGTACATCACCACATCGCTTTTTCGCACGAGATCGTAAAACACGTCGCGGCCTTGAGCCGATTTCAAATTGATGACGATGCTTTTTTTGCCGCGATTGATCGACAGAAAAAAAGCCGAATCGCCTTCGAAATAGTAGGGCGGATAGTCGCGCGATTGGTCGCCGCTCGGCGATTCGACCTTAATGATCTCGGCGCCCAATTCGGCCAGCACTTGGCTTGCGAACGGGCCGCCCAACACCCAAGTGAGATCAAGTACACGTAACGACGACAGCACGTTAAACCTCCGTTGTTTTACGCCGTCTATTGTAGAATAGGTTAGTCAACTGGGAGCAACTTTGTTTAATATTCCTATCGTCGATATCATCGCTTTGCTGTGGTTTTTTGTGTGGTGGGCCGGCTACACTCTTTATGCCGAACGTCGCGTCGGTAAGCGCAATAGCTTAGTTGTCACAATGCGCCGCTTTCGCCGCGAATGGTTTTCTCATATGCTCACGCGCGACAATCGCATCGGCGATATTGCGGCGCTGAATGGTCTTTTTACCAACGCAACGTTTTTCGCGTCGACTTCGATCCTTGTGCTGGGCGGCTTAGTAGCATTGCTCGGCACCACCGAGCGGGTGATGGATGTCGTCTCCGAGTTGCCGTTCGCGCGCAAAGAGTCCGAATTGGTTTGGCGCATCAAGATTATTTTGCTGATCTTGGTCTTCGTCTATGCGTTTTTTAAATTTACCTGGTCGCAGCGGCAATTTAATTTTTGTACCGTTTTGGTTGGCGCGGCGCCGCCGCCGACGGTCCGGCCCGAACAGTACGCGGCCTATATTGACATGCTCACCAACGTTTGTAGTTTTGCCGCGGAAAACTTAAACGAAGGCTTGCGTGCGTTTTATTTTTCCATGGCCGTGTTGGCGTGGTTTCTGCATCCTTGGCTTATTTTTCCTGCCTCCGCGATGGTTGTCTACATTTTGTATCAGCGTGAATTTCATTCGCGTACGCTATACGCCTTGCGGGGTGTGCAGGATTCGTAACGGGCGTTATTTCTTAAAGGCGAGATCGTTGCGTTTTGCTTTCTCTGAACCCTATTAGAATTACACCACTAACATGTCATCCTGAACCCTTCGCTACGCTCGAGGGTAAACTCCGTGAAGGATCTGCTTTTTAACGGCCATAAAAGCAGATCCCTCGCGTTGCTCAGGATGACATAAGGTTGTGGCAGCAAGCGCGCCGGCGGTTCATGGTCTGTGTGCAGTATCGGCAGCGCCGATACAAGCAGCTCGCCATGACGGATTTGGAAATCACCAAGCGATCGGCCTGGAAGCCGCATGGATATTGGCTCTCAGGCCATCATCATTGGAAAGTCTATTCTTGAAACGCTTCTTCGCGTTTCCGCCGTATATTCGGCAAGACAATCATCAATAACAACGCAGCCGCTACAAGGAGTAGCGATAGGCTCAATGGCCGCGTGAGGAAAACACTCCAATCGCCACGCGCAGTGTTGACTGAGCGGCGTAGTTCTTCCTCCATTAGCGGGCCTAACACGAACGCTAAGAGCAACGGCGCCGGTTCGCATTCGAGCTTGATAAAAACGTAACCGATCAAACCAAATACCGCGGCGAGTGCAACATCCATAATGCTATTGTTCAAACTATAAACGCCGATGCAACAAAACAGCAGAATCGCCGGATAGAGCAGGCGATACGGAACTTTCAACAGCCGCACCCAAATGCCGATCAGCGGCAAGTTCAGCAATACCAACAAAACATTGCCGACCCACATACTGGCGATCATGCCCCAAAATAACTCGGGACGCTGCGTCATCACTTGCGGCCCGGGCTGAATGCCTTGAATGATCATCGCGCCGACCATCAATGCCATGACGGGATTAGAAGGTATGCCGAGCGTTAACATCGGAATGAATGAAGTTTGCGCCGCCGCGTTGTTCGCCGCTTCCGGGCCCGCCACACCTTGGATTGCACCCTTGCCGAAGTTGGACGATGGCCCTGCTAAGCGCTTCTCCATGGTATACGACGCGAACGATCCGAGTATTGCCCCACCGCCGGGTAGTAGGCCCAAAATCGCGCCGAGGCCCGTGCCGCGCAGGATGGCCTTCCACGAGGCGCGCAAATCCTCGCGCGTTGGCCACAGCCCCGTGACATTCGCGGTAAAAACTTCGCGCTTGGCAACGTTTTCTAAGCTGCGAATTACTTCCGCGATACCGAACATACCCATCGCAACAATCGCGAATCCAATGCCGTCGGACAGATTTGCAATACCGAACGTGTAACGCTGCGTGCCCGACGTGACGTCGGTACCGATAATGCCGAGCAACAAGCCGAGCACGATCATGGCGAGCGCCTTGATCAGCGAGCCGTGCGCCAACACTACGGCTGCCACCAGGCCCAACACGTATAACGAACAACGTTCCGGTGGGCCAAACTTGAAGGCGAGGGAAGCGAGCGGCGGTGCGAATGCGGCAATGAGTAGCGTGCCGACACAGCCGGCGAAGAATGAGCCGAGCGCGGCGATGGAAAGCGCGGCACCGGCACGGCCTTGTCGCGCCAATTGATAGCCCTCCATCGCCGTGACGACTGAGGAGGCTTCGCCTGGAATATTGACGAGAATTGCCGACGTTGAGCCGCCATACTGCGCGCCATAGTAAATCCCAGCGAGCATGATGAGTGCGGATTCGGGTGGCAGGTTAAACGTAATCGGCAATAACATCGCGATGGTCGCCACGGGCCCGATGCCTGGCAGCACGCCAATCAAGGTGCCGAGCGTAACGCCAAGAAAACAATAAGCGAGGTTTTTGAGCGTCAAAGCAACGGCAAAGCCAAGTTCGAGATTGGCAACTAAATCCATGTTACGACCACGGCCACACTTTCAGCGGCAGCCCAAGGCCGTAAACGAACAATCCAAGCGCAAGGGCGACTAACGCGATTGTCAGGGGCACGGATTCGCGTAGGCGCGATTCCGATGAGCCCAAACAGCCGATACCGATCAAGGCAACGGTCGCGATGACCAATCCTGCTGGTTCGAGCAGCGCGGCGAATGCAAGCATGGCGACCAGAATCAGCGCGAGCGGGCGAATGCCGATCGGCCCCACTGGCGGACCGCTAATCCATAGCGCTCGAAGGGCAATGATCGCCCCTAGAATGGTTAGCAGCCAGCCGAGTAACGCGGGAAAATAACCGGGGCCCATTCGCGTCGTTGTACCAAGCGAATAGTCGCGCCCGATCACGAGAGCGAATAAACCAACCACAATAAAAATCAGCCCCGAGTAAAAGTCTTTGGGGCGGCGAATTTGAAGCGCCAACGGGAATTCCTCAATGAATTTTTCTTGACTGCATTCTCACGTGTCGCTTCGCATCAGTCAATCTTTACGTAAAGAGCTGACTAGTACGTATCTAAAATGAGCCAATTATCTAGAAATGAAACGCCAATTTTTATAACCTGATTATTTTATTAAAAACAATTAATTAAAGTTTTTATCTGTATTAAATTATTTAATGTAAAATCGATGAACAAGCAATGATTAAGGACTCAAAATGCATCCGCCATATGTGATAACGTCACTTATTAGCTGTGCCTCAATTGAACAATTTTTACGGGCCTCGCCAATTGGCGAGTGGCTTCAATGACTGCAGTTAGCCTAATGGTGAGTGCTTTGGCCCCAGCCATGAGCCTGTCAAAGCGCCTATCGCGCGGTTGGAGCTGTGCGATCGCGGGCGGCACATTTACTTTTGCCGTTCTTGCGGCTCTTTTTCAATTTCCCTTCATCAGTATGGTGGCGATGCTCGCGGCGATTTACTTTCTCGCCGGCTTTGGCGTTTATATCAGCGTAACGGGGCGTCAAGTCAGGCAGGGGCTTGAGCGAATTGGTCGCGGCGATCTTTCCGGCACGGCGGAGTCGGAATGGAACTCGGTTAAAGGCATGCAAGTGGAAAGGCTAAATAAGATGAATCAAAATTTAGTCGAGTTGGTTTCCCAGGTTCGCGAAAGCTCGGACAAGATCATGGGTGCGGCTCAGGCTGTTTCCCAAGGTAATAACGAATTGGCCGACCGCACCGAACATCAAGCCTCCACGTTAGAAGAAGTCGCGTCGACGATGGAAGAATTGGCCTCGACGATTCAGGAAAACGCGCGCCGTTGTGCTGAGGCAAGTACCTTGACCGGGGATTTTTCGACGACGGTTGCCGAAGGTGCCGATCGGGTTAAAAATGTCGCACGCACGATGGATCGAATCAACGACAGCTCAAGGAATATCAGCGAAATCGTCGGATTGATTGAAGGTATTGCGTTCCAGACCAATATTCTCGCGCTCAATGCCAGCGTCGAGGCGGCGCGCGCCGGGGAAGAGGGGCGCGGCTTTGCCGTCGTCGCGAACGAAGTACGCAGTTTGGCGCAGCGCAGTGCTGACGCCGCGAAGGATATTAAGAAGCTCATCGATGTTTCAACGCAGAGCGTGACCGAGGGTTCGCGCGGCATTCAAGACGCGGCAAAGACCATGGATGAAGTCGTCGACCGCGTACAAACCATCGCGGAACTTGTGCGCAGCATTGCTGCTGCATCGGAGGAACAAAGCCAAGCCACGGAAGAAGTGAATCGCGCCATCGTGCAAATGGAATCGGTGACGCAGCACAACTCCGCCCGCGTTCAAGAAGCGGCCGCTGCAGCGCTTGATCTCGAGGGCGAAGTTCAACAATTGGACGAAGCCGTGGTCCAGTTCCAAACCGATAAAGTTGAAGGCCGAGATTCCGCAGTGGATCTGGTGAAGCGTGCCATTGCGCATATCCAGGCTGTGGGCATAGAGAAAGCCTGTGACGATTTTGACAATCCCGACGATCGCCGGTTTATTTTTGGTGAGTTCTATGTCTCGGTAGTTCGTTTGGACGGCACGCGCCTGGCCAACGGCATGGAACCGTGGAAGCGCGGCGAAAACATTCTTGAGGTTCGCGATATCGATGGCAAGCCCTACGTTCGATACATGCTGGCCCGTGCACGCGACAAAGGCTATGGCTGGGTTCAATACAAATGGAAAAATCCGACGAGCCAAAAAATCGAGCTCAAGTCAACTTATTTCGAAGTCGCGAACGACGCAGTGATCAATTGCGGAATTTATCTTGGCGAGCGCGGCAGCAGCATGCGCCGCCTGGATCAACAAACCGGCGCGCAATTGCCTGCGGCTTCCGTCCGCCCGCGCCAAATAAAAAAATCTCGCACCACGATGACGATTCCCCGATAATGTCAAGGTCTAGGATGATTCCTCGTTACCATGCAACAATATCTGGAGTTCCTGCGCCACATCCGTAGCCACGGCACCAAAAAAGAAGATCGCACCGGGACGGGCACCTACAGCGTGTTCGGTTACCAAATGCGCTTTAACCTGGCCGAAGGCTTTCCCGTCATCACCACAAAAAAACTCCATGTGCGCTCGATTTTTCACGAGCTTTTATGGTTTTTATCCGGCGAAACTAATATCAAATATCTGCGCGACAACGGCGTCACCATTTGGGATGAATGGGCTGATAAAGACGGCAATCTCGGCCCCGTTTATGGCAAGCAATGGCGCAAATGGGAAACCAGTGATGGGCGCATTGTCGATCAGATTTCCGACGTGATTGAACAGATCAAAACCAATCCGAACTCGCGCCGCTTGCTAGTTTCCGCTTGGAATGTCGGCGAACTGCACAAAATGGCGCTGCCGCCCTGTCATTTGCTGTTTCAATTTTATGTCGCAGACGGCAAGCTCTCCTGCCAACTATATCAGCGCTCTTGCGATGCGGGGCTCGGCGTGCCATTCAACATTGCCTCCTACGCGTTGCTGACGCACATGATGGCGGCGCAATGTGATTTACAGGTTGGCGATTTTGTCTGGACCGGCGGCGATTGCCATATTTACTTGAACCATACCGAGCAGATTGCGGAACAACTGACGCGCACGCCGCATCCGCTGCCTAAGCTGGTGATGAAGCGCAAGCCCGATTCGATATTGGATTACCGCTATGACGATTTTGAGATTGTCGGCTATCAATCCCATCCGCATATTTCTATGCCGGTTGCGGTTTAACGATTTGTCGTTGCGTTTTGTAATGACTTAGCGAGTAGTCGTGGTATTTAGATTTGCAGGCGTTCCACCACACCTTTCTGAAATCTTCAATTTGCTGAACCGACCCAAAGCGTAAGTTCGCGGCGAGCCGCGCGAATGCCGGCAATGCGGCGGAGAGTTGACTTTGGAAGAAGTACCTAAAGTGCGACGCGCGCTCCGAACCCGATAAATGTCAATCATTTGTCGGATTCCGAGAATCGTTTTGACTTACGGCCCTCGTGGGTATGCCAGCGATGACGCTGAACAAGAATGCGACAGCAAAACCTATCCCCGCCCCCCAAAAAACATAGAACAAAACGTCAGATAAGGCGAACGGTGCCGATGAGCCCAAATGGATTCCCAAGAACTTGCCAAAAGCTCCAAACACGATAATACCTGCCAAGCCACCGGAAACAACAAGGATGGGAAGACTAAACCAACCCATTCGTCGCAGAAAATAAATTAGGGGTACGCCCACTGCAAAAAAACCCGCGTACCCCACAATCAATGCGAAGGCAACGATTAAGACGAACCATGGAGAATATGATTCGCCGTTCGCAAGCGCAAAACCGATCAGCACCAGCGTCGGCGCGGCCGGTGCGATCACGGCAGCAAGTCGATACCTGCGCTTAGTCATTGAAGCGAAAAAAAACCTGAGTCGCCATTATACCCATTTGCCATCAACGAAAGCCTTCAATGGCCTAGTAGTGAGCTACTCCGATATTTACTTTCTTCATTTTGTGCGACCCATTGACGGCAATGAATTGAAGTTGATCAGGTTCTGACCGGTCCCATTCAAGCTGTTAATAATTCCTTGCGTCTGACCTTGCCATACATCCTTGATCCTAAAAACGGCGATTGAAATCTAAGATCCAACGCAACGTGCTGAGAGGTAAGGTTTTTCAATTGCTCCGCACTCAACCAAAATGGTGAATTTACCAACTACGTCAAGTAGTTGAAAGATTGTAAAAACCTTCGATTTCAACCGTTCCAATCGCCGTTTTTGGGTTGATGAAGTAAGCAAGAGGATCGTATGCCTGCTTCCAATTTGCGCCCTCGCCGACGTTGTTAATCATTACCCCCGTTTCTGATTGTGATGGGTAGCGTGCGACAACCCCAGTTGGCTTCGTCATACTGGAAGGTAATCGCAAAGCCATCGGGGTTGGTGATCTTAATCGGATTGCCGGCGACATCGTAGACGGTGCTGGTGATGCCGCTGCCGAAGTCGGTGCTAGAGGTGCGCCGGTCGGAGGCGTCGTAGCTGTATTGCGTGCGATCGTACGACACGAGGGCAATGGTGAGGGCATTCTGCAGCAGGCTGCCGTTCTTGTCGTAGCTGAAGCTACGGATCTTGCCGACGGCGTCAGTGCCGGTCTTGACGCGGTCGATGACGTCGTAGGTGAAGTTGGTGGTGTGCCAATCGCCATCGATGCCGGTGGTGACGCGGCCTGCCGCGTCCTGGGCCAGGGTCTTGACGTCGGCGGGATCGGCGGCGTTGATCAAACCA
>JANOLP010000246.1:0-17817 GCA_031419835.1 Pseudomonadota bacterium | reverse complement strand
GACTTGATCCGAAAAGTAGTGAGCCTGGGTTTCCTTTGCCTCTAGCAAAGGGCGCGGACATTGTCAGCAACAGTTTTGGTGAGCGATTTGGACCGATCTCAGGGATCATGAGCGATTGCTTCGATTATTTGACGGCGCAAGGCCGTAGTGGCAAGGGTCTGCTTGTTGTCTTTTCTGTTGGGAACGATGATGACGTTTTTGATCCGGTAAATGCTCCGTGGGCAGCATACTCGAAGACAATTGCCGTTGCGGCGTCAACGTATCAGGATAAACATCCCGGATACAGTAATTTTGGATTAGGAATTGATGTCTGTGCGCCAAGCAATGATGACAATGACGTAAAAGAAATAGTTTCGAGCGTGATACCGGGGAGTGGGAATACGACAGGGCATTTCGGTGGCAATAAGGACTACACAACAAAATTCGGTGGTACCTCAGCTTCGGCGCCTTTGACTGCCGGTGTACTTGCTTTGATGCTAACTGCTAACCCCAATTTGGATTGGCTAACAGCGAGGAACATCCTGAGAAGCACAGCCAAGAAGATAGATTTTGGTAACGCACACCTAGATGGAAGGTGGGTAGATTTGGATGGTAATAGTAAACCAGAATATAGTAAGTGGTATGGCTTTGGCCGAGTGGATGCGGCTAAGGCGGTCAAAGCTGCGGTGAGTAGCGCCAGAGTGCGGCGAGCCAGAGTTCGGCGAGCGCCTCCTTGATTTAAACGGGTCAGTGTTGGCCGGATAACTGGGGTATCTCGTTCAAGGCTGAGCCATCCGTATATTCTTCCGACTACTTGTCACCACGGCATTTCGAGAAACAATTTTACGAGCAACAAAACTTAAACCAAAAAAATTTCCACCAGGTAAGGTGAGCAGGTAGTCGGTTCCCGCGCAGTAGTCGTCGATAACCAACTGCATGGGCAAACGATAAAACTGTTGCCCACCCTTAGATTTCTATCTTTGCCACCTTGAGAGCCGCGAACCTATTGGATTCTGGCAGCATATCGTTGCGAACGCCGATGTGATCAAGGTACTACTTGTATCAGATGGTCGACAACAACTTACTATGAGTAATGCGAGGAAATTCATGTTTATTCGTTTTCGTCATTTCGTTAAATCAGTTTCATCTATGACTTTTATTTTCGTTTTATCGGCTTGCCAGGTATTACCCGCGGTGTCGTACAAGGTGTTCAATGGTGGCAACGGGGATCTTGAGGGATACAATAAATTCAAACTTTCCAGTTCCGTGATCCTTATTGAAAAGCCGGTCGAAGAAAAAAAATAGATTCAATATCAATCAAGTCGGTTTTAGCCGAAGACCCGAGTAACACAGTCTACGGGATTGTGCCCGCGGACCAGCCGGGGGTTTCGACTGTGATAAATGTAACTGCGCGAGAGAATACGATGTTAGTTGAATCAATCGGTACCGATATCAAGGACAACCGGGTGAAATTTATTCAGGACTTTGGCTCGGCAATTATTACGCTCGCAAGTGTTGGCGTGCTAGAGGGAAAGAAGACATCCGATTGCCAATGGCCACGAGTAATCGATATCAACCCTCTTCTCAACGGCCCTAAGCCGGATAAACACAGCCTAAAAGGGAGTCTAAAAAATGGATGCGACTTTACTATCGACTTCGGCCAGGTACCACCAGATGCGATTCCGCGTGACAGATATCCCTTTACGAAACGACAGCGCACATTCTTCTATTCGGCTTGTCGTGATGCGACAGTAATAATCAATACTCCCGACGGAGAACCGGTAGCATCGACCGTAAGGATTGCCGATCCAAACTTTCTTCAGACGGTAGTTTATCCGGCCAAGGGAAAAATTACGATGCACTCGTCTTGTGGTGTATCAACACAATCCGAGTTAGTTGATACCGCATCAGGGCTAGAGATTCTAAACGCTCTAATAGCCCAAGCAAAATCAATACGCGATGCGCAAAATGCACCGCAGTAACGATCGATAGTGAATCTCGTGGGCAAACGATCAAACCGTTTGCCCAACCTGCGAATTTATCTTCCGTCGCCTTGAGAACCGCGCCCCTATTGGATTCCGGCCGCATAGGTTTGCAGACGCGGATGCCTTAAGGGCTCTGGCTGTATCGGATGGTCGACAAGCAATTTTTGAGATTCGATTTCTAATCAATCAGCGTCCGAACCAATGCCAGCGTTGCTTTTATTATTTCATTTGAGGCATTGCTTTTTTTCTTCGCTTGTCGCGCTTTCCAATCCAGGCTCCTAACTTGATCGGCTAAGATGGCTCCGCGCACTGCGGAATCATCACTAAGCGAAAGGCAGCTAGCCGCTTGGATCGCATCCTGTGTGCGCAGACCAAACTGCGCGCGAATGCGCGTCGCGCCTTCAACCTAAAAACGGCAGTTGCGATTTAAGTAAAAAATGGCTGAAACCCAGTACTGGCGGGTGTTTCCAGCTATTTCTGTCAACTGCTCCGCGATTGGCGAAAAACCTTCTAAAGCGAGTACTGGCGCGGCTTTCGGCCGACTTCACCCACTTTCTTAAAATTCACCTAATTGGTGATTGGGCGAAACCCGCCAAAATGGCTATCTACGGGGCTTTCGAGCCGATTGCGTGGCGTCAACTGCCGTTTTTAGGTTGAAACAAATTGGTCAACGAAATATTTTACAAACGTTTAAAATCTCGCAAAGTTAACAATTGTTCACAATTCAAACGACCGAATTCCAGAGTTTGTGAACTAAGATGCTTACATAAATTGACGTGGCGGAAATAAACCAAAGGCAAAACGCCAAATCAGTCTTCCAAAAAAAAGAGTTGCAACGTCGAACTCGCATGCGTTTTATCCAAAAGCAAATAACAAAACCATAAGCAACGCGATTTTCGACTGCGAGTTGAATAATCGGCTTTGTTCTCCAAAACGGTCGCGCCAACGGTTTTCGTAGCGCGGGACGGTTATGAGAAGGAAGCCTTGGTTATTTTTTTGATATCTTAATTTTTGATGTAAGGACAGTTAATGAAGCTCAATGACATCACGCAGCACGAAATTGAAGCACTGAAACACACCTACAACGTTTCTGATGCGCATACCCATCAGTCGCAATCGCCTACTCAGCGCGACATTGTGCGGCGCCTTCCGGAGTTATGGTACGAGGCCGAAAAAACCCGACAGTACGATATGGAACAGAAATTTTTGTTCAATTTTTTTCGGGTACACAAGCAGCCCGCGGCGTTAAATAACAATAATGTTTTACTGGTCTATGCCGCCTCAATCGCCATGGCGATCACGGCAAATTATCTGATGAAAAAGAAAATGACCGTCGGGTTGATGCATCCTTGTTTCGACAATATTGTCGATCTGCTCAAGCACATGGAAGTTCCGATCACGGCGCTGCAAGAAGAATGGTTCCACGACCCCAACACCATATACGAAACCCTTGAAAAAAACGTCACCAGCGACGCGATCTTTTTGATTGATCCTAATAATCCAACGGGCTTTACGCTGTTTAAATTTGGCACGGCGGGTTGGAATGAGGTGATCCGCTTCGCCAAAGACAAAAAGAAACTACTAATTCTTGATTTTTGTTTCGCGGCGTTCATGTTGCCAGACCAAAGTCTCGACGTATTCGATCTTTATGAGCTACTTGAATCATCTGGCGTCACCTATGTCGCGATGGAAGACACCGGAAAGACCTGGCCATTGCAGGATGCAAAGGCCGCCATGATCAAAACCAGCGCCGATATTTATCACGATATTTACAATATTCACACTGCATATCTCTTGAACGTCTCACCGTTCATATTGAACATACTTAACCAATACGTGCTCGACTCTGAAAAAGACAACTTCGCTTCGATTTTCGGTTTGTTAGAGAAAAATCGTGCCCACGGGAAAGAGATTCTCGACGGCTCATTACTTGAAGCCATCGATCCTATTGTCAAAGTTTCTGTACTATGGTGCAAAATTAAAAACCCAATGGTTCAAGCCTCGGACCTGAAGGAGTATTTAACGAATTTCGGAATCCACTTGCTCCCAGGGACTTATTTTTATTGGGACGATCATCAAACTGGCCAGTGCTATGTGCGGATCGCGTTGGCACGCGACAGCGATGTGTTTGTACAGGCGATGCAAGCATTGCGGCTGGCGTTGGACAAATATGAATGGCGTCTCGATGCTGAAAACGGCGTATCGCATCCCGGCCATCAGGCAGAAGATGAATTCATTAACGAGTCGGTGGTCGATCTCGAGCAAACCGTGTTCTTGAAATCGAAAGACATGGACGCTATCGCTAGCTTTTCCAAAACGGCGGCGGTGCCCGCAAAAATTAGCGGGGCTCTCGATTTATAGTTGTAAAAGCTAATCATGGTGATCGTCCTATCATTGACGTCCGGTAGAGCGATCACCAAAACGAATTTTTAAAAATGCCCCATACAGAACCGATTTCCATTCCGGCCCTGTCCGGAATCTATGTCCCACTCTTGACTCCGTTTTACCAGGGTCGCTTTGATCCCCAGTCGCTAAAAAAACTGATGCAGTTTGTTACACCGCAAGTTGACGGGTTCGTTCCCTGTCTAAGTTCCGGTGAAGGCGGTGTCATTTCCGATACGGTTTGGGAAGAGGTCGTTCGATGCACGCGGGCCAATTCAAAAAAAACCGTGATCGCAGGGATCAAAAGAAGCACCCTTGTCGAAACGATAAAGCTCGCCAGAAAAGCACAGAGCATTGGTTGCGAAGCGATAATGGTGCCGGTTCCCCGCGCGGTTGAAAGCGAATCGTTGCGTTATTTTTCCGAGTTAACACGCAAAATTGCGTTACCCGTGGTGGTTTATAACACCGAGCAGAATCGCTTCACTAGTGTCGCGGCGATCAAGGAATTGCAACGGAATGAAATGATTGTCGGCATTAAGGATTCTTCCATGAACAAAAAACTTTTCTCGCAGATGTGCAAAATGCGCGCCGATGGTGCCTTGAGATTTCCCGTTTTTCAAGGGATGGAACATCAAATGCAGTATCCCGTGGGTTGCGACGGCTACATCGTGGCGCTCACCAATATTGAGCCCAAGTTATGTCGCCAAATGCTTACTAAAAATTCGTCGCGACTGAACGAGAAGATAATCGACATGTTTTGGCAATACAATCTAGGTGGCAATTGGTATGTCAGTCTCAAAGCCCTATTATGTGAACGCAGAATAATACGTTCTGCCGAGGAAACTATTTTGGCGATAAGGCCACAATGACATGAGAATTGCATTTGACAATAGTGTTCACCTCGGGCAATTCAGTACCACAGATGAATCCATGAGAATTGCGGCGAAAAATTCTCAAGCGATGATTTCGATGAAGCCCGGCTCCGATGTGATCGGTATTGAAGCCTTCAACGAGAACACCTATTCGGACGATATTATTTGGACGTTAGAACGCGAGCCGCAAGACCAATTCTATAAATTTATGGACGTCTATCATTCCGTCACCCACATCTTGCGTGTTCCACTAACGGCGGAAAATGCGGAACTTGCTCTAAGTATTCACAAAGATCTTGGCATTGATATAGCCAATGCACTAACCTGCGCCGTTGCGGTCATCCACAAAGCCGATGAGATTCATTCCTTCTATAGCGAAATGAAGCATCCAACCGTTATTCGGTCCATCCAAGAAAAATATGGCATCCTAGTGACCTATCCGCGCGCAGGCGGCGAGTTACGTTTCCCGGACACTGCCCTTGAGTCCTACTATCAAAACGCGCTTTCGACGTTTCGCGAAGCACGCATTCACCTACCAGTCAAATTTCATAACTAAGCCGCTTGATCCGAATCCAACGGAAATTCTCGTTTTATATTTTCGTCCGTGCGTCTTCCAGATTCATTCTTTGATCGCCAAAGGCAATAAGGGATTGCTGAAAGCAAAACGCCCTGCGGCGATATTGCCGAAGGGCGTTCCACATTCTTGACTTCAAACTTCGGCAGCGAAATCTAGCGCTGCGAATTTCTTCTCAAAAATTCGACTTACTTGTGGGCTTGGAACGGATGATCTGCAGTACCTTTCTTCGCGGTGACTTCTGCCGCCTTCGGCTCGCCGGCGACGGCGCGCTTCAACGCTTCTTTAGTTGCCGCGTAGTTGTAGTCCTGAATCTTGCCGTGATCTTTCGCGAGCCAATGAATGAATACCCCAACGCAGATAAACAAATCATCGGCTTCACCGGCGGGAATGGTGCCGTCGGCGACGCAATCGGCAACGGCCATCGCAACCGCACGTTGCGCCGGACCGAACATTTGCACGGCTTGCTCGGCGCCCTTAATCGTGACTTTATTGAACATTACGGTGTTGGGTTTGCATAGCAGATTTGGCGCAACAACTGCTAACAGCGACGTAAAGCCGTCTTTGTTGTTGGTCAAGCTATTACAGAATGCGGTTTCCGCTGCACTGCCTCGCGGCCCGATGATTAGGTCGATGTGCGCTACTTCATTGCCATCACCAACTAACGACTCCCCTACCATTACACGGTCGATTTTTGCCATCGTAAATCTCCTCTTTACCTTCGGTTTATGAACGGGGGCGGATTTGCCCCCTTAAGTTACGCTTTGCAGTCGCCCAGTGTAAATCGCCTAGCGCATGTCTTGCAAGTCTGCCAAGAATATAGTCGCGACTGTCATGTCGGCCGTCGTGCCGGGATTAAGTCCGTGAGCTTTCAACGTAGTGTCCCAGACGATAAGGTCAGGACGAATTACCCGCGGCTCGTGAGCTGTATTTAACGCTACGCAAAGCGGTTTTGCTGCCGCCGAAACTTCCTCACTTTTCACACGGCCAAATTTTCGCGTAATCAGACTGTCTGGTTCGGCAGCAAGCAGATTCAAAAACACTGCGGTTGCCGCCCATTCGGACGATCCATGGCACGTCATTGCCTGACGCCACACAGGCAATCCGAGCTCAAACAAAGTGTGGTAGCCGGTCACGTAGAGCCGTGCGATTTGATCGTGATTTACCGCTTCCCGCATCGCCTGATAGAGCGTCACGCGCGGCGTTTCGGCAATATCATGCTTCGCGCTTGTGGCCATGCCGCCTGGCTTGGCGAGGCGAATCGCACGATAGGCCCATTCGGCATCGTCTATGGTCAATTCTTCGAGCGCATTTTTTAGTGCATGCTGTAGCGACGTGACTTCGCGTATCGACTCGGCCACCTGAATCAGCGGCGCTAACAGCAGCACAATACCTAAATTGGTGTTACAGCTCACCACTGCGTGGGTTGCTTCAATGGCGCGATAAATACGTTCACCGACAGTTAATCCCGGCAACGTGATTGGCTCGGCAATCGCTTCGGCACTGGCAAAAAAATCAGCGGCGGTCATGCCGCATCCAGGTGCATCCACGCTAACATTTCCTGGCTTAAGCGCTTTCACGTCCAACTCGCAAGCGCGTCGTACGGCCGCCTGCACTGCGGCACGATCGAACTTCATCGAGCGACGCGCAGCGCGTTACCCATGCGCCGCTCAATCAAATCATCGACCAAACACTGCGCGATGTCGACGTCCGTGACACTTTGCAACCCTTTCCACGCCGGAATCCCATTGACTTCGATCACGTAAGCTCGCCGCTCGTGATCACGCATTAAATCGACACCGGAATAATCCAGCCCAAGTGCTTGCGTTGCACGTTCGGCGAGCACGGCGAGTTCCCCATCTTGTTCGCTTGGCTCGCAACGAGCACCTTGCGCAACATTGTTAATCCAACTCTTCCCGTGACGCCGCATCGTTGCCACTGCACGGCCACCGACAACGAAAACGCGCCAATCATGCCATCCCTTCGTGCGAGAATCGATAAAGCGCTGCAAATACGCCACGCCTTGATAGGCCGAAAGCTCGGGCAAAGCCATGCCGCGCGCAAGGCGCTGTAAGCCCTCGCCTTGCGCGCCGAAAAGGGGTTTTAACACCAGCTCGTTTGCGGCGTCGGTTTCCTTGATCAGCAGGCGTCGAGCGATCGCATTATCTTCGGTCACCCATGTCATCGGCGTTGCGATACCCGCGCGATGCAGCAAGAAACTCGTCATTGCTTTGTCGACACTCTTCTCGATCGCGCGAGCGTCGTTGTACACGGGTACGTTGAGTTCGCGCAATGCGTGCAGCAAACTCAGCCTTAACGTGACTTGCTCAAAGGTTCCGGCCGGAATGGCGCGAACAAAAACACCGTCGGGCAAATTTTTGTTGAAGCCAGGAATGATTAATCCGTCGCGATGTTCGAGATCGAAATAGCAAGCGGAAAGCGGTACGTAACACGCCTGCGCGCCGCGCGCCTTTGCCGCGCGTTTCAGTTCTCGGCCATGCCAGCTCGGGGCATCAGTGAAAATCGCAATGCGGAGCAAATGCGATAACCTAGGGTGTCGTTCTCACGAAGGCGGGGCTCCAGCGTCGGCGCGCTTCACTCCACTTTGGTCGGAATGACAGGACTGAAAATGAGTTACGAGAACGAACGATCCAACAATTCATCATTCAACTTTCCAGCACGAAAGCTTTTGCCATTTTTCAGCGTCGACACAACAACCTCTGCCGGCGCAAACAACATCGGATCGATTTTATAGAAGTCATAGTCGACGTCTTTAAAAATTTGCCCGAACAATTTTCCGTAGTCCCGCGATGCCGAGGACGGTAATTTCTCGGCCAACTGACGTGCGTCATCGTCACTGCAATCGACGAAAAGTTGCACGCGGCCACCAAACAAAATTGCATCATTGGTGCGGCCCATACTGGTGATGAAATCGTGCGCAGGTGACGGTAACGGCGCAGTGCCGGCGCCATCAATAATCTGCGCCAGTGGAAATCCCAGCACATGGGCTTTATGCAACGCGACTTCTAAAACCCGCGCAACGATTTGCACGACACCCGCCAAACTGCAAGTTGGCGTAAGAATAATCGTCAGTTGATCCGCTGCAACATTACAATCGTGAATGATCTTCTCGATCAAGGCCATCGGCGGAACCTTGTCGACCTCGAGTACAAGACAAGCGGATTCGCCGGCGTCGCGATAACCAATGTCTTGGAACAATTTTTCCTTTTGCGCCAACGCGCGCGCCGGACCGGAGCCAAGCGCACTAAACCCAGCTTCGCCGTCGCCATGAGCTAGACTCCAACCTGCATACTGGCTGCCAAGGCACGCCAATACTGGGTTTGCAGCATGGACATGGAGCGTCAACGGCCACTTTCCGGAACTCGAATTGAGCAAAACTTGACCGAGCCCGCCCATGCAGATTTCCGCAATACGACGCCCCCCTTCCAGGCCGCCAAGCGCGACAATTCCGGCATCGACTAGTGTCGTACCGTTCGTGAGGGTTTCGCATTTAAGGCGCAGCGATGTCGCATCGCGCTTCAGATTTTCCAGCAGCGGCTGCGTAAGTTGGTTGATGCTGGGCCAGGCGTTTTTTGATTGCATTTATTGGGTGGCTTGTTGTTCGATTAGATTCAAAATGTTGTCGCGACGGGCGTGAACTAAGGATTTCACTTGTGCGTAACCCGTACCTTCTGCATGCACCATACAAACCGGCATGCGCGCTTGAAAACTGCTGCCGCGCTCGGGAATATCGCTGCACCATGTTGGCCATTGTACGTCACGATTCAATTGTAGCGGCTGCATGGTGTAGACAACCGCGTGCGCACGCGAGGTTTCGCGCGCAAACAATCGCTCTGGCAAGTCGCCGTCATTGGCCTTTAAATGCCAATGAAACAGGCCCTCAGGACAATCGTCATCATAAAGATCCAACGTGCCTGACGGGCGCGGATTAATTTCAATTACGAAATAGTCCTCGCCGCTTAAGATGAAATCCATGCCGTTCAAACCCACTAAGCCGGTGTCGCGGACGATGGCATCGAGATCCCGTTGTATTCTCTGCATCGTCGCGTGCGGTAGCTGCGCGCGATTAATCGCGCCGAGGTAACAATAAGGCCAATCGCCGAGCGCGATACTCCACGGCTCATTGAAACCAATTATCAGCGCGCGTTCCCGATTGGCAAGGAAAGATACAGAGTAATTTTTGCCCTCGATAAATCGCTGGTAGTAGTGATTGGCGCTCCCGCTCAAACTTTGCGTTGCACTTATCACGTGAGCGCCGCCGCTGCCGCCAATTTTTTTAACCAGCCAGCCATCAGTTTGACTAGGTCGAGTTAAAGATATTTCCGGATGGGGCACTGCCCATTTTTTAAGCAATGCAAAAAACTGACGCGGATCTTTGGTCGCGTTAATCGTAGTGACACTATTTCCGTACAAGCGCCGATCCTGCGCCAATTCACTCAACAAAATTGTATCGTCTTCGAAGCCCGATCCATAAACAAGCCCAGGATAGGCATTGCCAGGCGCCAATCTGGATGCGGCCTGCAGCAAGGCATGCCCGGAGAAGCGCGCCAGTCCTTGCTCATGGCCCAGCACCTTTTCCGAACGCGTTGCGATTTGTCGCGTATCGAGGTCATTGAACAAATCCAAGACAGCGATATCGTAACCACCACGTCGCGCCGATGCCGCAAGCATGCGACCCGCAATCGCAGCGATCAAAATGCCCGCCACGTTACGCGGTTAACTTGCGTGCCGCCGCAAACGCATCGCGAAAATCAAAATAAAGCGGCTTCTCCGCCGTGATCATCGCTTCCAACAATCCCCGTTGCACTTGGTATTTAATGTTGCCGATCGCAAGCGCACCAATGGCCACCGCCCTACCGGAACCCGCCGCGAGCCGCGCACCATCGTCCATCATGCCTACGCCCTCGACCCCGGCGGGCGGTACCGCATTGACATCGGCGGCAACGAGCAAACGCTTCGCGCTCGCGAGTTCATGCGCGCTTAACACTTGAATGCCCGCCTTCGCCGTGCCGAGAATGATATCGGCGTCTTTGATCATATCGAGCTTAGCGTCGGCGACGCTCGCATCGCCCGGCTGCGTCGTCGCGCCGTATCGCGCATTCACCACTTCGCTAGTCATGCGCGCACGTGTGGCGCTGGTGTGGCTGGCGATGCGCACCTTCGCGCCGGCCTGCGAGGCAAGCACGGCTGCCGCCGCGCCGACCGGACCCGTGCCGCCGAGCACGACAACATTTTTGCCGCTCAAATCCGTCTGATGAATTTTCTTCAATTGTTTTTCAACGCAGGCCACCATGCCCGCCGCCGTCGTAAATGCACCACTCGGATCGGCGAACACCGATACTTCAAACGGCGGCACCATCGCGCGCTTCGCCGCGTCGAGCATGTCGGCGGCGAGGCCGATCTCACGGCCACCGATGAAAATGCCGGTACGCTTGACGCCTTTCGGCCCGCGCGAAAAAATCGCGTCTTGCGTCAGCGCCGCGATTTGATCGAGCGTGACATTGCCATAGGGCACGACGGCATTAAAGCCGGCGTCATAAGCCATGTTGACATCGAACGGACTGACGTTTGGCGTAGGTGTAAACATGTGAAGGATGTGAGGTTTTTCCATAGCGTATTAGTGATCGAAAGAATTAGTCGATGCTCTCCTCCCTTTCAAGGGGAGGATTAAGGTGGGGATGGGGTGGCCTTGGGCCATGGGTTCACCGAAGGCGCTGCGAAACCCATCCCCATCCTAACCTTCCCCTTGAAGGGGAAGGAATGGGATGATAGTTGCATTAGCGTCGTTGGCGCGTTTAATCTCAATACTCGCCGGCAAATTGCGCCCGCGCGCAATGACGAAGCGCAAATTTTTGTCATGCGAGCGCGCCTGCGCTTCGCGCGCAAAATCCTGCGCCTGTGAGTCCGACTCCAGCATCGCGAATCCAGTTGGCCCCCAAGAGCTCTGCCCGACACACAACACGCCGCGTCCCTCAAGCCACGCCAAAACTTCGGCGACTCGCGAACTTGCGAATCGCCCACCCTGCGCCGGCGCAAAATGATCGCCGACGATGCGCTGAACTTCGGTGATCGCCGGACCGAATTCCGCCATCGATGCTTCCGCTAATCCGGGCAATACACGCGTCATCACCAGTCGGCAAAGATGCGCCGACAAGGTCTCCGGAAAATTCGGCAAGGTACGAAATGCCGTAGCTTCTTTCGCGCCGGATAAGCCTTCGAACGCCTCGTCGAAAATCAGCAGCACACGCCAGTGTTCCGGGAACGCGACGCGGCTGGTGATGGGCGGCAAGCTCGTGCTCGCACCATGGCCGCCGTCGACCAAAAATCCGCCGTGCGCAAATGCGCCGATGCCGATGCCCGAACGCGCACCGCGCGCGAGTTTTTGCCGAATGTCGAATGGACTTAAATTCAAATCCAACAGACGCGACACCGCCGTGCCAACCGCCAGCGCCAGTTGCGTGCCGGAGCCCAAGCCGCAATGGGGTGGAATTGCTTCTTCGACTTCTACGCTGACGTCATCCGGCACCGCGATCGCAGAACGCAATGACTGCAGAAGCTGGGAAGCTTTTTCTTGAGTCGGAGAGTCGACCGCATCGATCGGTCCAAACCGCGCGCGCACTTTCGTGTGCGGCGAATCCAGCGCTAGACCGAGGCTGCCGAAACGACGGCCGCTGGGCGGATTTAAATCGACGAAACCCAGATGCAGTCGCGCCGGGGCAATCACGGTGACGTTATCGGAAATTTTCATCGAGCTCGCTTGGTAATCGAAATTTAAAATTCACTCGCTACTATAACAAATGTCCTTCGTGTGCTCGACATAAATTATGACCATGGCCTGGAACGCGCATGGATATTGCCTGTCAAGATAGGCATTGCTGCGAAGCAAGTACCAGGCGCCTCCTGGCCATCCTTAGCTCAAGTCGGTGAAGTCTGCTAACATCGTGCATCTACATTGCAAATTTAGCATGCCAACTTCTGCACAAGATTTAAGCAACGTTACCTGCCCGTTTTGCGGCTTAGCTTGCGACGATTTAATGTTGGAAAATTCCGCGTCGGGCCTGAGCGTGACGAAAAATGGTTGCGCGATTGCAACCACATCGTTTCGCGCGCTCGGCACCAGAGAAGCCCTGAAAGCCGCACCACGCTTAGCCGGTAGAGCATCAACACTTGACCAGGCAATCGCCGCCGCCGCGAGAATTCTCAGCGATGCAAAAGCGCCGCTAATCGCCGGCTTCGGCACCGATGTCGGCGGTGCGCGCGCGACATTGGCGCTGGCCGATCGCATCGGCGCCGTCGTCGATCATATGAATATGCCGGCAAAGCTGCGCAATTTATTGACATTGCAAAATGGCGGCTGGATTACCACCACACTGGCCGAAGTCAAAAATCGCGCGGATTTTATATTGTTTATCGGCGATGGTGTAGTTCAGCGATTCCCACGTTTTCTCGAACGCGTGGTTTGGCCAAAGGACGCGATGTTCGTCGATCCCGCCAGCGCGAGAAAAATCGTTTTTCTTGGCGCCGTAGAAAATCTAAGTGCCACGTCCTCACGCCCTATCACGCGCCTGCATTGCGAAAATTCGGCGCTGCCAAGAATTGTTCCCGCGCTGCGCGCGCTAGTCAACGGACAGCCGTTGGAAGCGACACAATTCGCGACTTCCGATCGACAATGCTTACAGGAACTAGCCGGACAGATGCGTCAGGCGCGCTACGGCGTTATTGTTTGGGTGGCGCCGGACTTTGATTTTCCGCACGGCGAATTGACCATTCAAACGATCGCCGAAATGATTAAAGATTTGAATCGAACAACGCGCTTTGCCGGATTGCCGCTCGGTGGAAGCGACGGCGACTTTTCGGCGAACGGCACGCAAACCTGGCAGACGGGATTTCCGATGCGCTCGCGCTACGCCAAAAACGGCCTCGCCTACGATCCGCATCGCCACGGCAGCGATGCGCTCATTGCAGCGAATGAAATCGACGCGCTGCTGTGGATTTCAAGCTTTAACGGTGGCCGCACGCCGCCGCACGCCGACGTACCGCGCATCGTGCTTGGAACGCCGAATATGACTTTCGAGAGCGAACCCGACGTTTTTATTCCGATCGCAACACCGGGAATCCATCACGCTGGCCACTTCATCCGCGCCGACAAAGTAGTTGTCATGCGCCTCAATCAATTGGTTGAAAATAATCTCCCGAGCGTCGCGGAAATTGCGCATCGAATTCTTACCGCGATGCAAACAAGATAGATAAAGAAGTCATTTCGTGTTCGAATTCGTGGTGTTGGAAAGTATGCGACGCGATCGGCCAATTGCAGACGGTCTCGGTAAACTCGTTCAAGTAACAGTTTGGGATCGATACTTGCCATTCGATCATATGACAAGGTGCACGCGCTCTCCACCTATGCAATGCACTTTCTGGAGTGCACAAATGGACTCAAATGTAAATATGTCCTTTGGCCTATTGTGCGAAAACAGCTACATGGCGTCTAATCGAATCTGAAGTTAAACCCCGCCAGACGCCATTACGCTACGCTGTTCTGGTTGCGGCTCGACTCAACCACTGATGATTATGGACAATCATCGAACATACATCGAGTTCTCGAATCAAAGTGACATACTGAAATAAAAATGTCACCGCGAGTGGCTAAAGTCGAAGAAAAAATAAAGCCGTTGAAGGTGTGTAGCAGACTCTCTCGCTGCACGAGGCACTCCGAGAATGTGCAGGTACTGAGCCTTATGTGAATGTTTGACAACTGTAATTTCAGACAGTTGTGCGGATTTGATTTCAGGTGTACTCTCACGTTCGGTTTGCGTAAAGGCCCGGCAAGTAAGCTCCGGTTGCGAGGTATTAATAGAACTCGCGCAAACGGCAAAAATTAATATTCATAACAATGAAAAATAAGAATGTTCTGGCGTTTTGTTCTCGTACTTTTCTTGCTTAATACCCCTTTAGTCGCCCACGCGGTGGCGCCTGCACCAATCAGCGTCACGCATTCCGTTGAGTTGAATATCAAGCCGGAACGGATCTGGGGGATTGTCAAAGACTTTGGTAGCCTGCACCACTGGCACCCGGGTTTCACCAATACTGAACTAACGCAGGGGACCAATGGTAGGGTCGGCGCATTTCGCGTCGCCACCATGGCGCACGGGCCGCGTATGTCGGACGAGTTGCTGCAATATAGCGAGCAATCCAAGTCATACCGCTATCGCATGATCGCATCATCATTGCCGGTTGACAGCTATATCGGCACGATTTCTGTCCGAAGCAAAAATAAAACATCGATCGTCACCTGGAATGTGAATTTCAAACGCAACGTTTCATCGGCGTCGTTCACCGATGCGGATGTGAAATTGATCATTGACCACTTGGTGCAGGTTGGACTTACCAATTTAAAGCGAATAGCGAATAACGCGGCATAAGAATTCACGCGTCAATAGTTAAAAAAGGGAGATGCAATGAAGCGAGGGATAGTGTGTGCTGCGCTAACGGGATTGCTCACGGCCGCGCAGCCAACCATGGCGGCCACTCAGGCCCAGATTGACGCGGCGTGGAACAAGGGACTCGCCTGGCTCATGACCAACCAACACGGTGATGGCGGCTGGAGCAGCACCGTATCGGACGGCAACGTGACACGCCAAGCGCTGGGATTTCAAGCCACCGCTGCGGTGGTTGAAGCCCTAGCCAACATCAATACGGGTATCAGTCTTAAAACGGGCTATACCTTCATGGGTGGTGTCGCGTGGCTAAGCAACGCCGAGCCCGCCAGCGTTGAAGCGGCGTCGAGGCAGATATTAGCGCTGAAGGCTGCGGGGGAAGACGTAACCGCGCTTGCGACCAAACTGGCATCCTGGCGCAATTCCGGTTTTAGTTGGGGCGCATTCCCACAATACGAAGCAGGCCTGCCCGACAATGCGCTTGGCATCCTCTCCTTGATGGACGCGCAAGGTACCGGCTACAACATCAACGAATTGTTTTCGGCGGTGTGCGCCGTCATGGTGGGCCAGCGTCCGACGCCGAACTTTCTGTTTCCTTATGACCTCTGGACGCCGGGGCTTACGCCCTCCACGCCGCCGACGGGGCTGACGACGGGTGGGGTTATTCCTTCGGCGTACGCGCTTATGGCCGTTAACAAAGCGGCAACGCGTTTTCCGGGTGGTACCTGCAATAGCGTCGTCTACGATATAGCCACGGTCGTAACTACTGGTGTGACTGGGGTGGTCGCCAAGAAGAACGCCGACAACGGTTTCGGCGACAATGGGTCTAGTGCGATTCTCGAGACAGCCCTTGCCCTTCGAGCGCTCAAAACCGTCGCCCCGACCAACGCGGCCGCGGTCACTGCGTTCGACTATCTCATCGCCACCCAAGCGGTAGACGGAAGCTGGGCGGGTGATGCACTGCAAACCGCCGAAGTCATGCTCGCATTGGCGGCGCCGACGACCGCTACCGGACAGCGCCCCTCTGCAACCGTTGTGGCCGACACCGACAAAGATGGTATCCCTAACGATGTAGAAACCGTTCTTGGAACAAATCCTGCTGTCGCGGATTCCCGTTTCTTGGCCGATGGCTCGTTTTCAGTCATCACCCAGCCCACGTTATTGCGCGCCGCCGCCGCGATTGTCCAGGCGCCGAGTGCCGCCAGTTTGATCAGTGAGACAGGCACGCAATCGCCGTCGACGTGGAACCGCGCAGTCGATCGAGAGTTGTTCATCGCCGGGTCGTCCCTGCAAATGACCACGCTCGGTGACGTGCTGGCCAGCCTCTTCGCGCCCAGCACCGCAGAGGTGCTACTTGACGACGGCGGTGCTGTGGGCGCCGAACAAGGTCATGCCTATCGCGCCTACTACGGTACGGTTGCCGGCAGCGGCATCGCTGGGCTAGACGGACAACGGCTGTTGATTCACGTCAGTTCTCAAGGGGGTTCGTACGCGGGCGCTGCCGCGGTCGCCCGCGCGATTTCAGTGGCTCGGATGGTGATCGATGCCAACTGTAGCGACAGCAACAACAACCATCGCTGGTCGTGCCCGATCGTTAACACCGTCATGGCGATACCCGAAGCCGGTCTATCCGACGTTCAGCCCGCGCTACATGTGGGCGTCAACGTTGCGCCGGGTGGCATGCCCATCACAGCAAGCGATGTTGCGCGACTCAATGCCGCACCCATCAACGCTTTGGTTCTTGGCCCGGCCGTCACCCGGTCGCTCAGGAATGCCGGCCTGACGTCGTTGAGTCGGACAAACTTGGCGTCGATTCTTTCGGGTAAAACTAAATCGAGCTGGAATGAGCTCGCCGGTCAGTTGCCAGCCCAGCCGGTGATCCTGTGCCGAATGAATGATGGTGCTCAGCCGGCCGCCAATGCGGTATTTCTGAAATATGCCTGTGACGCATCCGCCGCACTGCCAGCGGTCGCGTCCAGTAGTGTTGGCGCCAGCGGCGGACCGCTTAGGAGCCCCGGCTACTTGGTGGTTAACAATGCAACCGCTGACGAAGTTTCGGCGTGTTTGAACAAAGCCGATCAGGGCGGGACGTTCCAGATCGGATCGACACAAGTCAATGTGCCGCCGGGCAGCTTCGCCGTAGGCATCCTTGGCCGCGCCAGGCAACCGGCTGCGGATGATCGTTGGACTTACTTAGCCGTGGATGGCGTCGATGCCAGCAAAGCCAATGTCGCCGGCGGTAAATATCCGGCCTACACCGAAGCTTGGATGCAATGGCGTCGCGCTGCGGCGAATGGCGTCGCTGCGCCGAATAGCACAACGCTTGAGTTACTCAAGCTCCTACGCCAACGGTTAAGTAATGCAGAGATACTGCAGGGACTGAACGGCATTCTCCCGTTGTCCGACAAGACGGCGGCGGCGAAAGGGATTATCACGATGAACCTGACCACGCAGGGCGATGCGTGTAAGCCTCCGCGCTAGCATCACCCAAGAACGAGACACCATTCGCAACATCCATTAGTTATGCATGCGGGCGCGATCGCCCGCTCTCAAAGAACACAAAAGGGGAC
>JANOLP010000245.1:0-4764 GCA_031419835.1 Pseudomonadota bacterium | reverse complement strand
TTGCCGTTGTTGGAACGCGCACGGCATGGCATCGAATTCTTCGGCATTTCCGAACGTGCGCGCAAACATTGGATTCGCACTAAACGCGCGCACGGTATGTTGCGCTTTGTGGCATTTTGCGATTTTCTCGCCGATCTCGCGAGTTGTACCGATTATCGCTTGCTGTCGAATGTGCAAATGCAAGGCAATAACGATGATGCGCAACTGGATTCAATCAATGTGGTCGTCAGCCGCATCACGGCGGACGTTGCGCAACCGTTTCTCGCGAGCAGTTTTGCGAGCGAGCTTGGTATGAGCGAAAGTCATTTCTCGCGCTTTTTCCGTCGCGCGACCGGCAATACGTTCACGGCGTTTGTCCATCGCGTGCGTATCAATCGCGCCTGTCAACTGTTGATGGAATCGGATCGTTTCGTGTCGCGCATTTGCTATGAAGTCGGCTTTAACAATGTCGCGAATTTCAACCGGCGCTTTCTGGAAATTAAGGGCATGACACCGTCAGCATTTCGCCAGCAAACGAATAATCGCTTCGGTTCGAAGTCGGCGCCCGCACACCACTAATTTCAAGACTTGATGTATTTAGGCATTGATCTCGGCACGTCCGAACTCAAGATATTGCTGCTCGATGACCGTCAACGGGTTATCGCGGTAGAACACCAATCGCTATCGGTGTCACGTCCACAACCACTTTGGTCGGAGCAAAATCCGCTGGATTGGTGGGATGCAGTGGAACGCGCAATGGCACGCCTTAAGCGAATTCACGGGAGTAGGTTGGCGGCTGTTAAGGGCATTGGTTTGTCAGGCCAGATGCACGGTGCAGTGCTCCTCGATCGACAGGATCGAGTTTTGCGCCCGGCGATTTTGTGGAATGATGTTCGCGCCGGCGCGCAGTGCGCGATGCTCGAGGAGCGGTTAGCGGAGTCTCGCGAAATCACGGGCAATCTGGCGATGCCGGGCTTTACCGCGCCCAAGCTGTTGTGGGTCGCACAACATGAGCCGGATATTTTTTCCAGCACGGCGAAGATATTATTACCGAAAGATTACCTGCGCTTGCGATTGTGCGGCGAACATGTTTCGGACATGTCCGATGCGGCAGGTACGTTGTGGCTTGACATAAAAAAGCGCGATTGGTCCGATGCAATGCTTGGCGCCTGCGGCTTAAGTCGGATGCAAATGCCGCGCTTGATCGAGGGTTGTGAGCCTGGTGGCGCGTTGCGCCCTTCACTCGCGCATGAGTGGGGCATGCGAAATGATGTGGTTGTTGCCGGCGGGGCAGGGGACAACGCTGCCAGCGCAATTGGCATGGGCGCCATCGAGAACGGCCAAGCGTTCATTTCCTTAGGTACCTCGGGTGTTTTCTTTGTGGCGAACGATCAATACCAACCGAACCCGGCACAAGGAATACACACGTTTTGTCACGCGTTGCCGGAAAGATGGCATCAGATGGCGGTCATTTTGTCCGCCGCGAGTTGCTTGCGTTGGGTCACTCAAGTCACTAACGCCGAAGATGAAGGCGCACTGCTAAACGAAATTGAATCGATCGATCCAAAAGAGACTCCCCAGGCCCCAATTTTCTTACCCTACCTTTCCGGTGAACGCACGCCACATAACGATCCGCGCGCGCAAGGTGTTTGGTTCGGACTCACCCACGACACTAGTCGAGCCGCATTGGGCTATGCGGTTATCGAAGGCGTGGCATTCGCGTTGCTCGACGGCTATAGGGCGTTGCAGTCAGCAGGAACGCATGTGACCACGGCATCGGTCGTCGGCGGCGGTAGCAAAAGCCGATATTGGAGCGAATTGCTGGCCAGCGCACTGCAATTGCCTTTGTCGCGACATAGCGGCAACGAGGTAAGCGCAGCGCTCGGTGCGGCGCGACTGGCGATGCTTGCAACTAGCGCTGATGTTGACGCCGCCAAAATTTGTACAGCACCGCCCGTCACCGATATCATCGAACCCAATCGCGCTATCGCCGACGCGATGCAGCCGCGTTTCGAACGCTTCAAAAAACTTTACACTGCACTAAGCCCGATGTTTCACGGCTAATTCCATTTCCGACGAGGTGCACATGCCGCTGTAGCATGGCAAAGCGCGTATTCCGGGCCGTCCATCAAAACACAGGATCGGAACATTGCGGCCCCTATGCACAGATTGAAGCTAAGGAGAGTTAAATCGATTGCCCGAGCGCCGTACCCGTAATTTAAACAACTATCCGTTGTCCGATTACTAAGCGCGGGCGGTGCGCGGCAAAACTTCAGTGACGAATCTTTCCATCGCAGCTAACGATTGGGCTAAATCGGCGCGCACAAAATTGAATAACAAATTTGACACGCCAAGTTCGCGAAACGCCACGATGTCAGCGGCAATGTCATCATCGGTGCCGGTGAACAACTGACGTTTGCCAGCGTCGATGATCGGTGATTGCGTTTCCTTGTACCACGGCGCCCAGTAGGTAATCGCAATGCCTTTTGGGTCGCGCTGGGCTTTTGCAGCATCAGCACGCAGATTTTCTACGCCACTGGTGAAGCGCTCAAGGGTGTTGAGCAAAAAATGCGGATTTGTACCGATTGGGTACCAGGCATCGCCTAGCGCAATAGTGCGACGTATAGCAGCCGGGCTTTCGCCGCCGACCCAGATGGGCGGATGGGGTTTTTGCAGTGGTTTGGGTAAAAAGGTGACGTCGCGAAACTTGGCGTATCGTCCGTCGTAGCTCGGCGTTTCTTTCGTCCACAGTTCTTTGAAAATGCGTATGTACTCGTCGGTTACTTTGCCGCGCTCGGCGAACGGCGGCGCGCCGATGGCTTGGAATTCCTCGTCCATCCAGCCGGTGCCGATGCCGACATCGACACGGCCATTGGACAGGACGTCAATAGTCGCAAGCGCCTTGGCGGTAAATACCGGCGGACGATGCGGTACGACCATCACGGACGTGAGCAAGCGAAGTTTAGTGGTTGCCGCCGCCAAATAGGCTAGCACCGCAAGTTGTTCCAAGCAATCGCCATCGGAAGCGCCCGCCATCTTTCCCGCAGCGTTATAGGGGTAGGGGGAGGCGATGCTGTTCGGGATGATGATGTGATCGGGTATGGCGACGTGGGTGAAGCCCAGTTTCTCGCCGTGCTGGGCAAGTGTGAGTACAGCTTGCTGCGTGGCAAGCGCGCCGCGGGTGGGGATGCTAAATCCAAAATCCATAGCGGAATTATACGCGTACTGCGACCTGTTAGAATCGCTCTCAACAGCGAATTCAAGATTTTATTTGTGCCCAAACACACGCTAACATTCACCGCACTGGATGGTATCGGCGAGATTATGCCGGGGCAATCGATCGCCGAAATAATCATCGATGCAATTGCCGGAAATGCACTCTCACTTGGCGACAACCACGTTGTGGTGCTTTGCCAAAAAATCGTCTCTAAGGCAGAAAATCGTTATGTTGAATTAGCGACTGTTAGGCCGAGCCCACGGGCCAAAGAACTCGCGGTGCAGTGCGCAAAAGATCCGCGTTTAGTAGAGCTGGTGTTGCGTGAATCGAGCGCCGTCTTGCGCTGCGTGAAAGATGTACTGATTGTTCGACATCGCTTGGGATTTATTGTTGCCAATGCCGGCATCGATCAATCGAATATTCCCGATGCCGCGGCACGCGCGCTGCTGTTGCCGCATGATCCGGACGATAGTGCCGCGGCCATTCGAACTATGCTCGCGCAACGCCTAGGTGTTCGCGTCGGCGTCATTATTAGCGATAGCTTTGGCCGTCCGTGGCGAATGGGCGTGTGCGGCACGGCGATCGGTTGCGCCGGCTTGAATCCGTTGATCGATCTACGCGGCAAGTCCGATCGATTCGGTCGGGCGCTGCGCGTCACGCAGGTCGCCGTCGCGGATGAAATTGCCGCTTCCGCGACGTTGATCATGGGCGAGGCGGATGAAGGTCGACCGATCGTTCTAGTGTCGGGCGTGTCCGAAGAATATTTTTCCGAGGATGGTTCGGCGACGCAACTGTTGCGACCCGCCGCACAGGATCTTTTTCTATAGCGAACGAGTAAACGCGATGCAACTGGCAATGATTGGCTTGGGCAAGATGGGCGGCAATATCGTGCGGCGCCTGATGCGTGGCGGCCACGAATGTGTGGTGCATGACGTCGATGCAAAGGCCATCGCACAACTGACGAGCGAAGGTGCGGTTGGTGCAGCAAGCCTCGATCAGCTTGTCGCTAAGCTGCGCGCGCCGCGGGCCGTTTGGCTGATGCTGCCGCACGGCCAGATTACTGAAGATACGATTGCAATGTTGGCCACGAAACTTTCTGCCGACGATGTGATCATCGATGGTGGAAATAGTTTTTTTCAGGATGACGTGCGTCGTGCCGAGCAACTGGCCACAAAGGGTATTCACTATTTAGACGTCGGAACAAGCGGCGGCATATGGGGATTGGAACGTGGCTATTGCATGATGATCGGTGGCGACAAACATACCGCCGAGCGCCTCGATCCGATTTTCGCGACCCTGGCGCCTGGTGTCGGTGACATCGAGCGCACGTCCGATCGCGATGGCCATAATCCCCAGGCCGAGCAGGGCTATCTGTATTGCGGTCCGGCTGGCGCCGGACACTTCGTCAAGATGATCCACAATGGTATTGAATACGGCATGATGCAGGCGATGGCCGAAGGATTCGACATCATGCGCAGCGTGTCGAAGGAAAGTATTCCCGCGAACCGGCGCTATGAACTCAATCTCGCGGATATCGCCGAAGTGTGGCGGCGCGGCAGCGTGGTTTC
>JANOLP010000244.1:0-11705 GCA_031419835.1 Pseudomonadota bacterium | reverse complement strand
GGTATTGAATGACGGCGCTGTATTGGCCCAAGGCCAACCCGCCGAAATCACGCGCAATGACGCCGTTGTCGACGCGTACCTCGGGCGAAGATGGCGAATCGCAAATGCTTGAGATTGCAAATCTCTGCGCTGGGTATGGTGATACGCCTGTTTTAAAAGACGTGACGCTGCGCGTTGACAAAGGCGAGTTCGTTGCCATTGTCGGCCCGAACGGTGCGGGGAAAACAACGCTGTTCAAGACCATTTCGGGAATTGTAGCGGCAGCGTCCGGCAGCATCCGCTTTGACGGCCGCGATTTGCTCGGGCTCTCGCCGTCGTCGCGTCCGCATCTGGGCATCGCTCACGTTCCTGAAGGGCGGCAAGTATTTCCATCACTCAGCGTTCTGGAAAATCTCCAAATGGGTGCACGCACGAAAGCGGGTATCGCAGGGTGGCAAGAAAATCTCGAAAAAATTTATACCTGGTTTCCGCTACTTGCGCAGCGCGCCAAGACCCCAGCAGGCTCACTCTCCGGTGGTCAGCAACAAATGCTTGCCATTGCGCGCGGCCTCGCCTCGGCACCGACACTTCTTATGCTTGACGAACCCTCGATGGGACTTGCACCAGCCGTCGCCGATGAGATCTTTGAGCGCATCGTATCGATACATGCAATGGGTGCCATGACGGTGCTCTTGGTCGAACAACGTGTCGCGGAGGCCTTGTATTTCGCCGACCGTGGCTATGTGCTCGAAGCGGATCGCGTGGCCTTGGAGGGATCCCGAGACGAACTAAAGACTAACGACCGAATACGCGAATCGTACCTCGGAATGTAACCAGACAACCTAGGAAAGAAATGATGACGAGAATATATGAGCGTATAAATTTACTGGCAATCACAGGCCTGGTCGCGGTGGTGATATCAATGCTGCCATTGTCGGCCCACGGCGCCGATGTTGAGGTCGGTTTTGATCGCGCCGATGTCTGGGCCGTGGGCGCGCCAAGGCGAGGTGATGAAGATTGCAGCGGAAATGGCTATTGCAACTATCAATCAGCAGGGCGGCATCAAATCCATGGCTGGCGCGAAAATGAAGCTAGTCGTATTTGATGCAGGGGACAGCGTCGAAAAAGCAAAAAATGCCGCCCAACGTATGGTCGCCGACGCACCAAACCTAGTTGTTGCAACCGGTGCTTATTTGAGTTCGTTCACACTTGCCGTGACCGAGGTCACTGAACGTGCGCAACTCCCACTCGTCACATTTTCTTACTCTGATTTGATCACGTCGCGCGGCTTTAAGTACGTGTTTCAAACTTCGGCCACCGGCGTCCAACAAGCCGAAGGTTCGTTGCCAGCGTTGCTCGATATGGCAGAAAAAGCATCGGGTAAACGCCCTCAAACCATCGCCATCGTGATGGACAACACCGCGGCATCGGTCGCTTTTGTTAAGCCGATGCGCGATCATCAATTCGCCAAGTTAGGTCTGAAGCTGGTAGTAGACGAAACTTTCACGCCACCGCTCGCAAATGCCTCGCCTTTGATCCAGAAATTGCGTTCGGCCCGGCCCGATATCTTGGTACTTTTGCCTACTGCGATACCCGACGCAAAACTGCTGCTGGAAAAAATGAATGAGTTCGGACTAGGGCGCGGTAAGCTACCCACTATTTCCAATGGTGCCGCGATCCTAGACCCGGATTTGCGCAACAATATGAATGTCGATCAGCTTGAGGGAGTAATGTCCGTCGTCGCTAACTGGACCACAAACGCTCAAAAAGACTTTGTCGCCGAAGTAAAGAAAAAAACGTCCGAGCCCTGGCCCACTCAACACTTAGTTACGACTTATGGCGACATGTGGATTTTTAAAGCTGCTCTCGAAGCCGCCGCGACACCCGATCGCGAGGCGGTCGCAAGGGCGTTGCGGACCATGAACATTAAAGGCGGACCGGCAGATTTTTTCCCTGGCAACGGCCGACTGAAATTTGATGAAAATGGTCGTCGTGACGGCGCGAGCCTGCTTATTGTGCAATGGCAAAAAGGCGTGCCCGTTACTGTCTACCCAGCCAAAGATGCGCTCGCGCCACCGGCATGGCCAAAGCTACGACCGTGATGTTTCCTAGGGACGCAGGATTTGAAGGCTTCAAAGGTGTTGTGAAAATGATGCGAATCCTTGCGCGACCTCAACACGTGTCTCATAACGGAAATAGATCGCCCTCAAAATGGCCGTAGGCCCACAGACCACGCCGTGCCACGGAGCAGACTGGATAAGGCTCAGAGGTTACCTGCTCCAGTAATATCTCTCGCTTTATTCCTTCCACTCGCGTATAGTCCGTGTTGTGCGATGCAGCATTTATGCATTTCCCCGCTTTCAGCAATACCGAAAACAGGTAAAGCAAAATTAACCTGCTCGTAAGTTGTCGCTTCTCGTCCCGACCCTTTTCGCAACGCCTCCAAGTTTTTCTATAGGCAACGCATCGCGGCACAAAGGTTTGGCGCCGATTGTCGATGTGTTGTCGTCCTCCTCCGCGAATACGCAGCGGTCGCGACTCTTTTTCTCTTTGATTTGAGAAATGTTGCCGTTGGAGCATCGCTCCGTGCGGCCTATTGAAAAGGCAATCCATGAGTTTTTCGGAATTAGGTTTAGATCCCGCAGTTTTGTTGGCGCTTAACAGCGTCGGTTATGAAAACCCCACACCGGTGCAAGCGAAGACGATTCCCGCAGCGCTGGCTGGGCAAGATTTATTGGTATCGTCGTTTACAGGTAGCGGCAAAACCGCAGCGTTCTTGCTGCCAAGCTTAACGCGCTTAGCAAAGCCAGCCGCCGTTCAAGGCCGCGGGCCGCGAGTATTGGTGTTAGCGCCCACGCGCGAGCTCGCCATTCAAGTGGAAAAAGCTGCGCGCACCTACGGCGCGAAATTACCGCGCTTGAAAGTTGCCTGCCTGGTCGGCGGTATGCCATACCCGCTGCAACTCAAACAATTACAAGCGCCGGTGGACATCGTCGTCGCGACGCCGGGCCGTTTGCTCGATCACCTGGAGCGCGGCCGCATCGATTTCAAACGCCTGGAAGTATTGGTGTTGGACGAAGCGGATCGCATGTTGGACATGGGCTTCATCGACGACATCGAAACGATTGTCGGCAAGACGCCAGCCACGCGCCAAACGCTGATGTTCTCCGCGACGCTCGATGGCGTCGTCGGCACGCTCGCTAAAAAACTCACGCGCAATGCGCAGCGCGTCGAGATCGCCTCGACGCCGGAACTTAAAGCGCACATCGATCAGCGCATGATGTTCGCTGATAGTTTGTCGCACAAAAACAAATTGCTCGATCATTTATTGCGCGACGTGAATATCGATCAGGCATTGGTGTTCACCGCCACCAAGCGCAGCGCCGACGAACTCTCCGATACCTTGCGCGAACAAGGGTTTTTGGCCAACGCATTGCACGGCGACATGAGCCAGGGCCAGCGTAACCGCACGCTAAAAGGCTTGCGCGATGGCCACACCAAGGTGTTGGTCGCAACCGACGTTGCGGCGCGCGGTATCGATGTCGCGGGCATCAGCCACGTCATTAACTTCGACGCACCGCGCCAAGCGGAAGACTACGTTCACCGCATTGGCCGTACCGGCCGCGCCGGACGCAGCGGCATGGCAGTCACGCTGATCAATCCAAGTGAGCGCCGTCTGGTTCGCGATATCGAACGTTACACCGGCCAGCAGGTACAAGTGGATACCATCGTCGGCTTGGAACCGAAGATTCGTGAAGAACGCCCGGCGCGAAAGCCCCATTCAGCGGGCCGCGGTCGTGCGCAACCGGAGTTCCGCGGACATGGCAAGCCCAGCGGGGCGGGACAGGGTAAACCGAGCGGATTCACACATGCCAGAACTGGCGACAATCGCGGCAATGTCGCGCCGCCCCGCACGGCCCGCCCGACGGATCGCGACGGTAACAGCGCTCGGCGACGCAGCTTCAACTAACTTGCGCTAGCGAATAAAAGGCCACCTTCGGATGGTCTTTTTTTTGTTCTCGTTTTGACTCACTGTAAAAAAAATCGACAGTTTTTACATTGTGAAAATTGTTTTTTATTTTTTAAATTCGGCAAAAGTCCAAAAATTTTCATATTAAGTTTAATTAAATCATGTAGTTAATTAATTTTTTCGGCAATCCTATTCCGAAAAAGAAATTCGACACACAGATCGAGTTTCTTTAAACATTGTAACATATTAATAAATAACATTATTTATATTATTTCTTCAATCCGAAACAGCTTGAATGAATTGTTGTTGAGGTAATTAAAAAAACACATAAATATTAAATAGTAATACTATTCATATAGTTATTAATATCACGTAATTTTGTTTTCCATGGCATGAAATCTGCTTGTATTTTCTATATAAGAAGAGCAGAATAGCCACACTAAAAGTAGAAGAAAAACCACGGGCCTCAGGCCCAGCCGTCTCGGATGCAGCGCTTGGCAGACAAATCGTTCTTGACCGCAAGGTCTTGGGCAAGTTGTCTGCCATTTTTTTGTCTGATTTTTGAAATGCGCATCGTTACAACAACAATCTCCAAATTTTCGGTAACGCCGCTTGCGTTTTTCAGTCTTACGAGTTGTCACAAAAAATCACCGCCAAAAATGCCCGGGGACGATTGGGGGAGCGCCTCAAGTGCATCCGTAAAACCACGAACCGAGATCTACACCGCAGCAAACGCCGTAATGCTGGCTTACGGCCCCATAAGCAAGTTTTTTCATGTGGCGCTCAAGGCGAGCACCATTAGTTCGATGGCGTTTGGCAACTGTCTAGAGGCTTGCAACTACTCATCAATCATTCCCAAGGAAAAATCCCGGAGTAATGCGAAGCCTTAATTTCACGTTGCTTCGGCTACAATAGTAAATACTACTCTCGCAAAACGTCCCGCCATGAATTTATCTGCCGATTCTCCCATTAGCGCGATGACTATCAATCTTGATTTAGATCGTCGCGCAATCGTTCTAGCGGGCGGCTCGGGAACGCGCCTGTGGCCGCTATCGCGCGCCGCGATGCCTAAACAGTTGTTGCCACTTAATGGCAAAGAATCGCTGCTTCAAGACACCATGCGACGCCTTTTGCCGATGGTAAAAAGTCAGTATGTGACGACCGTTACCCACGTCGACCATCGTTTTGAAGTTGCCGGACAATTGCACGCGGTCGATGCCAAATTGGCCGATCACGTGCTTGCCGAGCCCGTGGGACGCAATACGTTGCCCGCAATCGCCTGGGCGACAGCGCGCATCGCAAAAGATCAACCAGGTGCGATCATTGGTGTTTTTTCTTCCGATCATGGCATTTCCGACCTGCCCTCGTTCTATGCTGCGTGGCGCACCGCAGAGCTTGCCGCGAGCGAAGGGCAAATCGCGTTGTTTGGCATGGAGCCAACCGAACCTGCGACGGGATATGGCTATATTCAGGCCGGCGAGGAAATTAAGCTGGGCACAACCAATCATTTGCCTCTTCGGAAGGTCTCACGTTTCGTCGAAAAACCCGATATCGACACCGCAGTCAAACTACTGGCACAAGGCAATCACTATTGGAACGGCGGCATGTTCGTATTCCGCGCAGAAAATTTCATGAATTTGTTGCGAGATCTACAGCCAGCAATTTACGAAGTCGCATTGAGCTTGGCGGAAAGCGGTACATCAGTCGCCAAAGAAGAAACTTACGCGGTCATGCCGAATCTTTCAGTTGATTACGGCATTCTCGAACACAGCAAAAATATCGCGGTCGTACCAGTTAAAATGGGCTGGAGCGATCTCGGAAGCTGGGAAGCCATTTACCAACAGCGTGAAAAAGACGCGTCGGGCAACATGATTGAAGGCGACGTGCTCGCCGTCAATTCCAATAACAATCTATTTTGGTCCGCGAGCGGAACAATCGCCACCCTCGGCGTAGAAAATTTAGCTGTCGTGCAAACCCGTGATGCCACATTGATTTGCGCACGCGACAAAGTCGATGATCTAAAAAGCTTGGTTGCCGCGGTAAAGGCGCGTCATCCACACCTAGCGGAGACGCACTTGACGGTTGCGCGGCCGTGGGGAAGTTACACAATTTTGGAAGAAGGGCCTTACTATAAGATTAAACGCATCGTCGTGAATCCGGGCCAAAAACTGTCGATGCAAATGCACTACCATCGTTCGGAGCACTGGGTTGTGATCGCCGGGACGGCAAAGATTACCCTCGGCGATCAGGAGATATTTTTAGAGGAAAATGAGTCGACCTATATTCGTAAGACCAATCGGCATCGACTCGAAAATCCGGGCCGAATCCCACTGCAAATCATCGAAATTCAGACTGGCGCCTATCTTGGGGAAGACGATATCGTGCGATTTGGCGATATTTACGGTCGCGTTGGTTAGGGAAGCTCGGATTAATTCCGAGTTCTATGCAAGGCCTGGCGTGAGCGAAAAATATCGGCGCCGCATATGTTTTATTTGTAAGGGGATATTTTTGTGCGCAACGACCTTGCGCACCGAAATCGGAATAATTCAGAAATTCCCTAATTTTTTGTAGCGGCCCGCTTCAACAAGTCTGTGACGTAGCTAATCGGAATCGCATAAGCAATCCCGCTCGGATCCGACAGCACGTTTTCCTTGGTCTGTTTCACGAACACCATGTTCAACACGCCGATCACGTGCCCAGTTTGCGGATCATAGAGCGGACTACCGCTATTGCCAGGATAGGCCGTAGCGTCGAGTTGAAAAACATCGAATGCCTTGCGTAGCCGGGCGACGGATTTGACGTCGAGGTCGCGCGATCCTCGGCTCGGGATTACAACCGGCGTTAATGACGAAATCATAGCCCGGTGGGTCACGTGATAAAGGCCCAGGATCGCACCAATCGGGAAACCGGTAAACGCGTATTCCTGCCCTTCTCGAACGCTTGTCGGGTCGCCCAGCGTCAAGGCAGGGAGCGGCGCGCCTTTGATCCTAAACAACGCCACATCGTGGTCCGAATCCATCGAAACCGGCTCCATTTCCCTGACTTGAACTTCCTTTCCGCGCCCGGTAAGGACGACTAAGACTTCTTTGCGTTCAGTATCGACGAAAGCCGGTTTCACATGGACGTTAGTGATAATGTGCAAGCCGTCGCCAACGACAAAACCGGTACCGAGCATGTTCATCGCCGGGGTACGGGTTTTCTGGTACGTTCCCACGCCAACGACCGAGGCTCGAATTTTTTCAATGGTTTGCGGCAAGTCAGCGCGGACGCTCGAAACCGCGCCAAAGGACGCCAAACAATACACCATAATCGTTTTTAGAACAGTCTGTTGTCGACGGGATACGGTCGATTTCGTGTGCATAATTGTCCTTTTACAAATGGCAAAATGTTCTATACTTCAAGGCATATCGCTAATTTAACGAAAAATTCCCAACGATCCGCCAAGGCTCGCTAGGCTAACACGTTGGTATCAGTAAGCAGTATCATTTTAGCTTTATTCGCTTCGTAATCGACGAAGTCGAGCCAATCCGCGGTAAACAATTTGTCCCACCTTCTAATGAGGATGTTTGCATGAGCGTTGTTGCAGTAGTCGGACTTGGCTATGTAGGCCTGCCACTTGCCGTTGAATTCGGTAAGCGTCGCGAAACCATCGGCTTCGATCTTTCCGTCGAGAAAATTGAAAGTTATAAACGCTTTATCGATCCGACCGGCGAGCTACCGGCCGCCGATCTGGAGGCCGCCAAGCACCTCACGGTCACAACCGATCCGAAGGAACTTGCCAAAGCCGATTACATCATCGTCGCCGTTCCCACGCCGGTCGACATCGCCCATCAGCCAGATTTTTCCCCCCTGGTGGGCTCGAGCACCAGCGTCGGCAAATACATGAAAAAAGGCGCTATTGTTGTTTACGAATCAACAGTTTATCCCGGTGCAACCGAAGAAATTTGCATCCCGGTGCTGGAAAAACACTCCGGCCTGAAATGGCTGAAAGACTTTCACGTTGGCTATTCGCCCGAGCGCATTAACCCAGGCGACAAAGAACATACGCTGACGAAAATTCTGAAAATCGTTTCCGGTGATGACGCCGAAACGTTGGAAAAAGTCGCACAACTTTATGAAAGCATCATTGTCGCTGGCGTCCATCGCGCATCCAGCATCAAGGTCGCGGAAGCGGCAAAAGTTATCGAAAACACGCAGCGCGATCTCAACATTGCACTGATGAACGAACTCGCGCTAATCTTCGATCGCATCGGCATCGATACGATGGAAGTGTTGACAGCCGCGGGCACGAAATGGAATTTCTTGCCGTTTCGTCCGGGCTTGGTCGGCGGGCACTGTATTGGCGTCGATCCGTATTATCTGACGCACAAAGCCGAAATGTTAGGCTACATTCCCCAAGTCATTTTGGCCGGTCGTCGCATTAACGACAGCATGGGCAAACACATCGCCGAGCAAACGGTGAAGAAAATGATCAACGCCGGTTCGCAAGTCAAAGGCGCGAAAGTCAACGTGCTCGGTCTCACATTCAAAGAAAATTGCCCGGACCTGCGCAACTCAAAAGTCATCGACATCATTCAAGAATTGCAATCCTACGGCATCGATGTGCAAGTTCACGATCCGATGGCGGAGTCTGCCGAGGCAAAACACGAGTATGGCGTGACGCTGCGTAGTTGGGACGAATTGCCACAAGCCGATGCCATCGTCGCGGCCGTAGCGCACAAAGAATTTTTAGCGCGCCCGATGAAAGATTATTTGGGCAAGGTCAAAAAAGGCGGTTGCTTCATCGACGTCAAATGCCAATTCGATCCCAACGCAGTGAAAGAATCCGGCTTAAGTTTATGGCGCCTTTAAGATCATTTCCCATCGTTAGCGAATGACCCAATACAAGCAAGTAGTTGAGCAATTAAAATCTAAACGCCATCGCTGGCTCGTTACCGGTGCGGCGGGGTTCATCGGTTCCAATTTGGTCGAAGCGCTGTTGCGCTTGAACCAAACGGTCGTGGGTCTGGATAATTTTTCCACCGGCCATCAACGCAATCTCGACCAGGTTCAAGCCCTGGTCGGCAGCGCCGCATGGAAGAATTTCAATTTCATTCGCGGCGACATTTGCGATATCAAAACCTGCCACGAGGCATGCAAAGATGTTAGCTACGTGCTACATCACGCCGCGCTCGGCTCGGTACCGCGCTCGATCGAAGATCCGATTCTAAGCAACCACAGCAATGTCACCGGCTTCGTGAATATGCTGGTCGCATCGCGTGATGCAAAGACTAAACGCTTTGTTTACGCGGCCTCCAGTTCGACCTACGGCGATCATCCGGGCTTACCAAAAATCGAAGACCAGATCGGCAAACCACTTTCGCCGTATGCAGTCACCAAATACGTGAACGAGCTTTACGCCGATGTTTTTGGGCGTTGCTATGACGTAGAGACAATCGGCTTACGCTATTTCAATATCTTCGGACCACGCCAAGATCCCGATGGCGCCTATGCCGCCGTGATCCCGAAATGGATCGCGTCGATGATTAAAAATGAGCCCTTGTTGATTAACGGCGATGGCGAAACCAGCCGCGATTTTTGTTACGTCGAGAACGTTATACAAGCAAATATTTTATCGGCGACGACGAATAACAAAGACGCCATCAATCAAGTCTACAACGTCGCCGTGAACGAACGCACCACGCTGAATGAACTATTCGACATGCAGCGCAGCTTGCTGGCGAAACGTTTTCCTCATCTGGAAAATTTCAAGCCGAAGTATCAAGATTTTCGCGCCGGCGACGTGCGCCATTCCTTGGCCGATATCGGCAAAGCGCAAAATTTATTGGGCTATGCGCCGACCCACCCCATCGGCGATGGCTTGCGTACCGCGATGGATTGGTACGTCAAAGATTTAACCCGATAGCTTTACCTCCGCCGAAGCAGTAAGCTCCCGGCCAAAACACTACGAGCTCCGTGGACAAAATACGTCTTGGATTGATTGGTCTTGGCGCTGTGGCCAATGCTCATCGTGCGGCCATTCGTCAGCTCGAAACGGTGCAACTGATTTTCGTATGCGACGTCCGAGAGGCCCATGTCCAACGGGTAGCATCGGATTTTTCAGCCCGGCCCTATACCGACTATCGGGATCTACTCGATGCCGGCGGCATAGACCTTGCTGTGATCCTGACACCCGCATCAACCCATCGGGTGATCGTCGAGGCTGCTGCCGCAAGCGGCGCGCACGTATTTTGCGAAAAGCCGCTCGCCGTCACGGTCTGGACGGGCTGTCGGCATTAACGATCCTGCTTTCGGCGTGCAAACCACTATCATGACCGATCAAAATCGACAGTCCTAAACGACTTATGACGTAGTGACTGCTGTGAGTGCGAGTATCTGTGGCAACCTTCAAGCGTCTCTCTATAAAACCGCACCGAATTCCGCTTGAAATCGTCGCGCAATGTCCGCACGCGTAAGCGCGTGATTCTGCCCGCCGCGGCTGGCGATTTTTAGCGAGCCCATGAGCGAGGCGAGCCGTCCGGTTTTTTTCCACTCCCAACCCGATTGAATGCCGTATAACAAACCGGCACGATAGGCATCGCCACAGCCGGTCGGGTCAACCAACTCAGTCGCTTTCACGCACGGAATATCGAAGCGTTTGCCGTTCGCGTAAATCTGCGAACCTTGTGCGCCGAGTGTGACGATCGCCGCTTTCACATTGCGCGCCAATTGCTCCATCGTCTCGCCGGTTTTTTCCTGCATCATTTGTGCTTCGTAATCGTTGCACGCGAGATAGTCGGCCTGGCGTAAAAAGGCGCGAATGTCGGCGCCACCGAACATCGGCAAACCTTGGCCAGGATCGAATATAAACGGAATGCCCGCTTCTTCGAATTCTTTTGCGTGCTGAATCATGCCGTCGCGACCGTCGGGCGCGATGATGCCGAGTGAGACATCTTTCGCATCGGCAATATGATTCTGGTGAGAAAAATTCATCGCACCGGGATGAAACGCCGTGATCTGATTGTCATCCAAATCCGTCGTGATGAACGCTTGCGCTGTGAATGTCTCCGGCACATGACGAATATGATCTTGCGCGATGCCCAATTTCGCCAAGCGCTCGCGATAGGGCTGAAAATCATCGCCGACGCTTGCCATGATCAACGGCTTACCGCCAAGCATTTGCAAGTTGTACGCAATGTTGCCGGCGCAACCGCCAAATTCGCGCCGCATATCCGGCACCAAGAACGCCACATTTAGCATGTGAATCTTGTCCGGCAGGATGTGATTTTTAAATTGGTCTTTAAACACCATGATGGTGTCATAGGCCATCGAACCGCAGATCAATGCGTGCATATTATGTTCGCCCAGAGGAAATTGCAGCGATTATAGCAACTCGTTCACGGCTGACAGTGCCCCATTACTTATTCGTTGCTTGCTTTGCTTCGCTCGGGCGCATGAATTTGATATCGCCAAAAAATCCTTCCGATTTTGATTCCGTCGCATCCGAATCACAGTGAATGCCGATGGAAAGTATTCGCCCCGGTTCTTCCCCAAACGCGCGGCGAAAATCTTCGGCGATGTTGCGATTTTCAACAACCCACTCGCCAACATGCTCGGTTCCACTTTGCGCCAGCAACAGGCGAATGCGCGGATTCCAACCGTTCTCAATCACGCTTTCTTTCGCCGCGCCATCGCCCCAAGTGTATTCCAGCGTCGCGTACGGCGGGTCCACGCCGAGCAGTGCGCGCGATTCGGCAAAAGTCATCTGATCGCTAAA
>JANOLP010000243.1:0-12466 GCA_031419835.1 Pseudomonadota bacterium | reverse complement strand
CATGTGCCAACGTCGCCAAAAATCTGCGATGTTCGCAGCTTTGTAGGGTGAGTTAAAGTTGATCGGTAGATCGACATTGATCATTTTCGACAATCCAATCGCCATGTCGGAATATCCCGAAAAATCGAAATACAATTGCAGAGTGTAGGCCAGTACGCCGCCCCATGCTTCGATGGCCGTCAATGCATTGGCAGCGTCAACGTCGAACACCGGTGCAACGAAAGGCTGAATTCCGTCCGCAAGAATGACCTTCTTAAATAATCCAATCAAAAAAAAAGTAACGCCAACTATGAAATTACCGAGTTTGAAACGATAAGTGTCGTCTCGCGCGAACTGGGGCATCATTTCCGCGTGGTGAAGTACTGGCCCAGCAATCAAATGTGGGAAAAAGGTCACAAACAATGTGTAAGGAACAATTTGGGATTCTTGGACTTTTCCACGAAAAGTATCAACAAGAAATGCAATCTGCGTAAACGTAAAGAATGAAATACCGATGGGCAGAATGATCTGAGCAAGCGAGATATTCGTATGTACCGCGCTATTGATCGAGTTGACGAAGAAATTGGCATACTTGAAATAACCCAGCGTTCCGAGTTTGGCGATGATCGCCAGAGTTATTTTTCGTCGCTCTGCCTCCGAACGACCGGCTTGGCGGTGGCGTAATATACCGTGCCCCGCAGCAAAATTAACCGCGATGGATGCTATCAGAAGGACAACGTAGGATAGGTTCCAATAACCGTAGAAAAAAATTGATGCCAGCGCTAGCCACGCAGCGGCTGCTTTGAGATACCGAAATTCGGACAAGACAAAAAAAACCGAAAGCGTAACGGTAAGGAAGAAGAATAAGAATTCGTACGAATTAAAAAGCATGACAAGGCTAGATTTGCTCGGCCCATAATTGACGGGGATTTATTGCCACGAGTCGTCGCCCCACAAGCTCATAAAATAACGTCCCAGCTCGACTTGTTTGTTCGCGCGTCGACGCCACAATCGTGCCAAATTTAAGGTACTTCTTCGAACTGCAAACATCCATCGAATTGACGACATCGGAATACTGAAATCCCAATACCCGATATCGACGAATGCTCCTCCACTATTTTTACAGATCAACTTAACCTATGTCATCTCACCAAGATTACCAGCCCGCACCGGTTCGGTATCCGCTCGGCTCAATCTGCGGAATCAACTGGTAGCGATCACCGAGCGCACCAATCGCAAGTTAAAGCGTCGGGCCCGACGCAATCATGCTCCCTAAGGATTAGGAATTCCAAATCCCAATTTTTCAACAGTCTTCAATGTATCGTTACCACGGCTTCTACGTCAATCTTCTTCGTCCCCACCCAAAGACGGAGGTCCCGCCGCCCGGCTTGCAGCTCTTTTCATTTCATGCCGCCTGTGTCACCCCTCCCGCTATTCGTTCGACAAGTCCGAACGTAAATTTGAGCAAGCGTTGCAACGTCAACGACAAGTATGCTGTTCGAGGGGGCACGCTGCCCAACTTGGCTTATACACACGATTCGTAGCGACTGGTGAACCCTCGCCACTTCGTCGAAAACCTTGAAATTTTGCCATATGTGCTTGATCTATCTTCGAGGCGGCGGCCCGAATCGAACCGGCGTAGACGGCTTTAAAGGCCGCAGTATATTTTTTATGATCATATACTTAAAGGCTTACCCACTGCAATAACCACGCCGCATCCAATTTGCTTCGCGAACCGGTGCCAATTGGCATGCCACGTAGCATTGGGACCCCACGCCCTACGGCCCCACAATTCCGACGGCAATGCAGGCGAGGGCGCGAACTCATTCCCTTGGTACGGCGTCGTTACTAAGTAGTTGTCTTCACGTCCCTGCCGATTTAGATCCCGAATGTAAAAGTATATTGTGAACAACCATTATCGCGAGAATCTCGTAATACAGATTCTCCCAATAGCCGATGTTGACAAACAATCCGCCGACGGCATATCCGATCAAACTCACTTGAATCATTCGCGCAAGTTCCCCCGCCCAAGCGTGTTCTGCGTTGGAGCGGCTCATTTTTATAATTCGGCTTGCATTTAGCCAGCCAACGAAACCAATGGCAAGAAAAAGCGCTAATCCGACGTATCCGTGCTCGCCCAATATCTGGAAATATATGCTGTGCGCAGCATGGACGTCGAGGGGATCCGGCGCGTATTTTGCAAATACCCGCCGCGTATAGAGTTCGAACCCGCCCCCGACCAGAGGCCTATCATTTGCCACGTTGATCGCCATCCGCCAGGCATTTATTCGCCCCATCGCCGAACTGTCTTCTTTGTAGGTTTCGATCGTTTTCATTCGATCAGTCCAGTTGCTTGGCATGAAGCCAATTGCAATGGGTATCAAGGCAACCATCAAGATTCCCAATGCAAACTTATTCCTGCTCTTTAGCCACAAAAACGCGACCATCGCTGAAACCGCCAAAAGCGCGCCACGTGACTGGGTGCCCAATATAGCCATAAAACTTAGTCCCATTGCGCCAAGCATCGCTAACTTTAGCCAATTCGAGGAAATCAAGGATCGAAGAAAATACATCAGTGGAATAACCATGACGATAGCGACGGCGATCGAGTTATTGTCAGATATGAAGGTGTTTCCCGGCGGACCATAAACCCTTGAAGACCCGCCGCCAAGGATAGTAAAAATTCCGCCCTTAACACCAAAAAACCCAATCGATATGGCGATTACCCAAATCATCCATACAACGTGTTGTCGCGTCTTGATTACTGAGGCGCTGATTAAGAGAACGAAAAAAATCTTCATCACCTCTTGCCAGCGATTCAGCCCCCAGATTTCGTTTTCGAGCGCGAATGCGTAAGTCACGCACATCCAAAGCGGAAACAATATTAGCAATATCGTCGTGGAATTGATCGGCAACCGTACTGGATCTTTCGAAGTCACCAAGCTCACGAGCATGACTATTGCGATGACCTGAGCGAACGGAAAATTCGCGGCAAAACCGAACGCAAAGTGGGGAAGGTTCATTAAACTTACCCACAGCCAAAGCAATACACCAATCCATGGCCGTTTAAATACGAAAAGAAGCGACCCGAGAATCAATGCCGTTACCGCGATGTCTCTCAATTGAACGTCCTTCGGGTCATCAAGGCAATCAGTTTATTGAATGGGTTGCACATTGAAAATTATCAAAAGTTCTTGTCGATATAAAAATTTCGACCACACATGGCAAAAATAAATCAAACATTCGACGAAAGTAACAGCCCTATGCTTGGTTTAAGCAATAACTTTTTGCGTATCCCAATAAAGACTTAAACGCTACGCCTCGGCTCGCGGTTTGCACTTCTGGTCTGGATATTATAGAAGTGAATGGGGAGTTATCTGTTATTTTTCATAGGCTCAGATGCAATGCGCCGCCATTAACGTCGTTGCGCCAACTTAAAGGCGCCTTAGTCGAACGGTTTGCGGGGAAACCTGTTGGTACGGGGCGTTCGTGCTTCGTACCCAATCTACATTCTGCACATCGCTAACACCCGCGCCGATCTTGTCTCGCAGGGCATGCATTGCCACGAAGCAATAAGGACAACGGTTCTAGCTATGCCATCCCACCATTAATCGAAATTACTTGCCCGGAGATATAGCCCGCCTGATCGGATGCTAAAAAATTCACCAACGCCGCAACTTCGTCGGGCCGGCCGGCGCGTTTCATGGGCACCATTTGATCGATCAGGTCTTTGCTGAACACGTTGTCTGCCATCGGCGATGCGATGATGCCCGGCGCGACGACGTTGACGGTGATGCCACGGCTCGCAACTTCGAGCGCTAGGGACTTCGATGCGCCGTGCAGTCCCGCTTTCGCGGCGGCGTAGTTGGTTTGGCCGCGGTTGCCGACGACGGCGGCGACCGAGGAGACGCTAATAATGCGGCCCCAGCGCGTGCGGATCATCGGCATTAACAATGGTTGGGTGACGTTGAAAAATCCATTTAGCGACACGTTGATCACGCGCGTCCATTGCTGCGCCGACATGCCGGGCATCACGGCGTCGTCGTGAATGCCGGCGTTGTTAACGACAATCTGGATTGCGCCTTCGGCGATGATCGGTTCCAACACTTGCTTGCATTGTTCGGCGTTGGTGACGTCAAACACGATCGCGTTCGCAGCGCCGCCGTGGGCTTTAATGTCCGCGACGACGGTTTGAGCGTTGGCGATATTGCGATTGGCATGAACGAAAACTTCCATGCCGCTTGTCGCTAACGTTTTTGCGATCGCCGCGCCTAATGTGCCGCTGCCGCCGGTAATGAGCGCACGTTTCATGTCGTGAGATTACTGATATCAAGAACGACAGTGGCGCGACCGGTGATGATTTCCTCGGCGCCAGCGCTAACGGAAAACGCATACATCACGCGCGTGTCATCGCCCATCAAACTTTCAGCGAACACCGAAAGTTCATCGGCCTCACTATCAAGCGTCGCGCGATGACACACCACGTCGCGCAGGCTGGCGAGGTACCCGGCGCGCGGGCGCTCAGCGACGCTGCCGGACAGAGCGCCGTGAATCGCCATGGCCTGCGAGGCATATTCGACGCCGCTGATGGCGTAGAGCTTGCCCGCGACGCGTAGCGGATTGCCTGGATCGCGATGGCTCGTCGCGCGGCAACGAATCGTTTCGGCATTCCATTCGACGACGCCGTCGAGCAAATTCATCGCCCCCGCGTGGGGAATACGCCGCTCGATTTCGGCTTTGTCGATTAGCATGGCGTGACCAATGTGTGCAGTGAATTGTCGCCGAGATAAGCGGTGATGACGGTTGCGCTTTCGCGCTTAGCGATGCTCGCGAGTAATGATAGCGCGCGTGCTGCCGGTACATTGACACGAAAACTCTCTAATTCCGGTTGCATCAGTTTCGTGATGGGCGCGGTGTTCGTTGTAAGCGAAATGTCTAACGCGGTCAGGCTTTTCGCTGATTGCTTTGGCGACAATAACATCGCGATTCCAAATCCAGCGTTGATGGGGCGAACACCGTTTAGTGGCTCAGGGTAGGGCGCGTCGTAGGCGACGAGTAAGACTTTTCGTCCATCGACGCTAACTTGCGTTGCCGCTTCGATCAATCCCGCCGCGAAGCTGGCATCGAACGCGCAAAGGCTGGTCGAAGGTTCGTGCGCGCCGGTCGCGATGCCCCAATAACCCGCAGGGGCGTTATGCACTGAGTTATGAAAACGCGTCGGCGAGACTTCGCGCTCGGGTTGGGTGAGCGTATCGCAAATTTGATGGATCACATCGCCGTCGCCGCCGGACGAGGTGAATACCGATGCGGTTTCGGCGGCGGGCTGATTGGCGTTGGCGAGTGCTTCACAACCAGCAGCGATCGCAAGTTTAACGACCATCGGCGAGCGGCGCCGCTCGGCGGGCGGGAGTATTTCGAGTGCCGGGATTGTCGATGGCGCAGCGACATAGTTCGCGTTTCCGGCGAGTATCGGCGCGCTTGCCGCCCAGCCGGTCAATCCTGGCGCAATCAGCCCGATGCCGTCGACAAATACGCGCATCATTGAACGTCGCCTGATCCGGCGCTAACCATGCCGTCGTAGGGTGGATCAAGCGTAGCGGATCCACCAGGCTGAGTATCGCTAAACCATTTGGTGGATCCGCTACGCTTGATCCACCCTACCTCTTTGCGGTGGGTCATGGACATCGCCCGACGACGAGGCTGCAGTTCGTGCCGCCAAAGCCAAAGGAGTTGCTCAGTACGCGTTTTACCTGACCTTGCCTGTTCTCTTTTAAATATCGAATCGAAACGCTGGGATCGATCGTGTCGGTGTGCATGCTGCCGGGCATAAAATTTTCTTCGATCGCAATGAACGAAATAATCGCTTCAATAATTCCCGCTGCGCCCAACGTGTGGCCAGTCCAGCCTTTGGTAGAGCTTGCCGCTACGCGATCACCAAAAATCATGTTGACCGCGAGCGCTTCGGTCGCATCGTTGCTGCGCGTAGCCGTGCCGTGCAGGTTGATGTAGTCGATGTCTGTGATGCCAAGCCGGGCCTGGACTAGCGCGCCTTGCATCGCCATGCGCGCACCCAATCCTTCGGGATGGGGTGTGGACATATGATAGGCATCGCAACTTTCGCCCACACCGAGTACTGCGAGTTGATCGCCCGCAATCGGCGTATCGGATCTTTCCAGCAACGCGAAACCCGACGCTTCGCCAATGGAAATGCCGTCGCGGGCTGCGTCAAACGGTTTGCAAGGATTTTTCGAAACCAATTGCAGGGAATTAAATCCGTACAGCGTCGTCAGGCACAAGCTATCGACACCGCCGACGATCGCTGCATCGCACAGTCCCGCCGCGATCATGCGTTGTGCGTTGCCAAACACTTTTGCGCTCGACGAGCAGGCCGACGACACCGCGACCGCTGGACCGGTCAAGCCCAAATAGCGCTGCACAAAACTCGCCGGCGAAAATGTGTTGTGCGTATGTTCGTAGCGAAAATCAGCAGGCAACGCGCCGTTATTCGGGCCGCGGCGGCGATAAGCGAGCTCAGTTTGCAGAATGCCTGCCGTGCTGGTGCCGATAAATACGCCGATTCGCGAAGCACCAAAGCGCTCGCGCAGGCGCGCCACAGCTTGTTCGAAGCCATCTTGTCGCAGACCCAATTGCGCCAGGCGATTGTTACGGCATTCAAAATCCGTGAGATCGTTGCGTAAAGGCGCGAGCTCATCATCGGGCACTTGGCCGACATAGGTGTCAAGATCGACGGTTTCAAATGCGCAATGGCTGAGACCCGAGCGCCGCTCGCGTAACGCGCGGTACAAGGCTTCGCGGCCAACGCCGACGCAGTTTGCGGTTGTGTAATTTCGAACAATCAGTGGCTGCATAGTTGTTATTTTAACGCCAGGCGGGATTTGGGCAAATTAATCCTTACCCGTATAATATCAACTCTAGCGACTGAACGGCTGTTACGCCAAACCAAGCCCGATTATGAGCAATATCCAAGCATTGACCGGCCAAGAACGCGATCTTGCTGTACTGATTGTTTCGACTTTGAATCTCGAAGTGGAGGCCGATCATATCGAGCCGGACGCCCCGCTCTATAAAGATGGCCTGGGCCTTGATTCCATCGATATCCTCGAAGTCGCTCTCGCGGTTTCCAAGAGGTATGGCTTTCAAATTAAGTCCGACGACAGCGACAACGTTCGCATTTTCACGTCGCTACGCAGCCTCAATCAGCACATCGAAGCGAACCGAACGAAATAATTCCCGTGACAGATAGCGCCGGTTGGCGCATCAAAGTTATTACCGTTGCCGCCGTGGTGGCCTATCCGTTTATTTTGCATTTTTGTGTTGTGAAAAATGCGGCAGGGCCATTCGGCATTGGCCTCGCATTGCTGCCGGTCGTCAGTTATGTTTTCTGGCTGATGCGAAGTACCAAGCATGCGCTGAGAACCGCGCTAATACTCGCTGTTGGCATGTTATTGCTGGGGCTGGCGTGGTCCGAGAATTGGATTGATTATTCCGCCTCGTATTTTATTGAACACTTATTGTTCAATTCGTTGTTAATGATTTTGTTTGGCGGCACCTTGCTGCCGGGTCGCGAGCCGTTAATTTCCAGTTTGGCGCGCCGCGTGCATGGGTCGTTGCCGACCGAAATCGCTGCTTATACGGTGACCGTCACATGGGTTTGGACGATCTATTTCGCGGCAACCATCGGCATCTCGCTGCTGTTGTATTTCTTCGCGCCGCTAACGGTGTGGTCCTTCTTCGCCAACGTGCTGGGCATTCCATTAGCGATTCTGCTGTTCGTCGGCGAGTATTTTTACCGCATTAGATCCATTCCGAATTTTCCACACGTGTCGATTTTCAAGGGCGTGCAGGCCATGGCGGACCACACCGACGGAAAATCGAAAACCAGTTAAGCCTTGCAGCTATGTCGATTCCATTGATTCAACACCGGCGGGCGGAACAACTTGTCGCCTATCGAGCGGCAGAGACCATCAGCGCGGCGCGTTTCGTCGGCGAAGTTCGCGCGCTCGCCGCGCAATTGCCGACGCGGCGCTTTGTAATTAACTTGTGCGGCGATCGCTATCGTTTTGCCGTCGGGCTGTGCGCGGCGTTGTTACGCGGCCAGATCAGTTTGTTGCCGCCGAACTACACCCCCGCATTTGTAGCCTCGCTCGTCGAAGATCATCCGGGACTCTATAGTCTTGCTGATGGGCCACTCAGCGGAATCGATCTGGAGCGCTTCGATTTCCCGGAGATTAAATACGATTCTGCCGCGCCATACGTTGTGCCGACGATCCCTGCAGAACAAGTCGCAGCTTATGTGTTTACTTCCGGCTCCACCGGGAGGCCGAGCGCGCATGTCAAAACTTGGGGGGGCGTCGCGAACGGCGCAGTTGCCCAGGCGGAACGATTTGCCCTCATCGCCAATTCCGAGACGACCTTGGTCGGCACCATTCCGCCGCAGCATATGTACGGACTGGAATCGAGTTTAATTTTGGCGCTGCAAACCGGAATTGCGTTTTTCGGCGGCCACCCGTTTTATCCTGCGGATATTCGTGCGGCCTTGTCGCAGATAAGTGGCGCGCGCGTGTTGGTCACCACGCCCTTTCACTTGCGTGCGTTGCTAAGCGATGAAGTGTCGGTGCCGGATCTTGCTTGCGTAGTTAGCGCCACTGCGCCGCTGCCACTCGACTTGGCGCAATCAGCGGAATCTAAATTGGGTGTGCCGTTGTACGAAGTCTACGGCTGCACCGAAGCAGGCCAAGTTGCAACGCGGCGCACGGTAGTTGATCCGACCTGGGAAACCTATCGCGATATACGTGTTTACGCGCGCGGCGACGAGGTGTACACGCACGGCGGATCCGTTGAAATCGAAGCGAAGTTATTAGACGTGATCGACGTCATCGACGACGAGCACTTTATACTGCACGGCCGCACGGCGGACGTTATTAACATCGCCGGAAAACGCACGTCGCTCGCGAATCTGAATTTTCATCTGAACGCAATTGCCGGTGTGACCGATGGCGTATTTTTCATGCCTGACGAACAAGACCACAGCATCACGCGTTTGACAGCACTGGTTGTAGCGCAAGACATAAGCGCCGCGCAAATCCTGGCCGAGCTACGCACGCGTATTGATGCTGCGTTTTTACCGCGGCCGATTTATTTTGTCGACGCGCTCCCGCGCAATAGCACTGGCAAGCTGCCGCGCGAGGCGATCGCGGCCCTCGTGCTAACATTGCGCGGTTAATTTTTTCAACAAAGCTGCGTTTTTTTCCATGCATCGCGTCGACATTGTCATCCCACGGGATCACCCGTCGGCCGCGGGCCATTTCCCCGGAAATCCAATTGTGCCCGGCGCATTGCTGCTGAGCGAAGTCATTCATGCGTGGGAAAAAATCATTGCTGCGCGGCTAGAAAAGGCCACCGTAAAAGTGGCTAAGTTTTTAAGTCCGACACGGCCCGGCGATACCGTTGCCATTCAATTTGAGGCAATTACGGCCACTCAAGTGAAGTTCCAATGCAGCGTCGCGGATATTTTGGTTTTGTCCGGTAGCTTCGACTATTCCATCACCGATACTAAGCCATGAATCCGCAATGGCTTGCGCAGACGGAACGCAGCAATGTTTTCGCGTTACGAACCTTGGTGTGGATTACCTCGGTATTAGGCCGGCGTGTTGGGCAGTGGTTACTTTATCCGATTTGCCTATATTTCATTCTGTTTTCCGTCAAAGCACGGCGCTCCTCTAAGCAATATTTGTCGCGAGCGCTGGGTCGGCCGGCCGGTTGGCGCGATGTATTTCAACATTACTTTACGTTCGCCGCTGTCGCATTGGATCGTGTATTTTTACTTAGCGATCGTTTTGATCTGTTCGATATTCAAAGCCATGGCCATGAGCCTTTGCTTAATTTGGTCGATAACAAGCGCGGCGCGTTATTACTTGGCGCGCACCTAGGTAGTTTCGAGATTCTACGTGCCCTAGCCGAGAAAGGCCGTGGCGTGACGGTGCGGATGTTGATGTATGAGGATATTGCGCGCAAGTTGAACGCGGTGTTGAACGCCGTTAATCCGAAATTCAAAATGAATGTGATCGGCCTGGGTAAGCTCGATTCGATGCTAAAAATCGGCGAGCACCTTAATGCCGGCGAATTAGTTGGCATGCTCGGCGATCGCGCTATCAGCGAATCGGGCCAGATCAAATTCCCGTTTTTAGGTGAAATTGCCGAGTTCCCCGATGCGCCATTTCGTTTAGCGGCGATGCTCAAGTGCCCTGTGGTGTTGATGATCGGTTTGTATCGAGGCGGCAATCGCTATGATTTATACTTCGAGAAAATCGTCGACGGCGAACCAGTCGACCGCAAAGAGCGCGAACGCGTTATTCAATCTGGGCAACAGCTTTACGTCGAGCGCTTAGAGCATTATTGCCGCCTGGCGCCCTATAACTGGTTTAACTTTTTTGATTTTTGGAACAGCGATGACAAAACTTAAATGCATGCTGCTGTTGATCGTGTTCGCGCTGCCGGCTTACGGCGCAGAGCCCGCGTGGGGATTGTCGGAGTTGATGATCGATCTCGGTCGCGTGAAACAGGCGAAGGGTACCTTCGTTGAGAAAAAATATTTGAAGCTGCTCAGTGCGCCGTTAGAATCGTCCGGCCAGTTGAATTACACCGCGCCCTACCGCCTGGAAAAAATTACGCTCACGCCGAAACCCGAGAGCATGGTGGTCGATCAAGATCTGTTGACCATCGAAATGCGCGGCCGCAAGCGATCGCTGCAAATTCAAGATTACCCGGTGTTGTGGGCCTTTGTCGAAAGTATTCGTGGCACGCTTAAGGGCGATCTGTCGGCGCTACGGCAATTCTACAAAGTGAAGCTCGATGGCACCCGCCAAGTTTGGCAATTGCAATTGCAGCCCACGGAAAAGAAAATGGCGGCGCTGATTCAGTCGATCGTGATCGGTGGTAGCAAAGATCGCGTCAACACAATTGAAGTTACCGAAGCGGATGGCGATCGTTCGGTCATGACCGTGATCGGTGATGTTGTGACCAGCGCTGCACCGCACGGTATCGCCAGAAGCCGCATGGATATTGCTTCGTAGCGATGCCAGGCCTGACGAGCGCATCTAGATTGCCGCCTGGCAAGGGTGCATGTTGAAGTCCGCTGCGCTGCGCGCTGCGATTGTTTGGTTGTTGGTGGTGCTGGCGTCTGTTTGGATCATCCGTAATACCACGATTACCGGTGATATCAGCGCGTTTTTGCCGAGTAAGCCAAGCGAAGCGCAGCAAATTCTGGTCGATCAATTGCAAGACGGCGTGGTGTCGCGCATTTTGTTGCTGGCGATCGAGGGTGGTAACGAAGCGCAACGAGTTGCCGCTAGCAAGGCGTTTCTCGATCAGCTCGCCGCGATGCCGAGCTTGGCCTATGTGCAAAACGGCGACGAAACGCGCATGGGGCCGGAACGCGATTATTTGTTGAAGAATCGCTATGTGTTGAGCGACGCCGTCACACCGCAACGCTTTTCCAAGGAAGGATTGCGACAATCGCTAGAAAATAATCTTGATCTGCTCGGTTCGCCGCTCGGCATGTTGGTTAAGCGAATTTTGCCGGAAGATCCGAGCGGCGAATTTATTCATCTGATCGAACAATTCGAAGGCGAGAGCCGTCCGGCGCAGCGTGACGGCGTGTGGTTTTCGCGCGATGGTAAGCGCGCATTGCTGGTTGCGCAAACTAAAGCGCCGGGCTTCGATCTTGACGCGCAAGAAGTGATTCAAAAAGACATTCGTGAGCGATTCGCAAAAATTGCTGGTGAGCAACAACTGAAGCTACTCGCAATCGGCCCCGGCGTTTTTGCGATCAATACGCGCGAAGCGATTCGCTCCGATGCGACGAAAAATTCGACCATCGCCACGTTGTTAGTTGCCGCGTTGATCCTGTGGTTTTATCGCTCGCCGCGGGTTTTGTTGCTTGGTTTGTTACCGGTCGGCACCGGCGTTCTGGTGGGTATCAGCGCCGTGAGCGTGGCCTATGGTGCGGTGCACGGCATCACACTCGGATTCGGCGTGACGTTGATCGGCGAAGCAGTCGATTACGCGATTTATTTGTTCACACAGCAATCGCGCGAACGTCCAGCGCGTGAATCGCTGGCGCGCATTTGGCCGACGTTGCGGCTCGGTGTGCTGACGTCCGTTGCCGGATTTAGCGCGATGTTTTTTTCCGGATTTCCCGGCCTTGGGCAGCTCGGTTTGTTTTCGATTGCGGGTATCGTCACTGCGCTGTTAGTCACGCGCTGGTTACTGCCACATTTCATGCCGGCCGGATTTAGTGCCCCGATCGGCAGCGGGTTGCAACGCGGTTTACTTCGCTTCGCCGCGTTTGCGCCGAAGTTGAAATGGCTTGTGTGGATGCTGGCCGCGCTCGGCATCGCAGTCATTTTCTGGCAGCGCGATCGGTTGTGGAACGACGATCTTGGCAGCCTTAGCCCAATGCCGATCG
>JANOLP010000242.1:0-2658 GCA_031419835.1 Pseudomonadota bacterium | reverse complement strand
TCGCGGCGCCGAATATGTGGTTGATTTTTTGCCGAAGGTCAAAATCGAAGTCGTCATCCCGAGCAACCTGGAAGAAAAAGCGGTCGAAGCAATTGTTAAAGCAGCGCATACCGGCAAGATCGGCGATGGAAAAATATTCATCACCGACGTCGGCCATGTCGTGCGCATTCGTACCGGCGAAACCAACGAGGATGCGATTTAGTTGGGGATCGATTCAATCCCATTGCCGTTTTCTATGCCGGACGCGTTCTCGCCGCGTGTGGCAGCGACCGATGCGCCGAGCGGAACACCATTGTGGTTCGTGTTTCAGGCGAGCAAGCTGTTGGTCTTTGACGATCAAACAAAACTGTCGCTGCCGGAAATTAGCGCCCTCGCGCAATTGCATCTGCATCCATTACGGCAACATTACCTAGGGCAACTGCAAGATCAACCTTGCTTCTGCGTCGAATTGCCCGATGGCGATACCCCTCCGGAAGGCGCGTCCCTATTGGGCCTTAGGGAGGTATTTGGGCGCGTGCCGGACGATCATTTCGCCCTCGCCGGCCGCGCAATTCAGATTTTGAGTTGGGATCGCTCCCATCAATATTGCGGCGCATGTGCGACACCAACCAAGCTCAAACTAAACGAACGCGCGCGCGAATGCCCGAGTTGTGCTTTGGTGAGTTATCCGCGGCTCGCGCCGGCAGTGATGGCATTGGTGCGGCGCGATCGGCAGTTGTTGTTGGCGCGCTCGCCGCATTTTCCGCCTGGCATGTATAGCGCGCTCGCGGGATTTGTCGATCCCGGCGAAAGCCTGGAGCAGACCATCGCTCGCGAAGTGCAAGAAGAGGTTGGGCTACGCGTTCAGAATGTCAAATATTTCGCGAGCCAACCGTGGCCTTTTCCGCATTCGCTGATGATTGCATTTACCTGTGATTATCTGGACGGTGAGGTGGTGCGTGACCCCACCGAAATCGAAGACGCGCAATGGTTCGATTTAGATTTGCTACCCCGTTTGCCGAGCAAAATCAGCATTTCGCGGCGCTTGATCGACGCGGTAATCGCCGATATGCAAGGCGGCGCGACCTAAGCGCGTCTTTTTTCTTGCCATTCCCAGGCTTTGGGCCAAGATGTAGAATAACAATTCAAGAACACCGCAGTCGCTTACGACTCTGATTTATAGGGAATTTTGATGAGCGCAGTACCCGCCACCGCACACTTCTTTTCGCCTCCGGCGCACGTTAAAAACAAAAAACTCATTGCTTGGGTTGATGACGTCATTGCGCTATGCAAGCCCGCGCGCGTCTATTGGTGCGATGGTTCGCAGTCGGAATACGATCGTTTGTGTGGCGATTTGGTCAGCGCCGACACGTTCGTCAAACTCAATCCCGCGCTTCGCCCAAATAGCTATTTGTCGCGCTCTGATCCTTCCGATGTCGCGCGCGTCGAAGACCGCACCTTCATTTGTTCGCGCACTAAAGAGGATGCGGGTCCCAACAATAATTGGACCGATCCAGCCGAGATGAAGGCGACGTTGAACAAATTGTTCGACGGTTGCATGGGCGGGCGCACGATGTACGTCATTCCATTCAGCATGGGTCCGCTGGGCGGGCCAATTTCGCATATCGGTGTGGAGATTTCCGATTCGCCATACGTCGCGGTTAGCATGCGCATTATGACGCGTATGGGCAAATCGGCGTTGAATGTGCTCGGTGAGAATGGCGAATTCGTTCCCTGTTTACACTCGGTCGGCGCGCCGTTAAAGCCCGGCGAAAAAGATGTCGCTTGGCCCTGCAACAAACAGCAAAAGTACATCGTGCATTTCCCCGAAGAGCGCGCGATTTGGTCGTTCGGTTCCGGTTATGGCGGCAATGCGCTGCTCGGCAAAAAATGTTTCGCGCTACGCATCGCGTCGACCATGGGCCGCGATCAAGGCTGGCTCGCCGAGCATATGTTGATCCTCGGCGTCGAATCGCCGAAGGGAGAAAAAAGTTATGTCGCCGCCGCATTCCCGAGCGCCTGCGGCAAAACCAATTTCGCCATGTTAATTCCGCCAGCGGCATTCAAAGGTTGGAAAGTGACGACCATCGGTGACGACATCGCGTGGATCAAACCCGGCCCTGATGGAAAGTTTTACGCCATCAATCCGGAAGCCGGTTACTTCGGCGTCGCGCCGGGCACGTCGGAGCAATCCAATCCGAATGCGATGGCGACCATGAAAGAAAATTGCATCTTTACCAATGTCGCGCTGACGCCGGACGGCGATGTGTGGTGGGAAGGCATGAGCAAAGTAGCGCCGGCGGAATTGATCGATTGGCAAGGACAGAACTGGACGCCGCGAAGCGCTAAAGAAAGCGGACGTAAAGCAGCGCATCCGAATGCGCGTTTCACCGTGCCGGCGAGCCAATGCCCGTCGCTCGACCCGAATTGGGAAGCCTCGCAAGGCGTGCCGATTAGCGCGTTTATTTTCGGCGGCCGTCGCAGCACCGCGGTGCCGCTGGTTCTGGAAGCGTTCAACTGGAATCACGGCGTGTACATGGCTGCGACCATGGGCTCGGAAACGACCGCTGCCGCCGCTGGAAAAATCGGCGAAGTGCGGCGCGATCCGTTCGCGATGCTGCCGTTTTGTGGCTACCACATGGGTCAATATTTCCAACATTGGCTCAACATGGGCAGCAA
>JANOLP010000241.1:0-2475 GCA_031419835.1 Pseudomonadota bacterium | reverse complement strand
CGGCGGGTCTTCAAGGGTTTATGGTCCGCCGGGAAACACCTTCATATCTGACAATAACTCGATCGCCGTCGCTATCGTCATGGTTATTCCGCTGATGTATTTTCTTCGTTCCTTGGTTTCGTCCAAATGGCTAAAGTTAGCGATACTTGGTGCAATGGGCTTAAGTTTTATGGCGGTATTGGGTACCCAGTCACGTGGGGCGCTGCTGGCGGTCTCGGCGATGGTTGCGTTTTTGTGGCTAAAGAGCCGGAATAAGTTTGTATTGGGAATCTTGATGGTAGCTTTGATACCCATTGCCATTGGCTTCATGCCGAGCAACTGGACTGATCGAATGAAAACGATTGAATCCTACAAACAAGACAGCTCGGCGATGGGGCGAATAAATGCCTGGCGGATGGCGATCAACGTCGCAAATGACAGGCCGTTGGTAGGGGGAGGGTTTGAACTTTATACACGGCGGGTATTTGCAAAATACGCGCCAGATCCCCTCGACGTCCACGCTGCGCACAGTATTTATTTTCAAATATTAGGCGAGCATGGGTATGTCGGTTTGGTATTTTTTATTGCTATTGGTTTCGTTGGATGGCTAAACGCAAGTCGAATTATCAGATTGAGCGGCTCCAACGCAGAACACGCTTGGGCCGGCGAACTTGCGCGAATGATTCAAGTAAGTTTGATCGGATTTGCGATCGGTGGATTATTTGTCAACATCGCATATTGGGAGAATCTGTATTACGAGATTCTTGCGATAATGGTTGTTCATAACCTAATGGTGCATTCAGAATCTCAACCGGCTGCGTCGCGCAAACGCGAGCAAACAACGCCGATCAGCGTTTGATTGACCGCCGCAAGACCGGCGCGCCTCGATTAATGGCAATACGGGATGCCAGCCCAGTCGAGCCGCACCGTCGGGCCAAGCGCGTTCCGGTCAATCAGAATGGCCTTTTTGGTTTGTTGCCAGTATGTTTCGAAAAAGTCGCACTTGTTTTTCCGATGTGTCGTACCAATCAAATTGCTCGGCGTAATGTCTAGTGCTCGTATGCTCGGGATAGTTGGAGAATAAATCAACTACGCCTTCCGCTATCGCCGCTGGGGACCTGTCACGTAACAATACGCCTGCATTTCGAGACTGTACTATTTCCGATGTGCCACCAACTTTTGTCGCAATCACCGGCGTACCACACGCCATGGACTCTAACAATACGTTGGGCCAACCTTCTCGGCTGGAAGCAAGGATAAGTGCATCGGCTGCGCCATAGTAATTTCTTAGTTCTTCTTGTGGAATATTCGAAACAAATTCCACTCTGTCCGCGACCGTCGCCGCATGGCAGCGTTGCCGTAAATTTTGTTCCTCTTGTCCGCTACCGATAATGACCAGACGAAATTCCGATAACTCACGCATGGCATCGATGACGAGGTGATGACCTTTCAGATCGACCAAGTTGCCAACGGAAATTAAAGTTTTGTGCTTCCAACCAAGTTGTCGCTTTACCTTCTCTCGATTCACTGGCTTGAACCTGTTCGCGTCAACGCCGTTTCTCAAAACATGTATTTTTTCGGGCAAGACGCCTAGTGCGACCATTTGTTCTTTGAGGCCTTGCGAGACCACGATACTGGCAGCAATATCGTTCGCGGTACGCAAGATCATCCTGCGTGGGGTGGCAAAGTCTGGAATCAAATTAATATCAGTACCGCGCGCAGTGACAACAACAGGTTTATTGAGTGACTTCCCAAGATACGACGCGGCAACACCATCTGGGAAATAGTAGTGGGCGTCAATTAGGTCAAAGTCAAAACCATCGTCAATGATTTTTTTAAGTACCGGTAGGCATGCTAGTGCCAGCAAGCGGGGCGCCGAGGTCATCCCAATCTTGGGCAATTGGAGGTAACGTGGATGCAACACATCCAGACCATTGTGCGTTTCCGATTTAGGTATCCGCGCAAACTTGCTGTAACTTCCAAAACGCTCGCTGCGAAAAGGAAACCAGGGTACAGGCGCGACTACTTTCGCGGAAATCGATTCGAAATCGGAGAGCAAATGACGCAACCGAGTTTCGACAAATATGCCGTGTCGTGGCGATAGGCTATTGGGATAAAGCGTCGAAAACGTCAGGATTTTCATCGACCTGACGATCTTGCCGCGCCAGTATCCTCGCCTTCGCTACGTCGCAAAAGAATGATCACCCTGCAACATCGTACCCCATCCGAAATTCGGAATTAGGCAATAGCGCTGAGCGGTTCTTGGTTGGTTGCGCTGCTTCGCTTTAGTCCAAGAAACGAATCAAACATCAATACCGACCACAGGGGAGTGCTATGGTCCCGTACTCCGGATTCGTGTTGCTCAAGCATTTGCTTGAGAAAATCGGGATTCAGGTACCCAGTTTCGGCCAGGCGCGAACCCATAACGGTGCTGTGGAGCTTTTTGCGCAATGGTCCACGGAACCAGTTTGCGAGGGGTACGGCGAACCCCATCTT
>JANOLP010000240.1:0-45026 GCA_031419835.1 Pseudomonadota bacterium | reverse complement strand
GAGCTGGTTCATTTTTTCCGAAGTCATGTTCTTTGCCGCATTTTTCGGCGCGTTGCTGTACGCCCGGCAAATATCGGTGCCGTGGTTGGGTGATATCGATAACAAATTGCTGTGGCCGAATTTCAATCCGACGTGGCCGACCAATGGCCCGTTGCCGCTCGAATCAAGAGGGATCGAGAAAGTTAACGCGTGGGGCATCCCCGCGCTTAACACGCTGATCCTACTGACCTCCGGCTGGACCGTCACCATGGCGCACTGGGCGCTGAAAAAAGGTAACCGCGGCGCGCTCAATTTGTGGCTGTTCCTAACGATCGCGTTGGGCGTTCTTTTCTTGGGCTTTCAAGTCTACGAATACATGCACGCTTATCACGAGGGCCTCACTCTCAAGCAAGGTGTGTTCGGCGCAACGTTTTATATGCTCACGGGTTTCCATGGATTCCATGTCACGATCGGAACGATCATGCTCATTGTGATTTTGTTCCGCTGCATGGCAGGCCACTTTACGCCCGAACAGCATTTTGGTTTTGAAGCCGTATCTTGGTACTGGCACTTCGTGGACGTAGTCTGGTTGTTGCTTTTTATCTTGGTGTATTGGCTCTAGCAGAGTAGTTCCAATAAAGCAGGTGGAGGGGGAGATAGTAGTGCTGTTGTAGTTAAAACAAAAATACCGCATGACAAGCACGCCGCGCCTAGCGCGGCGTGCTTTTTTGTGGCCGCTACTGTTTATTCATCATGCCCTGCGGTTCGATGAAGCCAAAGTGATAGCCGATCATCAAAATCAAAAATAAGGTGATGGATAGTCCGATGCGCCAGGTCAACGCGCGAACGGTCCGCGTCGATTGGCCTTTGTCTTTGACCATGTAATACAGGGCGCTGAACAGACTGCCGAGGATTAAAACGATAAATAGTAGAATGACATATCTCATGAATGTTTCTCCGATTGTTCGCAGAGTCTAAGCCAATGGCCTATGCCTTTGCAATTCCAGAACGAACCGATGCAACTTGGCAACTATGACTTTCGGCCGCGATTGCTCCCGACCATTGCGACGGTCTGCATGATGGCGCTTACGTTTTCCGCAGGGCGTTGGCAGCTTGGACGAGCGGAGGAAAAAGCCGCGTTACAGGCGCGCTTCGAACAAAACCAAGCGCTCGCACCGATTAATCTGGATAACATGACCGGCGATGTTAGTGAGTTGCGTTATCGCCCGATCGAGGCCGACGGGGAATTTATTCCTGGCAAACAGGTCTATATCGATAACCGCGAACATCAGGGGAAATCGGGTTATCACGTTATCGCAGCGCTAAAAATTTCCGATTCCAATCAGGTTTTGCTGATTAACCGCGGTTGGATCGAGCGTGGACGAAATTATCCGAAAGCGCCGGACGTTACGCTTCCCGTTGGGCGCGTGCAAATTGTTGGAACCGGCAGCGTGCCGTCGGCACGATTCGTTGAGCTATCCGATCAAGCCATCGCGGGGAATGTGTGGCAAAACCTGACCTTCGAGCGTGCGAAAAGTGCCATGGCGTTACCGGTCTTGCCGATTGTGGTTCTGCAACAAAAGGATTTAACCGCGGGTTTGCGTGCGGTGATCGAACAACCTGATTTCAAAATCGATATGCATCGCGGTTACGCGTTCCAATGGTTCGCGTTGACTGCAACTCTTATGGTGATTTATGTCGTCGTCAATACCAAACGCCGGGCAGCGTAGTTTTCGGATCAACTTAGTTCTGATTTTTGCGGTGTTCGCCGTGCCGCTGATCGCGGCTTATCTCAGTTTTTATGTTTGGCCGCCGCAAAGCCGCTTGAACTATGGCAAATTGATCGAGCCGAAAACGTTGCCGGACGTTCCTTTGTTTGATGCTCAAGGAAAGGAATTTCCGCCAAGTAAATTGCGTGGGAAATGGATCATGCTCACGGTCGATTCGGCCAATTGCGGCGAAGCATGCAACCACAAACTTTATTTGATGCGCCAGATCCGAATTTCGATGACGAAAGAAATGAATCGAATCGAGCGCGTGATGTTACTGCGTGGTGACGCAAAATTGCCGCCGGAACTTGCTGCGAAGTATCCCGGTATGCACGTGCTATCGGGCACGACGGATGCGCTATTGAAAACGCTCGGCCCCGAAGCGAACGTGAACGATTACATTTTTTTGATCGATCCGGTCGGTCAAGTCATGATGCGTTATATCAAAAATCCAGACCCGGCCGGTATTCGCCGTGACTTAAGTCGTTTGCTGAGCGTCTCGCAAGTGGGGTAGGGATGTACCGTAACTTAATTAAATTTTCGACCGTATTGACCTTTGGCATCATCGTCCTCGGTGCCTTTGTACGCCTGTCGGATGCCGGGCTCGGCTGTCCGGATTGGCCGGGTTGCTACGGTCACGTTACCGTGCCCGATGAGGCGCACGAACTCGCCGCCGCGCAAGCTAAATTTCCGGATCAGCCGGTTGAAGCGCGCAAAGGTTGGATCGAAATGATTCATCGTTATTTCGCGTCGTCACTCGGTTTGCTGATTATCGCGATTGCGATCATGAGCTGGCGCCGTCGCGCCGAAGGGGGCCGAATTGGTTTGCCGCTCTTCTTGGTTGGTCTGGTGGTATTCCAAGGTTTGCTCGGGATGTGGACCGTTACGTTGCGCCTTTATCCGGCAGTTGTTACCGCGCATCTGATCGGCGGCATGACGACATTGGCATTGTTGATCTGGCTGCTAATGCGTCAGTATCGGCCAGCCGTGCTCGGGGGCATCAATCGATTTCAAGAACTACAAAGCCCGGCGAAGTTAGCGTTGGCGGTTTTGGCCATTCAAATCATCCTCGGTGGCTGGGTGAGCACCAATTACGCCGCGCTCGCCTGTACCGATTTTCCGCGATGTCACAGCAGTTGGGCGCCCGCGGCGGACTACGCCAACGGATTTTATCCGCTACGGGATCTCGGTCGCACCGCGACGGGCGAGTTACTGCATCTAGATGCGCTGACGGCGATTCACTGGGTACATCGAATCGGTGCATTACTCACTTTTTTGATTGTCGCCTATCTCGGTTATCGGCTTCTAGTCATCCAACGATTTAGGCGGTTTGGCGTAGCACTGTGCGGCGCGCTTGTGCTGCAAATTTTTCTTGGTATCGCTAACGTCTTGTTCAGTTTGCCCTTACCCCTTGCCGTGGCGCATAATGCCGGTGCGGCGTTGCTGCTTATGCTATTAGTCGCTCTAAACTATCGCTTACACAATAATAATTAGCCTGATTTAAATATGTCGACATCCTTTGCAATAGAATCGCCGGTCAGCCTGGCGCAACAATTTTTCCAACTCACCAAGCCGCGAGTTGTATCGCTGATCTTATTCACGGCGGTCATCGGCATGTTCCTCGCCACGCCGGGCATGGTGCCGCCGGTAGTGCTGATCGCAGCGACATTGGGAATTGGCTTGGTCGCCGGTGCGGCTGCAGCGATTAATTGCTTAGTCGAACAAAAAATCGATGCCGTCATGGCGCGCACCCGCGGACGACCGTTGCCGCGCGGAACGCTTACCTCGCCGCAAACGCTGGTGTTCGCGTCCGTGATCGGCGGGATTGGTTTGCTACTGCTTTATTTCGCCGTCAATCCGTTGACCATGTGGCTGACGCTTGCCACGTTCGTTGGTTATGCTGTGATCTACACCATCCTACTAAAGCCCGCGACGCCGCAAAATATCGTGATCGGTGGGGCGTCCGGCGCCATGCCGCCGGTGCTCGGTTGGGCTGCGGTGACCGGACAGGTTTCTTCCGATGCGCTGATTTTGTTTTTAATTATCTTCGCCTGGACGCCGCCGCATTTTTGGGCGCTGGCCTTGTATCGAAAATTGGAATACGCCAAGGCCGGTGTGCCGATGCTGCCCGTGACCCATGGCGACAAATACACGCGCTTGCATGTCTTGCTCTATACCATCATCCTCACGGCCGTAACCCTACTGCCGTTTGCAACGCGCATGTCGGGGTTCATTTATCTGGCGTCCGCGTTAATACTCGATGGTGTATTTATCTACTTCGCGCTTAGAATTTACTTCCACTATAGCGACGCGTTGGCTAAGCGCACTTTCGCCTACTCGATCCTATATCTTTCGTTGCTATTCGCAGCGCTGCTAGTCGATCACTACTTTCGATTTTAGCTTCGTGATGTGGCGCAGTTTAGCCGTATTGGTTCTGCTCATAAGCTTCGCCGCCTGTGATAACTCAGCGAAGGTTTCCCAAGCCCAATTCCAAGGCATCGATATCACCGGCGCCGACTATGGCAAGGCGCTAAAGCTTAGCGATCACACCGGAAAAATACGCACCCTTGAGGATTTCAAGGGTAAAGTCGTCTTAGTTTTTTTTGGATTCACTCATTGCCCCGAGGTTTGTCCGACGACGCTGCATGATTTAGCGAGTTTGATGAAACAACTCGATGCCGACGCCGATCGCGTACAGGTGTTGTTTGTCACGCTCGATCCCGATCGCGATACTCAAGCTATGCTCGCAAAATTTGTCCCGGCGTTTCATCCGACGTTTTTAGCGTTACGTGGCGATGAAGCGGCCACGAAGGCCGCGGCACAAAGTTTCCACGTCTTTTTCGAAAAGCGTCCCGGTGCTACGCCCGGTAACTACAACATCGAGCATTTCTCCGGAACCTTTGTGTTTGATCGTGACGGCAAGCTGCGCTTACTCATGAATTACGGCATCGCGCTCGACAAAATTCTGCACGACGTGCAGTTATTGTTGCGCTAAAGACAGGCTAAAACTGCTTTTAGGTTCCCTGATTCGGTTGCGGTAAAATGAGGAATAATCATTGAGGAGACCCGCATGGCCGCCACACGTAAAGTCATTATCACCTGCGCAGTAACAGGTTCCATTCATACGCCGACGATGTCGAAGTTTTTGCCGATCACACCGAAAGAAATTGCCGATGCGGCGATTGGTGCGGCGGAAGCGGGTGCGGCCATTGTCCACTTGCACGCGCGCAACGTTAAAGATGGCAGTCCGACCCAGGATCCGAATTTATTCCGCGAATTTTTGCCGACCATCAAGGCGAAATCCAATGTTGTAATCAATCTTACTACCGGCGGCGCGGCAACCATGACCACGCAAGAGCGTTTGCAACCGGCGTTGCAGCTGAAGCCAGAAGTGGCGTCGTTGAACATGGGTTCGATGAACTTCGGCCTTTATCCGATGGTCGATCGCTACAAAAATTTTCAGCATCAATGGGAAGTTGATTATCTCGAAGGTAGCCGCGACCGCGTCTTCAAAAATACCTACAAAGATATCGAATACATTTTGAACTCATGTAACGATAACAGCACGCGTTTTGAATTGGAGTGCTACGACATTTCGCATTTGTATAATCTCGCACATTTTGTCGATCGTGGCATTGTCAAAGCGCCATTCTTCGTGCAATCGGTGTTCGGCATTATGGGCGGAATTGGCGGCCATCCGGAAGATATCTTACATATGAAACGTACGGCGGATCGGCTGTTCGGCAACGATTATGTTTGGTCGGTACTCGGCGCGGGGCGCAATCAAATTCCTGTTGCAACCATGTCGGCGGCGATGGGCGGCAACGTGCGTGTTGGTTTGGAAGATTCGCTCTGGGACGGCCCCGGCAAACTAGCCGAAACCAACGCAGCACAGGTTAAGCGAGTGCGCACGATTATCGAAGCGCTGTCGCTAGAAGTTGCAACACCGGATGAAGCACGCGCCATGTTGAAACTCAAAGGCGGAAGTAATGTGGCGTTTTAGCGCCGCGCTAATTTTATTTGCGGTAACGAACGTTACCGTTGCCGCTCAAGGGTTTTATTCCGCCGCGGAAGAATGGGAAACCAGCAAGCACGAGATCGGCGGCAAGACCGCCGCGGTGCGAGCGAACACAGCACTATCGGCCATTGTGACTCGTGACGAATTCGGTCGAAGTTTAAGATTTTTTGTCCCGTTCAATATTCATAACGACCGGCCTTTTCCGGAGCGCTTAGACCGCGAAGATCTCGAGAAAATCGAAGCGGCAATCGAAGACCGACTGGTTGACCCCGGCTATGCCATATTCGCCACGATAATTACCGTGAATAATGCGCGTGAATTTTTGTTGTATGTGAAGAATATGGAACGCGCGCAGGCGCTTGCGGAGGCACTGGTCGACGATATCAAAACCCACAAAATTTCCTTCCGTTTAGAAAGCGACCCGGAATGGGATGCGTGGTCTAAATTCAGTACGGAAAAGCCGCTGGGACGCTAGAGCGAGCACTTTAGCTTCATCAATCTCCTCGATGAATAGCAACAAAATTCGAGTTCGGTTTTATTACACGTTCCTCTATTTTTTATTGGTGATGCCGGCAATTCAGTTTGCCGTTGCCGCAAACGAAGATTCAAATACGCCGGCGTCGAATTACATCGACGACCAAAGCCCGATGAGCTTGCAAGAGAAAATTAGCGCGCGTTGGCGCAAGTTCAGCGAGCCCTGGTCGCTGCGAAATGACCTTGAAGGCGTATGGGGCTTAGGCCCAACATTTAACGAAGCCAGTTGCCCCGCCTGCCATCAGAATGCTGCGCGATCCGTCGCGCCGGTGCATGGCCAAGCCGTCAAGCGCGGGATGGTCGTTCGACTTAGCGTCCCAGGGCGAGCCGACAATGGCGGCTTCGGTTGGAAAGCGAATCAACCGAATTTGCGTCAGCAAATTGCAGCGGCACTAATAAATGATATCGGGGTGACGTCGGATATTTTTCCCGTTGATAACTGTCCTGGCGATCAACACGCGTGCCGCACTGATCCGATGACCACGAACTGTGGCGGTGGTTGCGCGGGACATTTGCTCGCCGAAGTGTTGCTGAGTCGATTGGAAACGTTGACCGTTTATCTTCAAGCGCTGCAAATTCAAAATGCCGCGCCAGGTGTTAACGACGAATCAACGCGTGGGGAAAAATTGTTCGTGGAAGCGGGCTGCAGCGCCTGCCATTTAGCGGAACTCAAGACCGGCGATGCAACAAACATTCCGGAAAACGCCAACGTCGTGTTCAAACCCTACACAGACTTATTGCTACACGATATGGGCGATGCGCTCGCCGACGGCCGCCCGGATTTTCAGGCCGATGGCCATGAATGGCGTACCGCACCGCTATGGGGAATCGGCGCGCAAGATCACGGTGATTTGCTGCACGACGGACGCGCCCGCGATGTGACGGAGGCGATTCTATGGCATGGCGGCGAAGCGCAATCGCCTCGCGAAAAATTTCGACAAATGTCGACGTCGCAGCGCGCGACCCTAATCGAGTTTGTCCGAGGACTCTAGCCCAATGTAATGCGGAGGTGTCTTGAAGTGCTTCGCCACCTTCCTAATCGCCACCAAGAGATGCCCTAAGAGCCAATATCCATGCGGCGTTCCGAGGTATTATTAGAACACGCTCAGGTCGCGTATGCCGACAAATGCAGTATTTTCCGTTGCGATTTCCACGCACTAGATTGTTCTATTCCTTCTGACCTACGTCGTTTGGCTTAGCCCTGATGCGGTAAGCCAAAACGTATTCACGCGATTTTGGCGATCGCGTTCTCCTTCTAAAATCTTAATCGTGGACCAGCCGTTGGTTCATTGATTTTTTCAACTTAACTGAAGGAGTTTTCATCATGAAGGCAAAGATAGTTAGTGCAGTTTTAGTGTCGCTGTTATTCACCGGTTGGTCAGGTCTTGCTGCGGCAGATCGATGTAAAGATGTCACGATCAAAGTCAAAAATAGTTTCACACACGACGGCTCGGCGGTTCAGATTCAGGTCGTTGACTTCAAGTACTGGGATGATACGGAAGGCAAGTGGCGTGGCGAAAACTATGTCGGCAACTTAGTAATCAATCCCGGCTGGACAAGAACCATCACAACACGCAACCTCGAGTATGTTGGTGGCGAATCCGGCGTAATCATCAGCGTTCAGTACAAATACATGACGGAAAAAAATGGTTGGAGTGAACAACTCGACGCACAAGGAGCAAGCTTCAGTTGCGTTAAGGCTGGGCCAAATTCGCAAACGGTCACCGTACAACCGATTTAGGAGCGAAGCGATCGCTGGAAGTGGGTTTGCGTCGAACGCCCCCACTTCTGGCGAATGTTTCGTTATTTGCGCGTGACAACATTAATTTCTAGCGGACGATTCCTTGATTACGTCGACTAATCTATGTCACCATAAGAAATGGCGTTTGCTGCCGCCTGAAGGAGGGCATGACTTGCTCCGTATTATGATCGTTGAAGACGATCCGATATTCTTAAATCGGTTCTGCAAAATTATTGCTTCCGATCCCGACATGGAACTGTTTGCGGCGCTGCGGGATGGCAAGTCAGCACGGGAAACCCTTGCGCTTGACGCGCCGGATGTGCTGGTAATCGATCTTGGGCTTCCAGACATTAGCGGTATCGAAATCATCCGCGAAACAGCTCAGCGTCACCCAAAAACCGACATCATGGTGGTGACCGTTTTCGGCGACGAAGCGCATGTCATAGCGAGCATCGAAGCGGGGGCCACCGGTTACTTGCTCAAAGACAGCCTGCCAAACGAATTCATCGATCTCATCAAGCAATTGCACGCCGGCGGATCGCCGGTGAGTCCGATGATTGCGCGACAGTTGCTGAAAAAATTTCGTCCGGCCGACTCGGCGAACGCGACGCCCATTTCCGAAAATCGCAACTTGTCCGGTCGCGAAACCGAAATTCTGTCGCTGATTGCGAAAGGATTTAGTTTCGGCGAGATCGCCGCGCTATTAGAAATTTCGCCCCATACCGTCACCACTTACGTCAAAAAAATTTATCAAAAGCTTGCGGTGCATTCACGCGGCGAGGCGGTCTATGAGGCGACAAAAATGGGCCTCATCAAGTAGGCGTGTATCGCGTTCTAAGTAATCGACATGCGTATCGTAGTAAGGTTTTTGTTGTATTTTCTTTTGAACCAAACCGGACTGGCGTGGGCGATCGTATCGACTGAAAGTGACGTGCAATCATTGGCGTCCGCAGAATTCACGTTAGATGGTTCGGAATTACCCCCGCAAAATTCAACGGAATGGCGGCGTTTGTCGCTACCTGACAACTGGAACATATCGCGACCAGGGCAAGGCGGATTCGGTTGGTATCGGCTGGCGTTCAATGTGCAATCTGCATCGCTGGAAGTGCAGTCGATCTACATTCGCAAACTCAGCATGAACGCGAGTTTCTTTGTTAATGGGCAATTTCTCGCTAGCGGCGGTAGCTTTGAAGAGCCGGTCGCGCGACATTGGAATCGGCCGCTGTATTTTCCTATCCCACCAGCGTTGCTCAAACCAGGACTTAATCAGCTTCAAGTTCGACTTTGGGCCTATCCGAATAATCGAGGCGGATTGGGCCCCGTCGAATTGGGGCCTGCACGTATTTTGCATCCGCGCTTCGAGCGAGATTATTTCGTTCAGACGATTTTGCCGCAGCTTTGCAATATCGTCATCTTCGTTCAAGGACTAATCGCTTTAGCCATTTGGGTACGGCGCCGCGAAGAAGCGTATTACATATTTTTCTTCGCCTTTACTTTCCTTTGGGCGATCCGGTCAACGCATATGTTCATCCGTGACATTCCCGTTCCCGCGTTCTACTGGGATATATGGGTACAAAGTTCATTCGGCTGGTGTGTGGTTTTATTTAATATTTTTGCATTGCGCTATTCAAGAATCAGATGGCCTTGGCTGGAAATATGTTTCCTGATCTACGCCTTGCTTGGGCCGTTTTTAATGTTTCTCGCCGACCCAATTAAGCTTCACGCAGCGGCGAGCAACTGGTCATTTTTTATCGTTCCGCTCGGCATATTCTGCGAGGCGGTGCTGATACGCACGGCGCTGCGCTCGCGGAAGATCGAAGATGCACTTGTCGCGAGTGTCTGGGCACTCGTGGTGCTGGCGGGTATCCACGATGGACTAGTGCATCGCGATAAACTCGCATTCGATAGTTACTATTGGGTGTCCTACGTGATGATTTTGCTTTGCCTGGTGGTGGGTTGGCAACAGACTAACCGAATGGTGAATGCGCTGAATCAAGCTGAAAAGCTGAACTTAGAACTCGAGCAGCGAGTCGCGGAAAAACATGCCGAACTGAAGCAAAGTTTCGAGCGCGTACAGCAAATGGAGAAAGATACGGCGGTAAGTCAGGAACGCCAGCGCATCATGAGTGAAATGCACGACGGCATGGGCGCGCAATTAATTGCAACGCTAGAAATGGTTGAGCAGGGAGATACCCCAAGCGGCGCGGTCGCCGGCGAACTCAGAGAGGCGCTGGACAGTTTGAGGCTGACGGTAGATTCGCTCGAGCCGGCGGAGAATGATCTGCTCTCGGTACTGGCCAATCTTCGCTATCGCCTGGAAGGACGCTTAACGCGCCAGGGGATCGCGCTCAATTGGCAAGTGAACGATATTCCCAAACCTGCCTCGCTAACACCGCAAAGCGTGTTGCACATCTTGCGGATTTTGCAGGAAGCGTTCACCAATATCGTAAAGCACGCGCGCGCAAAAACCGTCACCGTCGCAACTGGATTTGATGAGCAGCGCGTGATCATTCGAATCAGTGATGATGGCGTAGGCATCGCGACGGAGCGCGTGGGCCGCGGCATGCTCAACATGCGCCGTCGCGCGGATGCGCTGCAGGGGACAATAGAATTTTCGTCGGCTCAAACAGGCACTATCCTTAGTTTGTATTTGCCCCGCTCAAGCTCTTGACGCGATTGCCCAGGTCGTAAGTGACGTTGACCGAGTCGGCGGCGGTATATGGATAACTGGCCTGACGGCCATCCAGATCAAAGGCTCGGGTCCATCGGATTGCCGCTCCGGGTCCGGCTTTTCGCGGGGCCGAAGGGTTGAACGGTGATGGGATTCATCCGCCCGAAACTGTCGTAAGCGTAGGTAACGCTCTTCACCACCGTGCCGGTGGTTTGGGTCTTTTGAATCAGGCGGCCTTGAACGTCATATTTGAACGTTGTGCTGCCGGTGCCGTCGGAGATTTTGGCTAAGCGGCCTTTGCCGTAGTTGCCTGCGGTGTCTCAGGCTTACCGGTGACCGTCACGTTCTGTATCGCGTCAGTTTATGGGTTGGATACCGATTTGAAATATCAGAATGACCGACCCGCCGCACGGCGCTGCAGCGTACAACCGAATGCAGGCTGTTGCCCAAATACAACGGCGGCTACCAGCTTCCGTGGAAGCGTGAGCTCGCGATGACGCGATCGAACCAACAACGTTAGCCGGTCACGAAGAACCTCTCGCTAAAATTGAGCGACAAATTTACTCAAACGAGTCGCGCCTCGCGTCGCCCTGCTTAGACCTTAGAATAAATCAAAACTTTCCTTGATATAATCCATACAAGCGGTAATCCTTAGAAAACTTTAGAGACTTCTGTTTTGATGACAAATACCACTAAGCAACACATTGACAGCAAAGCTGATCAAGGCCGCACCTTCGATGCGCTTGTTGTTGGTGCCGGGTTCTCTGGCCTTTTTCAATTGCTTTGTTTGCGCGATCGACTCGGTTTGTCGGTTAAAGTGTTAGAAGCAGGATCTGGTGTGGGGGGTACCTGGTACTGGAATCGCTATCCTGGCGCACGATGTGATTCAGAGAGCCATTGCTACGGCTATACGTTTTCGGAAGAAATGATGCGAGACTGGGAATGGACTGAACGCTATCCCGGCCCGCTGGAAATTTTGCGGTATCTGAATTATGTCGCGGATCGCTTCGATTTAAAGCGCAGTATTCAGTTCGATACGCGGGTGACTTCAGCACATTACGATGCCACAGAAAACATCTGGCGTGTAACGACCTCGGCGGGCGAAGCATTTTCGGCGAAATTTCTAATTGCCGCCGTTGGTTGTTTATCGACCGCGAACATTCCGAATATACCGGGCCTCCAATCGTTTCGCGGAAAGTGGTTTCACACGGGACAATGGCCTCATGATGGCGTTGATTTTGCGGGAAAGCGCGTCGGGCAGATTGGTACCGGTTCAACCGGGATTCAGTCCGCACCAGTCATCGCCGAGACGGCGGCACATTTAACCGTCTTTCAGCGGACGGCAAACTACAGCGTGCCGGCTCGCAATACGCCCTTATCGTCGGAATTTAAGCGTTACGTAAAGGAAAATGCAGCGGCGATTCGCAGCGTGACACAGGCAACAACGAACGGCCATCCTTTCACTATCTCTGATCGCGCTGCTTTAGAAACGTCGCCGGAAGAGCGTCAAGCGATCTATGAAGCGGCTTGGGAGAAGGGCGGACTTCAATTTCGCGCAACCTTCCGCGATTTGCTTGCGGATAAAGCGGCGAACGATACGGCTGCAGAGTTCATCCGCGGCAAAATTCACGAAATCGTAAAAGACCCGGCAACGGCGGCGAATCTGGCCGATATCGATCATCCCTATGCGGCGAAACGTCCGCCGATTGATACCGACTATTTCGAGACATTTAACCGGGATAACGTCGCGCTGGTCGACATTAAGGCCGATCCCATTGAGGCGATCACCCCGGATGGAATTCGCACGGGCAACGCAGAGTATCCGCTGGACATCATCGTTTTTGCGACTGGTTTTGATGCGATGACCGGCGCGTTTTTGCGTATGGACATTCGCGGACGCGATGGCGTGTTGCTTTCTGACGCGTGGTCCGCAGGGCCGCGCAATTATCTTGGACTTCAAGTGGCCGGATTTCCCAATCTCTTTACGGTTACCGGGCCCGGCAGCCCATCGGTGCTGTGTAATATGCCGGTGGCGATTGAGCAACATGTCGAGTGGATCACAGATTGCATAGCGCATATGCGTGAACATGGATTTAATCGCATTGAGGCGACAGTTGAAGCGATGGACTCGTGGGTCGCGCAAGTGAATGCGGCCGCCGCGGCGACGCTTCTTCCGCAAGCGAAGCATTCCTGGTACCTTGGCGCGAATGTACCCGGCAAACCTCGAGTGTTCATGCCGTACGCCGGCGGGATGGCACATTACCGGAAAATTTGTGCGAAAGTTGCCGCGCGAGATTACGAGGGCTTCGTACTAAACCCTTAAGGCTTGCAGTTTCAGACCGACTTTGCTTTGATGCGGCGAACGTAACGGCTCGATCGCAATAAATAATGAATTCAAAATCCAAAATCGACGGCGAGTTGGCGGCCGTGGCGATCGTCGGCGGCGGGCCCACAGGTCTGGCACTTGCGATCGAACTCGGTACGCTTGGTATTTCCTGTGCCGTGTTCGAGCAAAATGCCGATACATCTTCGTTTCCAAAGGCAAGCGCCAACGGCGCTCGAACGCTTGAACACTACCGGCGCCTTGGCATTGTCGATGATATCCGTCGTGTTGGCTTTGCCCACGAGACAGCGTATTTCACGCGGTTAGCGCGGCACGAGTTGGCGCGATTGCGGCTCTCTGGAATGCGCAGTCTGACCCGTGCCGATCGTGCGTCGGGTACTTGGTTTACCCCGGAAATGCCGCAGCGGATGCAACAAATTCACGTGGAAAAAGTGCTTCGCGGAATAGCCGAGAAGTTACCGGCAGTCTCGTTACACTATGGTTGGCGTGTTAACACCGTGGCTGATTTTGGTGAAGGCATCGAAATTGGCGTTGAGGTTATCGAGACTGGCGAGACAAAAATATTCCGATCTCAATTTGCTGTGGGTTGCGAGGGTTCCCGCGGTCTGGTACGGCGTGCCTTAGGCATAAGATATACCGGTGAAGGCGCGGCGGATCGAGAATTCATGGGTGGCCAAATGGTGTCGACCTACTTTCGTGCGCCGGAGTTGTATTCGAGTGCAGCAGGGGCGCCGGCTACGATGTATTGGACGTTTAATAGTTCGCGCCGTGCCGTGCTGATTAGTGCCAACGGCCGCGACGAATTTTTTATGTTTTCCCAGGTAGGTCGAGGCGCAGAATTGGCGGACGAGGCCGCGCGTGAATTCGTCACGACTGCGATGGGCGTCGAAACGCCGGTAGAAATTATCGCCAGCAAGCCTTGGACTGCTGGTTATAGTTTAGTTGCGGAGCGCTATGGCGCGGGTCGCTTGTTTATTGCAGGGGATGCCGCACATCTGTTTACGCCCACCGGGGGCTTCGGCTACAACACGGCGGTCGATGATATTGCGAATTTAGCGTGGAAACTAGCGGCACGCATTCAAGGATGGGGCGGATCTGCTTTGCTTTCCAGTTACGAGCAAGAACGTTTGCCCATTGCGACGCGCAATACCGATTTCGCCCGAATCCTATCGGATAATATTGGGAAGATAACTATTCCAAGCACCATTGAAGACGACTCGCCCGCGGGCGTGGCAGCCCGTGAAGGTTTGGGGCGCGTTTGTTTTGAGCATGCATTGCTCGAGTTTGATTCGCCAGGTATTCAATTAGGTGTCTGCTATGGGGGCTCGGATATCGTTGCTTTCGATGGCTCGGTGCAGTCTGATAATCCCAATGGCTATGTCCCCTCGACAACACCCGGGGCGCGTTTGCCCCACGTTTGGTTGGACGAATCGACCTCGACCTTAGACAAAATTCGTGGGACTTTTACTCTATTCAGTCTTGGAAATATAGCGCTTGACGTATCCGCGTTGGCGGAAGCGGCGACGTCGTTAGGCATTCCGTTCGCCGTTGTCGAATTGGCAATCGATGAAGTAAGAGACACCTTTGCACGTGATTTGGTTCTGGTTCGGCCCGATCAACATGTTGCTTGGCGGGGCAATTCATTGCCTGCCGCGCCCGAGGCGTTGATGAGAAAAGTAACGGGATGGGAGTGATACAATTCTTAAGGAAACTCTGATTTATTCCGATTTCGTCGCGATACGTCGTTGCGAACAAAAAATATCTCCTTACATATCAACATATGCGGCGTCGATGTTTTTTGTTCGCGCCTAGTCTCGCTTAAAACTCGAAACAAGTCAGAGCTTCCTTGGCACATTGAACGTTCTCAATTTACCGCAACACTGGCGCGAATTGCATCCCCATGGAAACACAATATCAAGGCTCCGGTTATCGCCTCCCGGAGTATCCCTTTGAAACGCCGCCGGAAATTATCGAAGGTGTTTCCAAACGCTATCGCGTCGTTATCGTTGGCGGAGGCCTTGCTGGCCTAAGCGTCGCATGCGATCTCGCGACACGAGGTATCAGCACGGTTTTGTTAGACGACGATAACACGATTGGCGTGCGTGGCCTCGCGTCTCGCGGCATCACTTACGCGCAAAAAAGCTTAGAGATTTTCGAGCGCTTGGGCATATATGATCGAGTCAAAGCCAAGGGCGTGGAGTGGTCTCACGGCAAGACGCTTGCGGACAACGACGTTGTTTATTCGTTTGATTTGGCTGCGACAAGACTCTCGAAACAACCGCCCTTTATCAATATTCAGCAGTTTTATATCGAATGGTTTTTAGTTGATCGAATTTATGAACTCGGGGTTACCGATCTACGGTGGAGTAACAAAGTGGTTGGCGTACAAGAATTGTCAGATTGCATTCGCCTTGACGTCGAAACCCCTGCCGGTCAATACCACTTGGAGGCCGATTGGGTGCTCGACGCGAGCGGTGTTAATAGTCCCATTCGCGAAGGCCTAAATCTCCCGATTCATCCCGCGCGAGGCCAAGATCGCTGGTGCATTTCCGACATTCGCTTTAAGTTGGATGCGCCGCTAGAGCGCTGGACTTGGATTGAAGCGCCATTCAACGAAAATCGTGCGGTTTGGCAGTTGCCGATGGGGGATGGTGTCTGGCGGCTCGACTACCAAATGGATGCCAACGCGGACCTCGATGCGGTAAGCAACGAAGGCGTCGTTCGCTCGCGATTGGGGCAGCAGCTCGGCGAGGATCGAGAATTCGAATTGGTGTGGGTTGGTCTCTACGCGTACCGTACGCAGTTACTCGACAATATGCGCCATGGCCGAGTATTTTTTCTCGGCGATGCCGCTCACGTTATGAGTCCGTTCGGTGGACGCGGTGGCAACAGCGGCATTCAGGACGCGGAAAATCTTTCCTGGAAATTGGCGATGGTGCTCAATGGACACGCGCCGCAATCGCTACTTGATTCTTATCAAGCAGAACGTCATCCGGCTGCAATACACAATATTAAAACGACCTCTCGCACGACGCGATTTCTCTCCCCGCAATCAAATGCCGAGCGAATATTGCGTGACGCGGTGATCGCACTGGCGCGCGAATTCGCGTTTGCACGACCGCTGGTCAATACGGGTCGTATGTCGGTTGCGTTTCAATACGACACTTCGCCACTGATCACCCATGCTGGAAACGCGGTGCAAAATGTCCCGCTGGTATCGTCAGGTGGCACGCAAGGATCGCTGCTTGATTTGTTTGCAGGAAAAAATTGTTTTCTAGCAGTGTGGTTTAGTGAACATGGTTTGACGCCAAAGCAAATTAAACTGGTGAAATCGCTACAGATCGAAGAAACCAATCTGCACTGGTACATCTATTCATCAATCGGGCGTAATAGTATTGAGCTTATGGACCGCGGTGGCGGGCTCAAGCAAGCGCTCGGTGTAGTCAATGATTGTGTCTGCCTAATTCGACCGGACATGCACCTCGCAGCGAAGATTGAAAACCCGTCCGCATCGTCCATTCGCATTGCGTTGCGCAAATCGATGGCGTTGGAAATATGAAGCTCGACCCAAATATCGCAGATCCCGACGGGCTTTACGAGGCGCTGGTCAACGCACACGCTGGGTTGAGTGACCAAGAAAGTGTTGCGTTAAACGCGCGCCTGGTTTTCTTGCTTGCGAACCAAATTGGTGAGCCGACGATTCTTTATGACTGCATCAATAGCGCGTTACGTTCAGTGCACAAAAATAATGGGCGCGGGGAGTAAAATTTGCGCGAAAAGCATAGTGAATTCAAGTGCGGCGAAGGCAAGCGAGGCGGTAGCAGCTCGCCTAATAGCTGGCGCGAACTCGTTGCGGCTTGAGCCAGTTAAGCCGCTAGAAAATCAACCCTCGATTTCCTCAGCCGTTTAGGTTTACAGTATGATTGTCTAGGTTCGAAGCCAGTTGCATTAATCGTCGCTGCTAAGATGCTTGTTCCAGAATGGGATTCAAGCGTTTCCTACGATAAATCGATTTAGTAAGGGAATAAAATTCCTATCCGACGCAACTTATCGTTAGCGAGAAACCCGCATGGATATTGGCTCTTGTCGATGCTATGCCGGAGATCAGCTCTGCATTTGGCTCGTGGCGAAGGCCTTCTAGCGATTTCCAAGGCGGGGTTATTTTGGCGCTGAATACCACCACCGATAGGCATGACCGTTTAACTCAGGGCGAAATGCAGTTGCGCGAGTTGATGGATAACATCAATGATTTGGTTCAAAGCGTCGCGGCGGACGGTACGGTGCTTTATACGAATCGAAGTTGGCACAACACCTTAGGCTACGCTGCCGGCGAAATCACTAATTTTTTTCAGATCATCCATCCCGACAGCGTGAGCCACTGCCGGGAACTATTTCAACGCGTGTTGCAGGGTGAGAATCTGGAATTCGTCGACGCCATTTTCGTCGCGAAGGATGGGCGGCAGGTCTACTTGGAAGGTAGTGCGAATTGCACGTTCGCGGATGGTCAGCCGGTTGCAACCAACAGCATATTTCGCGATGTTACGGCTCACAAAGACGCCGAACGCGAACGGGCCCGCTTTGAGCGCGCATTACGACAAAGCGAGCAGCGTTTTCGCAGTTTGTTTAACTCCACGTACCAGTTCATGGGTTTGTTGTCGCCCGATGGCACACTGCTCGAAGCGAATGAACCGGCGCTGTTAATCGCCGGACTCAAGGCGTCGGACGTGATCGGCAAGCCGTTGTGGGAAACCTATTGGTTTTCCAATTCCGCCGAAGCGCGCGCCCGAGTACGTCAGGCGATTGTGAACGCAGCGCAAGGCGAATTCGTGCGCTACGAAGTCGAGATTATGGCCACCGGAAACCGCACCATCATGATCGATTTCTCGCTCAAGCCGGTGGTTGATGACGCGGGCCTGGTAGTTCAGATTATTCCCGAAGGACGTGACATCACCGTCAAGCACGAACTGACTCAACAGCTCAAAGCGAGCGAGCAGCGCTTGCGCACGATCACCGACAATATCCCGGCGATGATCGGTTATATGGATCGTGATGAACGTTATCAATTTGCCAATAAGAGCGCCGAATCCTGGTTTCTGATGTCGCAGGCGGAGGTGATCGGCCAGCCTATAGAACTTCTACTGGGCGCCGAGGCCTACGAGCGTGCCAAGCCTTATATCGATCAGGCGATGGCGGGGCAGACCGTCTCATACGAAAACTATCGCAGGGACGATCGCTACGCGAGCGTAACCTACGTTCCCGACTGGCAAGGCGGCAACGTGGTCGGCATCTATACATTTGTCACCGATATCACCGAACGCTATGAAGTTGCGAAAAGTTTGTTTATGGAGAAGGAGCGGGCGCGCACGACCCTGGGCTCGATCGGTGACGGTGTGCTGACTATTAACGCCGATGGCAGAATCGATTATTTGAATCCGGTGACGGAAAAAATGACCGGTTGGAAACTGGCGGACGCAATCGGTATGCGCGTCGAGACGGTGTTGCGTTTGATCGATCAATCCGACGGTAAGCCGATCGAAAGCCCGCTTTACCATGCGCTGGTCACCGGCGAATCGGCGGTACTGCCGCCGCGCACCATACTGATCAGCAAGGACGGCAGCGAATTTTCTGTCGAAGATTCTTGCACGCCGATTCGCGATAGCGAAGGTGTGATAACCGGCGCGGTTCTGGTGTTTCGCGATGTGACCGATAAACGCAAAATGGTAGATCGCATAACGTTTCAAGCGCGTCACGATGCCTTGACCGGTTTGGTGAATCGAGCAGAATTCGAACGGGTCGTGGAAGCCCAATTGCAGGATACAAAATCGTCGGGACATCAGCACGCGCTGCTGTTCATCGATCTGGATCGGTTTAAGTTGGTGAACGATACCAGCGGCCATAAAGCCGGCGACGAATTATTGCGCCGTTTATCTAAGTTGATGTTGCACAAATTGCGCAAATCCGACTTGCTGGCGCGCATTGGCGGCGATGAATTCGGCGTGTTGCTGGAAAATTGCCGCTTGGAAAAAGCGCAAGAGATCGCGCAGAGCTTAATCGCGGCCATCGGCGAATTCAGTTTTCAATGGGAAGAAAAATTGTTTACCGTCGGCGCTAGCATCGGCGTTATGTCTATCTCTCGCGACGGCAAGGACGTTGAAAGCTTATTCGCTGCCGCCGATGCCGCCTGTTATTGGGCCAAGGAACATGGCCGCAATCAAGCGAAGATTTATCGCGAGGAAGAAGTCAATTCGCACGATCGTCAAGTTCAGGATAATTGGATCGAGCGAATCAATGCCGGCTTGAGGGAAGATCGCTTCTGCCTTTACGGCCAGCGCATTGGTACTACTGGTCATGCGCGGGGTAACGGTGCCGATTCATTCGAAGTGTTGGTACGCCTGCGTGAGGGCGATCAAGCGCTTATTCCGCCGATGGCGTTCTTGCCGGCTGCGGAGCGGCATAACTTGATGCCACAGATCGATCGCTGGGTGATTCAGCACACGTTGGATGGCCTGCGTCAAAGAAATTTCGGGAAAAATGGAGGTCATTTTTCCATCAATCTATCGGGCATGAGTTTGGCGGACGAAGCACTTCCCGATTTTATTACCGAGCAATTTCGAGTCACGGAAATTGCGCCGCAGCGAATTTGTTTTGAAATCGCCGAGGTCGTCGCTGTCGCGCAAGTTGACGAAGCGCATCGATTGATTGCGAAGCTTCGTTCCTTCGGCTGTCGCGTTGCGTTGGATAATTTTGTCAGCGGGCCGAGTTCGTTTCCAGATCTCAAGCGTCATCCGGTTGACTATTTGAAGATCGATGGTCGTTTCGCAAAAGCGATCGATAGCGACGATCTGGACTTTGCGATGGTCGATAGTATTAATCGAATGGCGCACGTGTTAAACATTAAAACCGTCGCCGAATCGGTCGAGACCTTGGCGGCGCTAGGCGCGCTCGAAAAAATCGGCGTCGATCATGTGCAAGGGTATGTCGTGCACGAACCGCAGCCGTTTGCAGAGTTGTTGTTATAGCATCGCCAAGAGCCGCGTGGTGCTTGCCTTGGCGCGGAGTATGGCCTGGGAGCCGCACACGGATTGCCTCGTGGCCAGGCCACCTTAAATTTCAAAGATGAAAAACGCGCGCGATTGCAGTATCATTAACGTTATGAACACTATAAAACATGATCGTAAGCTCTCGGCCGTTCCTGCAACGGAAAAATCGGCCCGAGTTGCCACGCGCTTGGTACAAAAACCGATGGTGATCGGTAAGCGTCGCTTGACGGCCGCCCAGCGCCGGGCGATTCTGGACGCCATGCTCAAGGCGGCTTGAGCGACTCCGCTCGTAGCGTAAAGTCCAATCCAACGGCGGTGCCTTATCACCGCCGTGTTTTCATCAACTGCCCGTTCGACAACGATTACCTGCCACTGTTGCAGGCGATTGCCTTTGCAGTCATCGATTGTGGATTTTCGCCGCGGCTCGCGATCCAAGAAGTCAATGGTCGGTTACGTCTTGAGAAAATGATTGCGCTGATGCGCGATAGCCGTCTTTCGATTCACGATATCAGCCGTTTGCCGGCGGGTCCGGGCGAACTCCCGCGCTTCAATATGCCGTTCGAGTGCGGGCTCTTCATTGGACTTAAGGAATCGGGCGCGGCAGAACATCGCGATAAGCAGTTTTTGGTGCTCGACGCGGCGGCTCACCAGCATCAAAAGACCATGAGCGACGTAGGCGGTCTTGACCCCAAGGTTCATGGCAACGACCCGCGCAAGGTAATCGATGCGGTGCGCCACTTTCTTGCCTCGGAGCTGCGGCGGCAAACGCCGCGACAAGAGTCTGCGCCGGGCGGCGCGTCGATCTGGCAGCGCTACCAACGCTTTTTGGGCGACTTACCTGGCGCTGTGACACGCGTGAAATTAACCGCCGGTGAAATTCTGAGCTTCGAATACTTAAGCGATCTGATCGAGCTGATGGCGGAATGGATTAGGCTCCGACCTTAATCTCAACCGACTGCGCGTACGCGCGCTTGCGCATCCGCAGGCCCTAAATTTATCGGCATCGGAATGCCATTCGCTTTCAGTGAGCGCTGTGCTGCATCCAATACTTTGACGACGCGCAATCCATCCAAGCCGTCGCTCAGCGGTTGTTCGCGAGATTCGACGCAAGCCAAAAAGTGTTTACACTCAATTTGTAGCGGTTCGCCGATTTTCATATAAGGAATGGTGATATCGCCAAAGCGCAACGCGACATATTCCGCGAACGTATTGTAGTCCTGACTTTGGGTCGCACCCTTGTCGTAAATTTTTAATTTTTCGGTACCTTCGAGATCATCGAATACCGCCATTTTCTTGCTGCCGACGATGGTGATTTTGCGAATCTTATGCGGATCCAGCCAGCTCACATGAATGTGCGCCATCCGCTTTCCAGCGAAATTGAGGCTGAGAAATACGACATCTTCAATGCCGGGCTGCAAGTAGGATTGCCCACGCGCCGATACGTCCGTTGGTTCTTCGCCGAGCAAATAAAGTATCGACGAGATGTCGTGGGGCGCGAAATTCCACAGCGAGTTTTCATCGCCGCGCACTGTACCGAGGTTCACGCGCTGATTGTAGATGTAATATATGTCGCCCAGTTCTTTCGCTTCGATCATTTGTTTCAAGCGATTGATCACCGGGTGGTATTCAAGCAAATGGCCGACCATTAAGATGCGCTTTTTCTCCTCGGCTAATTGGATTAATTCCTCGGCTTCGGCGATTTCAAGCACAAACGGTTTTTCGACATATACATCTTTTCCGGCGAGTAGGGCGGACTTGCAGAGCTTATAGTGGGAGGCAGCGGTCGTCGCAATCACAACCGCGTGCAAGTCGCGGTCTTCCAATAAATCTTCCCAGCGAGTGGTCATGGTCGCGCCGGGCAATTGACTTTGCATTTGACGCAACTTCGCGGTGTCCAAATCACAAACATATTTGAGTTTGCAATCGGCGATTTGGAAATAGTTGCGAGCGAGATTTTTGCCCCAACCGCCGACACCGACAACACCGATTTCAACCATGATCTAGTCCCTAGCCTAATATGTTAGTTTGTGAGTTGACGCGCGTGCGCGGCAAGATTTACTGGCGTCGCGACATCTGTGCGATGCAAAAATTAGTCAGTGCTTTACAGATTTCGATAGCCGCATTGCCATTGCCGAATGCAGCCTTCGCCGCTTCGGAGAATTTCCCTTTGCCTTCCGGGTAGCGCTGACGCCAATCGACCACGGCGGTTTGAATCGCTGTGGGATCGGAACCAACCAGCACGTTGGCGCCGCAACCAACAGTTTCCTCCCACTCCGTTTCCTCACGCATGGTGACACACGGACTTCCGAGAAAAAACGCTTCTTTTTGCAGGCCACCAGAATCCGTAAGTGTCATTGCGCTGTGATCAACCAATGTAAGCATATCGAGATAGCCAACTGGCTCGATTAGTCGCAGACGGGCGTGCGGTTGCCAATCGCGAAGATCGGTTTTAATCCGATTTGCGGTACGAGGATGGATTGGGAAAATCACGGGGAAATGCTCATTTGCGACGCTATTGAGTGCATCTAGTAATGCACGCAATTTGACCGGGTCGTCGGTGTTTTCCGCACGATGTAGCGTCGCAACTGCGTATGCATGGGGCTGCAGTTCTAGTTGCTGTAGTACCTTGGAACGCTGTTTCGCCAGCGTGCGGAAGTGTAAGACAGCATCATACATAACATCGCCGGTATAAACAGATCGGCCGGCAAGGCCTTCAACACGAAGGTTAGCGATAGCAGTTGGGGTGGGTGCCAATAACAAATCGCACACATGATCGGCGACTACGCGATTGATTTCCTCCGGCATTTGGCGATTGAAACTGCGCAAGCCGGCTTCGACATGAGCGACTGGAATGTGCAACTTCGCTGCGGCAAGCGCGGCAGCAAGCGTGGAATTGGTATCGCCGTAAACGATAACGATATCAGGCGCTAGGGCGACCATGGTACTTTCTAGTTGCGCTAGCATCGCGCCAGTTTGGCTCCCGTGAGAGCCTGAGCCGACTCCGAGATTGACTGAGGCACCGGGTAGACTCAAATCGGCGAAAAAAACGTCGGACATCTTGGCGTCGTAGTGCTGGCCGGTGTGAACGATTTGATGCTCAACATGGCTACCCATCGCGCCGGATGCAATGGCTCCCGCGATTGGCGCGATTTTGATGAATTGCGGACGAGCGCCGACAATACTGACTACCTTCATGGGGCTACCGATAAAACTCGGCAATGACGTCGATCACGCGTTGCTTTTGCGCTTGAGTCAGCTCGGGATAGATCGGAATCGCCAACGTTTCGTTGGCGGCGCGCGCGGATTCCGGGGCATCTGCGCTTGTATAGCCGAGGTACTCGAAACACTTTTGAACGTGCAGCGGCACGGGATAGTAGACTTCCGTGCCGATTTGATTGGCGATTAGGTGTTGCTTGAGCGCGTCTCGCTGCTTCGTACGCAGAACATATTGGTTAAAAATATGGCGCCCGCCGACCACGGTGGGTGATTCGACCTGTTGAATATTCGCGAGCGCTTGGTCGTAGTACGCCGCGTTTTGTTGGCGCTGTGCAGTCCAAGCGTCCAGATAGCGTAGCTTTACCAGCAGCACGGCGGCTTGTAGTTCATCGAGCCTGAAGTTGCCTCCGATCAGTGCATGAAAATATTTCGGTTTGCTACCGTGAGCGCGTAGCACGCGCAAATGCTCGGCAAGTGCAGGATCGTTGGTCGTACACATACCGCCGTCGCCGAATGCACCGAGATTTTTGCTTGGAAAAAACGAAAAACAGCCGATGTCGCCAATGCTGCCGGCACGACGGCCATCGTGGTATTCGGCGCCAATCGCCTGTGCTGCGTCTTCGACAACTCGTAAATCAAATTCACGAGCAAGTTTCATCAGCGGTTCCATGTCGGCCATTTGTCCATACAAATGAACCGGCATAAGGACCTTGATTCGCCCACCTGTGTCGCGATTGAACCATTTGCCTTCGCGTTGTACGGCCTGTGTCTTTAGTAACTTTTCAACCGCGGTCGGGCTTAGATTGTAAGTGGCTGGATCGATGTCGCAAAACAATGGCGTGGCACCTAGCCTGGCTATTGCGCCCGCTGTAGCGAAAAATGAGTACGGCGTCGTAATAACTTCATCACCTGGACCGACATCGAGTGCCATCAAAGCGACCAATATTGCGTCCGTTCCGGACGACACACCAATGCCAAATTGGCACTGGGAATACGCGGCGATTTTTTGTTCGAGTGCTTCAACCTGAGGGCCAAGAATGAAGCGCTGACTCTCACAAGTCTCGACGATCGCTTGCATGATTTCTTGTTGAATTAAGACGTATTGCGCGCTCAAATCAAGCAAGGGCACGTCGATTTTGGCATTTTGATTTTGTTCTAACATTGCACTCATAATAGTTTCTGCTGACTGATTTCGGTGACTTGTGTGCCGTCGCACTGGTAGAGGCGCGCGCAGGCGCTACAGGTGGCGGATAGGGATTGCCCGCCGGTCGCGGGCAAATCCAACTCGATTCCGCAATTGCACATCCAACCACGAATTCGGGCAGGGCTCCCATAGACCATCGCGTAATTCGGCACATCGCGTGTGACAACGGAGCCGGCACCAACGAAGCAGTAACGGCCTAGGGTTATGCCGCAGACGATGGTTGCGTTGGCACCGATACTTGCTCCTTGCTTGACGCGCGTGGCGGCGTATTCATCTTTTCGCGATACGTGTGATCGAGGATTGACAACATTGGTGAAGACGCAAGAGGGCCCACAGAATACGTCATCCTCTAAAGTTACCCCGGTGTAAATCGATACGTTATTCTGTATTTTGATGTTGTTACCAAGCGTGCAGCCTGGCGAAATGACGACATTTTGACCAATATTGCAACGCTCGCCGATGACACTGTCTTTCATGATGTGGCTGAAATGCCAGATTTTCGTATCTTTACCGATTACGCAAGGCTCGTCTATGTAACTTGACTCATGGGCAAAATATGGCTTCGAGTTGCTCATATCAAGTCACCTCCATTCGTGGCGCGATTGCTGCAGATTCCGCGGCGGGCTGCGATTTGGGCGTCTCGCCGAAGGCCTGATCATAGGTTGCAAGAAAATCATCGACAGCGCGTATGACTTCGTTGTTGTTTAATGTCATGTGGGTAAATTGCGAGGTATTGAGCACGAAGAAATCGGGATGATCCGATGTTACTTTCGGCGCGAGTTCTGAGTAATTCAATACTTGCATCGGCTGCACGCGCCGCGCGCGATTTATGTGTACGCTTTCAATACCGCATTCCTTCCAATTCGGAAACATAGTCTGCAGCCCTTCGAAGAAAGACTCGCGAATATCGGTGTCGGACTGTGCTAGGAGCGGGCTATCGGCATGCACGTACTTGGGCAAAAAAGTCAGATGCAGTCCTGAAGTTTCGGATGGATCGACCAAATTGCTCATGCCGATAATTCCCGTGAATGGGACGCGCGAGTCAGCGATATTGACGATGTAGTACGGGACGATTGGCTTACGCGTGACCAGTACCATGCAAATGACGCCCAGGTATTCAACTTTCTCGCCGCGCCGGTGCAGTTTTATTAGTTCGTTATCCGCGATGCGTTGCAATACGTCGACTGGACTAGTGAAGATGACTTTATCGAAGTGATCCTTGGTACTATCGCACTCGACCCAGAGCCCGCCACCCGGCCGAGGTAAAATGCGATTGACCCCTACACCCGTTCGCAGATGGCCGGCACTGGACTCGATGATGCTTTCCAGCCGATCAAAAATGGTTTTATAGCCGCCGGATATATGACCAAGCTGTTCTTTTTGGGTGGAGCGGTCGCGAGCAGAAAACATGCGGACGATATAAGACCAAATAAATACCGCGGAGATGCGCTGATATTCGTTACCAAGTTTTGCAAGCAGCAGCGGTTTCCAAATTTTTTCGTAGGTGGGTCGTCCGCTTATTCGCATTAGCCATTCGGCTACGGAAATTTTTTCTAAACGACGCCAGTCTTTAATGCGCGCACAATAAAGGATAGTGAATGCTAGCCGACATTTAGCCAACAAACTCAAGGGCGAGAACCGCAGAAAGTCTTTACCACTACTCAGGGAATGCATTTCTTTGTCGACAAAGAAGCCGGTGAACGTCCGCTTCCAGCGCAATTTATCCGCCAGACCAAGATCCTCAACGAAGCGAAGGAGATGCCGATCCGTCGGCAAAATGACATGGTAAAAACGGTCCCAATAAAATTTGCCGTAGTCATGGTAGGTTGTCAAACCGCCAATTTGTCGCTCGCGCTCGTATACGGTGACTTGATGATTCGACTGCGCGAGACGTTGCGCCAACGCAAGTCCCATCAGTCCGCCGCCAATAATGCCAATTTTCATTTGGGATGGAATATACCTAGACCGGGTCAGGCGGCGGCAACGTTAAACGGGGTTAGGCGCGGGGCTTTGTGTAACACGACGTTGCCATTCGATGGTCTTTTTTAGACCTTCTTCAAGGCCTATTTGCGCCGTAACGCCGAGAATTTGGCTGCAACGGGAAACGTCGGGAACTCGTCTGCGTACGTCTTCGTAGGCCTTACCCGTGAAAGATTCGTACGGAACGAAACGGATATTGGCTTCACCTGACGCCCCGCTTAGCCGATGGATGATTTTTGCAAGCTCGAGAATGGTGATCTCGTGGGTACTACCGATATTGAATAATTCACCGTTGGCTTCTGCCTTAATTGTTGCAGCGTAAATGCCGTCCACTGTATCGCTGACATAGGTAAAACTACGGGTCTGCATCCCATCGCCGTGAATCGGAATTTCCTTTCCCTCCAGAGCAGCTTCAATGAATACAGACTGTGGTCCGCCCCACCAACTCAAATGCTGGCGCGGGCCATATGAGCCGAAAAAACGCAGGACCGTCACGGGAACGCCATTGCTGTCTTGGTAAGCGAAGGCTAAATGTTCGTCAAATAATTTGGACACCGCATAAGCCCAGCGCGCAACTTTAGACGTGCCAATTACGGAGTCGTCGCTCTCCGCGAATGGTAGTTTAGGATTGCGACCATAAACATCGGATGTCGAAGCAATCACGCATTTACATTGAATTTTGCTGGCGAACTGCAGCACATTATCGGTTCCTTGGTAGTTAATCCGAAGTGTATCGATAGCCTTACCGTAACGTGGAATTTTAAATGCGGCCAGATGCACAATGCGATCAAAATTGGATTCGAGCTCCGCAAAGGTGGATGATTCGATTACATCTTTATGAAGAAATTCAAAATTTGGGTTCGCGAGCTGATGTGCAATGTTGTCGCGGCTGCCCATTGAGAGGTTGTCGATCCCGACGACAGTATGTCCACTCGCGAGCGCGCGGTCGAGTAAGTGGGAGCCGAGGAATCCTGCAACGCCGGTAATTAGAATTTTGAGTGAAGACGATTGCATTGGTGCGTTCGCTTAGTTGAATGCTAGGTTAATGGGGATTCGTTTCGATTTGATCAGGGGTTGCTATCGATCGAGGTCACGGGACTCTCGGTGCGAGCGGTAAATCGTACTCGCTAAATGGAATATCTCCTCAAAATAGTTTTTATTTTGGAGGGCGAGTATCCCAAGTCCGACGAGCTGGATGCCGAGCATGAGTGCCGAAATTCCAATGATGAAAGTATGCGGCGATTCCACATATGCTGCGCTAACGGCAGCAGAGGCGCGCGGGAAGAATGCGGGATATTGCGATAGCGATTGAAAATGTGAAACAAAATGTGCGACTGTCCAGCCGTTAACATAAATAGCAAAGAGCAGCATTGCCACGCCTGGCAGGATAAAAAACATGACCGGACGAAACAAGAATCCGGAGAGCAGAATAGATATTGTGTGCCGCCACAACCGCATGCTTGAGCGACGTGATGTTACGCGCGCACTTAGCTCGCTCCAATCAAGATGGGCCGGAATTTCTTCGATTCTGGCACCCAGTAGCTGCGCTTTATAGATTATTTCCGGCATGACTTCCATGCCCTGCGCGCGTAAATTCAGTGAGCGTAGAAAACGACCGTCATAGACGCGCACCATGCTCGTCAGCGTGGAAAGTTCGCCGTTTGCCGCACGGGAAAGAAATCGATTTGCTCCGACGCTGAATACGCGTCGTAGCCATGGGACATCCGAGATTTTGCCGCCTTTCATGTAAGGCGAAGCGACGACAATTTTGGCGCGCGTTTCTTGAATCTTTTGCAGCAGGCGTCCAATGTGATCGGGGCTATAGCTCAAATCGGCATCGAGGGTGACTACGTATTCACCACGACAACGATTGAAAGCGAACTTAAACGCCTGTCCAAGACCAAAATTCGTGATGTGGTGAAAAACGCGGACATTGGCATGCATTTTGGCGAATTCGTCGGCAAGATCGCCGGTCGCGTCGGTACTACCATCATTAATAAGAACGATTTCCCACTGATATTGCGCTTCCAAGCCTTGCATGTAACTGCACAAACGCGTCAAGTTTTTTTCGACAATACCTGCTTCGTTGAACGCTGGCACCACTAGCGAGACTAGTGGTCGAGTGACACTCTGCACTAACGATCCGGCAAGGCCCAGAGCTGCCGGATCTGGCGTACGCGGGCGATCGATTTTAGATTGATTCATTTTGGTTCATATCCAGCCAACAGTGTGGCAAAAGGTGTTTTTGTCACGAAAAGGTCATCGACAACAACTTTAGTAGACAATTATTTGCAATGAAATGAATTTCCGGAATGTGGGTACAGGTTTCACTTTTAATTTATTCGCAACACCGGCAGCCTTATTTTTAGTGTTTTCACCTTCTTGTTTATGATAGCGTGTTTGCTAATATTCACCAGGTGTTGATATGTTGACAATTGGCGAAACCCTTAAAGAATTTTATTTTTATATTAATATTCATATGATTAAATGAATATTGACATATTTATGGAATTTGTTTTATGCATCCAATTTCAAGAAAAATTTCTTGGACACTTCGAAATAGCCGCTAACGGATCTATGACGGGTTTCTAAAATTTTCATAATGTGAAATGATGTCGAGAAATTTTACAGTTCAATCACTACTACTAGGTGGCTGATAACGACGCAACAGCTTAGTGTATGAAATATAAGAAGAAAAATGGAAATAACGTTTTTGGCATACAAAATGCTTGTTGTATCAGGCGCATATTTGGTATGGGCGAGGGTGCTGCATCTTCCCGTGACGAGTAGTTTCCTATGGTGAGTGACGATAATAAGTAAAATCGCACGTTTGTTGCGGCGCGGCGAGATGGGTTTATCCACTCGTTCCATGTTCAAAGACTATTAAGAGTTAATCTGATGAATACTTAAACTACTATTTAGATTAGAGTTATTGGTGTTCTGTACCACGTACTTCAAGGAGAAAGTCATGAAACGTACAACGCATGGCGTCGTCGTTAATTTCGCATCGTTCGTGTGTGCAGTCATTTTTCTTTGTGGAAGCTTTCTATCAGGAACGGACGCGCAGGCTCAAAGCGCGCCGCAAACCCTCTTTACATCGCAACTTCCCAGTTCCCCAAACTTATTCAGTTCGTTTCGATACGAGTTAGGGATGAAGTTTCGCAGTACCAAACCAGGAAAAATCACGGCATTACGGTTTTATAAATCCGCGAGCGATACTAGTACGCACATTGGTCGCCTATGGAATGCGACCGGCGCGCAATTGGCAAGCGTCACATTTACCAGTGAAAGTACATCAGGATGGCAACAAAAAGCGTTAACGACACCAATTAATATCGCTGCGAATACAACTTACGTCGTGTCGGTTAATGTCGGTACCCCTTCTGGAAGCTTTTATCCGCGAACGTTGAATGGATTAGCCACTGCAGTCACTAACGGTGACTTGCAGTCGGTCGTCGGCGGCAATGGTGTATACGGGGCGGTAGGCAGTTTTCCGATCTCGTCGAATTTGAACACAAACTATTTCCGCGATGTCGTATTTGTGGCAAATGCGGCGCCGACGATCGCGAAGGTGAGTGGCGACAATCAAACGGCGGCGGCCGGATCGCCGTTAACCAACGCGTTAGTGGTGCAAGTCAGAAATGGTAGTAACGTGCCTGTATCTGGGGCCGCAGTATCGTTTGCGGTTACCGGCGGGGGTGGTTCCGTTGCGCCTGCGACAGCAGTTACCGATGCGAATGGAAATGCGAGTACCGTACTCACGTTAGGTAGCGCTGCCGGTACCAATAGCGTGAGTGCGACCGCAACCACTACGGGCAGCGTGACTTTTACGGCGACTGGGACTGTGGCCCCCGTAATTGGACAACAAGTATTCTCGACGCAAGTACCGGCGTCACCGGATGCGACCGATGGCGTGAGTTATGAGCTCGGTATGAAATTTCGCACTACACGCAGCGGAAGAATTTCTGCGCTACGCTATTGGAAAGCGCCCAGCGAAAGTGGCGCGCGTATCGGCCATATCTGGGATTCTTCTGGCACTTTGCTTGGATCTGTAACCTTTACCGGAGAAACGGCTTCGGGATGGCAACAACAAGCACTGACCACGCCAATATCCATCGTCGCAAATACGACTTACATCGTCTCGGTAAATGTAGTTAGCCATTTCGCAATCACCGGGAGCAGTCTTGCCACATCGATTGTCAACGGTGACCTCAGTACGGTCGCCGATGGAGCCAACGGCGTCTACGGCAGTTCCGGTACGTTCCCCACGAACTCTTTTCAGAATAGCAATTATTTTCGAGATGTCGTCTTTATTGCCGATGCAGGAGTGTCGACGATTGCTAAAGTCAGCGGGGACAATCAGTCCGCCGTTGCTGGCGCGTTACTGCCCAATCCGTTGGTTGTACAGGTCAGAAATAGCAGTAATGTAGCGATTTCTGGTGCTTCCATTTCATTTGCCGTTATCGCTGGTGGCGGTGTCTTAACAACCACATCCGCGGTGACAGATGCGAGCGGAAATGCAAGTACAACGTTTCGATTGGGCAGCACGGCGGGTGTCAACAGCGTCACTGCGACGGCTAGTGGAATTGGTTCGGTGACATTTGCTGCGACGGGCACGAGTAGCGTAAGTACGCAGCAAATATTTACCACACAAGTACCGGCATTGTTGGATGCAAACGACGGTGTGAGCTACGAGCTTGGCATGAAATTCCGCAGTACCAGAAGCGGTAAAATTTCCGCGTTACGCTATTGGAAAGCCCCGAGCGATGGCGGCGTACACGTCGGGCGGATATGGGATTCAGCGGGGACATTGGTGGCGTCGGTGACATTTACCGGCGAAACGGCATCGGGCTGGCAACAGCAAGCATTCCTAACGCCAATATCGATCGCCGCAAGTACAACCTATATGGTATCGGTTAACATCAATACCAACTACGCATTTAGCAGCAGCGGTTTGGCCACATCTGTCGTGAATGGCGACTTGAGTACGGTCGCTGACGGTGCGAACGGTGCCTACGGTAATTCAGGCATCTTCCCGACGAACTCGTTCCAAAATAGCAACTATTTCCGCGATATCGTTTTTACACCGGATGCTGGCGTCTCAACTATTTCTAAAGTTAGCGGGGATAGTCAAACCGGTTTACCCGGCGGCGCACTCGCAAGCCCGCTTGTGGTTCAGGTAAACGATGCAAACAATATTCCGCGAGCCGGTGTTACCGTTACATTTGCTGTCACGTCAGGCGGGGGCACCGTATCGCCTGTTTCCGTCGTTACCGGCGCTAACGGACGAGCCAGTACGAATCTGACACTAGGCGCGACTGCAGGTGTAAATATTGTTTCGGCGACCGCCGCCGGAATCGGCAGCGTTACGTTTTCCGCGATCGGTGGCGCCAATGCGATCATGCTCGAGAATCAAAAAGCTGGAACGAGTGCATGGCGAATCAACAACTACGGCATAACGGATATATCGGGGTATGCCAGCGCATTGAGCGTGCCGCGCGGGGGCTCGCTGCCGATTAAGGTTTCGGTTGCTGCGGCTGGTACCTATACGATAGACGTCTATCGTATAGGCTACTACGGCGGTACGGGCGGGCGATTGATGGCCAGCAGCGGGAACTTGAGTGGAGTCACGCAGGCCATCTGTCCCGTCACCGACGCAGTTACCCATTTAGTGCAGTGTAGTTGGAACACCAGCTACACTTTGGCAGTCGGGGTAGATTGGACAACTGGCTTGTACCTTGCGAAATTGAAGCTTGCCAGTACCGGCAAAGAGTCTCCGATATTCTTTGTTGTTCGCGATGACTCAAGTACGTCGCAAATCCTGTTCCAGAGCGCGTTTACGACTTCTGCGGCGTACAATAGTTACGGCGGTTACAGCTTGTACCAATATAGCAGTATAGCTAGTCAGCGTGCCTTCAAGGTGTCGTTCGATCGACCAACAACGGAGCTACAGGAATATAGCAATCACTTGCGATACGAGTACAACATGATCCGCTGGCTCGAGTCGCAGGGCTACGATGTGTCTTATGTCACTAATTTAGACATCCACACAACTCCATCGCTGCTTGCGCAACATAAAGTGTTTCTCGATGCGGGGCACGACGAATACTGGTCGCTAGAAATGCGTAACGCAGTGGAAAGCGCTCGAGATTCTGGTATGCATCTGGCGTTTTTCTCTGCTAACACTGCTTACTGGCGCGTGCGGTTCGAGCCCTCAAATAGCGGGGTGGCGAATCGCGTTATGGTTTGTTACAAGTCGACTGATGTTCCGGATCCTATTGCACCGACCTATCGATTCCGCGACGCACCCAACAATCGTCCGGAAAACGCCCTCTTGGGGGTAATGTATATTGGCGACACGAATGACCTTTCAGGCTTCGATTTTGTCGTATCTAATGCTAGCGATCCCTACTATGCCAACACGGGTTTAAACAATGGCGATAAACTGATTGGCTTAGTTGGATATGAGTGGGATGCAATTGTAAATAACGGATTCACGCCGAGCGGTGTCGTAACCCTTGGAAGTTCGGTCGTGACGCCGAATGGCGCGATTGCCCCCGGCATTCCGGTGACTGCGACGCAAATTTCCAACGCAGTTCGCTATACTGCGCCCAGTGGAGCGAAAGTTTTTTCAACCGGCTCAATCCAATGGGTCTGGGGATTGGATGATGACCATGGTTTGCCGTATTTCGTTTCGCCGCGGGTTGATACGCGAGCACAACAGATATTCGTAAATGTTTTAGGTAGCATGGGCGTTCGGCCAACCACCCCGAAGCCAGGACTGGTCATTCCGTAACACGACAGACTATCGCGGCTTAGGATTTCTACATGGTATCAAAACGTAACCTGTGGATTTCCCTCGCCTTGACGGTGGCAATCGGTCTGGTTGCGTTTCGCGTAACCGTATCGACGACGGGTGGTTTTCTCATCTGGAGCGACGGGTTCGCTTATTTCTTTCACGCACGATCATTGGTTATGGACGGCGATACCGACATCACCAACGAAGTTAACGAGTTCGATCGGCGTTATCCGAAAGAATCGGATAAAGGCGCGGTCATGGAATCGATTCGCGCCTTTTCCACGCGCGATCCGGGCTCCGGCCGTGTTGTTGCGCCTTGGCCAATCGGTATGGGTTTGGTATTAGCGCCTTTTTATGCCATTGGGCTCGCAGTCGAGTCACTGGTTGCCTCGCTCCAAGGTCGTGAAGCGGACTCTTACGGCATTATTCCACAATATTTTTTCGCGCTCGGTTCGCTAATATTCGGCTTGCTCGGATTTTGGGCGACGTATTTGAGCTGTCGCGGCATTGCAGATCAATCACGGAGCTATATTGCTGCGTTGGCGACCGTATTCGGTGGTCCAGTTGTGTTTTACGTATTCGTTAATCCGTCGATGGCGCATGCGGTTTCTTTTGGCCTTGCGTCGACACTAATATTTGTTTGGGGTCGACAATGGAAATCCGGAACCGGACCCAAAGCGATCGTCCTACCGGCATTGCTGGTTGGCCTTCTTGTCACAATCCGCCTTCAAAATTCGATATTCGGAGTTCTCCTCGCGGCACTCGTTATGCGCGAGTTGTGGCGGAGTGGTTGGATGCGATCATTGATCTCTGCGACCTCGGGGCTTGCGGCCTGCGCGATTCCGATAGGAGTATTAGCGGTGCATTCGGCAAAGTTCGGGTACGCACAAACGAAAATTGCAATTCAACACGATGGGGTGGTGATGTTTGGCAGCTATCCGGTACACCCAAAATCTCCGTACTTTTTCGATGTATTATTTTCGTGCCGCCACGGCGCCTTCTACTGGGCGCCAATATTAGCTCTTGGGCTTATAGGATTAGTCTGGGCTACGCGTCGGGAATCTTGGGCGCCGGTACTGTTGATCGTGCTAGCCTTGCACGTGTATCTTATTGGCGGAATGGGCATCGCAGATCCCAATGGCGGCAGCGCGGCTTTTGACGTTTCAAATTGGAATGATCATTGGAACGGTGCCCCGTCATTTGGAATGCGCTACTTAACGGAATGCGCGCCGATTTTTGCCTTGGGACTGGCGTCACTGTTGAATCGCGCGCAACCGGCGACCGTGCGGTTGTTATTGCCGATAAGTTTTTCTATTCTGGTCGCATGGAACGGATTATTGATATTGGCCTACGGACTTAACACCTTATCTCGTTCAGGTTGCTTGAGCTACGGCGATATGTGGGCCGGAGTAGGCAAAGCAATTCAGAAAATATTTCGCGTGTTCAGTTGAATTTTTGTTACTCGTCCGGCTGTTGCCCTGCACCGCATTGGCGAATCGGGTTGCCAAAGTGATAAATTGTAAATTGGACTGTGCGCAACTGCGCGCGCGCACTTGATGCCGAGTCGGCCGTCACTATTGTTTAGGCAGTTTTGCAGCTTCCTTTGGGTTGGGGGCATTGCGACTGTGTTGCAATACATAATATTAATCATTCTGGTTGAAATCGTCGGTATCAGACCGGGTTTGGCGTCCGGCGTCGGCTATGCGGCGGGAACTGGCGTTAGTTATTTTCTCAACTATCGCTACACGTTTGTCAGTCATCGCCGCCATGCTCTGGCTATGGGTAAGTTTTTTTTCGTCGCTGCAATGGGCTTGGCGGTAAATTCGGCTATTGTGGTCGTCGCAACCGAGAGTTTAGGCCTGAACTATATGTTGGCGCAGGTTATTGCGACGGGCTTGGTACTCATCTGGAATTTCTCGGCAAATCGCTGGTGGACATTTCGTCCGACACCTTGATTGAGGTGCGCAATGCGTCATTCCATTGTCGAAGACGACGGATCAGTATCGATTGGCTGTATCGGATAAATGGGCGATTTTCTATAGGCAAATGTATCGCTAGAAAGAGTGATCAATGACCAATAAAAAGGAAACTATATCGATCGTGGTTCCGGCCTACAACGAACAGGAAGTATTGCCGGAATTTCATCGACGTACTTCTGCTGTGTTGCAGGCGCTAGCACTGGACTATGAAGTCATTTACGTCAACGACGGTAGCAAAGACAATACCCTTGCTTTGCTGCGCGAACTGCAGGCGAATGACGATCACGTCGTAATCGTCGATTTGAGCCGAAACTTTGGCAAAGAAATTGCGATGACGGCTGGTTTGGATTATTCGCGCGGTGATGCCGTTATCGTTATCGATGCGGACCTGCAGGATCCGCCGGAGTTGATCCCGACCCTAGTCGGTGGTTGGCGTGAGGGCTACGATATGGTCTACGCGACCCGCTCCGGTCGCGAAGGCGAATCGATGTTAAAAAAAACCACCGCGCATTTTTTCTATCGCGTTATCCAAGGTGTCAGCCGCTTCAAGATTCCACAGGATACGGGCGATTTTCGCTTGCTCAGCCGGCGTGCGGTCGATGCGCTGAAACAATTGCGCGAACAGCATCGATTCATGAAGGGTCTATTCGCTTGGATTGGTTATCCGCAAAAGGCAGTTCCCTATCATCGAGATCCGCGCTTCGCTGGTGAGACAAAATGGAATTACTGGAAATTATGGAACTTCGCCATAGAAGGCATCACATCTTTCACCATTGCGCCATTGAAGCTTGCGACGTATTTAGGGCTCGTCGTCGCACTGGGCGCCTTTTTCTATGGTGGGGTAATTGTCGTCAAAACGTTGTTGTACGGTAACCCGGTCGCCGGTTATCCGTCGCTAATGGTGGTGATGCTATTCCTGGGCGGGGTGCAACTGGTTGCGCTCGGAATCATTGGTGAGTATCTCGGCCGCATGTTCGATGAAACAAAGGGGCGGCCGTTGTATTTGGTGAACGAATATCACTGCACCAAGGGATCTCGCTTGCTGCCGTTAGAAATTGCAGCAACGCGAACACGCATTCCCCATAAGGCCATCAACGATTAGTTTTCGACGGCGGCGGCAAGAGGCACAAAATGCGAATGCCGATTAACGTTGCCCCGCCGCAGTCGCCGTAGCGTTTTTGCAATGCTGGGATCAATAGATCTTGCGGATCTGATATCCATTCCCGTGCCACCATGAAAATCGCGCGCGGTTTCCCAGAGAATGGAAAGGCATCCGCGATCGAATCAACATTAGCTTTGCTTACGACCACCGTGCTAACGGGATAGCTCGCGAAGCGTCGTTTTGACCAGTAAAAGTTGGTGAGAACGGAAAATTCACTAGATGTGATCAGAATGAATTCATCGATAGGTACGTTTTGGTCTAACCAGTTGCTCGCCGCGACGGTATCTTCGCGCCCGTGACCGGGATCGCGCAGGTGTGAAAAGCTCGCGAACAACAATAATCCCAATAGTCCCACCGCACACACCCGTCCCAAAGGTTTGTGAACAAGGTGGGAAAGTCCGGCGGCCAACAGCACGATGAAGCAGGCGACACTTGTCATCGCGTAGCGGGGATTAATGCCGATATCGAAAAAGAAACTCATTGCTAACGGTGGCGCCAATGTCCCCAGCAGTACGCCAAGAAGCAGTATCCATGCGGGTCTTGGCAGTGATTGTAGCGCCGCCCAACAGCTCACCAATAGGGCAACAAGGGCGGCGGCGGCAACGGGAAGATAAGGCAATATCGCCACAAGACCCCGGTCGTGAAAGTCTGAGGAGCTTGGCATTAAGGTATACCCCGTCAGCATACCCCACACCATTCCAGGCAGGCCAATGAGCTTAATTCCTTCGTAATCCCCGCCAGCGTGCGGTGTGGCAAGGTACTTGGCTGCCAATACCAACATAACGAAAAGAACACAACTTGCGGCAAGGGCTGGCGCCCAGGCGCGAAAGCGCTTTCGCTCCAGGAAAAATAGGATCGGTAACTCAACCGCAATCAAGAAAATAGCGTAGTAATGCGTAGCAAGCATCGCTACATTCACTGCTAAAAACCAAGTTTCGAGTTGCTTTGCTTTACCGGAAACAAAGCGTGCGACTAGCCACACATTAATGGTCGCAAGAAAACCAAGTAGCGAGTACATCCGTGCTTCTTGACCGTGATGCAATAGGTACGGCGAAATCGCGGCTAACCACGCGGCCCAACGTCCCACCGTACGTCCGGAAAGTGTCGCCGCTACGAATGCGACTATAAGTACCGTTGCACACGAGAACGGCACGCTAAAGAAACGCAACGCGTACACCGAATCACCCGCAACGCTGGCCCACGCCTTAAGCAACATGAAATATAAGGGTAAGTGATTGTCCGTTAGTACGACACCGAGCATTTCATTCCACGGTGCCGCGATCCAGTTTGCTGTAAGCGTTTCGTCGAACCAAAGCGGCGCACTATCCAATCGAAACAGGTGAAGCAGAACAGCGGTCAAGATTGGCGCTACCAGCCATAAATCGAACTTTGATTGGTTTTTCGTTAAAACGGAACGCATTGCGTTATGCATGTAGCTGAGGAGGGATTGGTTTTTTATTTTCGGCGTTACAGCGCCCTCTAAACGGCGCCAGTGCAAAGAATAGTTTATTCCTGGCCTCGACGCTATAACGATGTTGAGAACCTACCTCGATAAAATCGCGTCACCAAAACTTAGGTTTATCGAGCGATAGCAAAATTCATTTAAGAAATTTTGAATAGAAATTTTACAATACGAATTTTTGTCGAATTTTTTTACACTGAAGGTAACAATTACACAACATTTTTTATTTTAATAATATAAAACATATACTTATAAATTTGGCGTGATTATTGCTAGAAAAAATTCAATTTCATCAGAAGAAAAATTATGTCTCATTGTGAAATTTTTCGTCAATTTTTCGCGATGCGTACTATAATTCTTGAAGAAATAATGATTTCAAAACGGCCGTATTCCTTCGTTGTTCGATCACGAAGTCTAGCAGCCGAATAAATAATAATAGTTCAGCAGCATGTAGTTTGGTGTTCAACAAATGCTACGGACCAAATCGATATCTCAAGGAAACAATACTTCAAAATGGCGACTTATCGTTCCGCTCTCGCGCCAGTTTTTTTAGCAATGCCATTAGCTTATCAATGCAAAACGCTCACAGTTCGTGGAATTGAGCCTGTTTGCTCATGTTCTTTTGCGTCTAAAAGGGGGCGGTAGATGAATTACGGTAGCTCGCAACGGATTCTAGTTACGGGAGGTGCGGGATTTCTTGGATCGCATTTGTGTGAGGAATTACTTAAGGCCGGCCAAGAAGTTTTATGTTTGGACAATTTTTATACCGGAACCAAGCGAAACATCAGCCACCTGATGGGCAATCCCAATTTCGAAGTAATGCGTCACGACATCACTTTCCCGTTATACATCGAAGTCGATGCGATCTATAACCTTGCCTGTCCCGCCTCGCCGATACACTATCAAAACGATCCGGTACAGACGACGAAGGTCAATGTTCATGGTTCGATAAACTTGTTGGGTCTGGCTAAGCGCGTCGGCGCCCGTATTCTCCAAGCGTCAACATCGGAAGTGTATGGTGATCCCTCCGTGCATCCGCAGCCGGAAAGCTATACCGGAAGTGTGTCGACCATCGGTCCGCGCGCCTGTTATGACGAAGGTAAGCGTTGTGCAGAAACCTTATTCTTCGACTATCACCGTCAGCATAAGCTTCAAATCAAAGTCGCCCGTATCTTCAACACCTACGGGCCGAGAATGCACCCGAACGATGGCCGCGTCGTGTCGAATTTCATCGTACAGGCCCTCCGCAATGAACCGATTACCCTTTATGGTGATGGTTCACAGACTCGCTCATTTTGTTATGTAGATGATTTGATTGGCGGATTACAAAAGTTGATGAGCTCGCCCGACAACTTCACCGGCCCTGTTAATTTAGGCAATGCCTCGGAATTTACGGTATTGGAATTAGCCGAAAAGATCATCAGCCTTTCCGGTTCCCGCTCAAAATTTGTCTTCAACCCACTACCAATTCACGACCCCCAACGCCGTCAACCAGACTTAACCCTGGCCCGACAGGAGTTAGGCTATTCCCCAAAAATTTCATTGGAAGAAGGCTTGACGAAGACCATCGCGTATTTTGACGAGTTATTAAAAGATGCATCGGTCGTCCCGAACTCATCCACAGTTAAGCCAAGTTTAAAGGTCGCATGACCAATCTTTGCAAAATGGACGAACTGTCTATCCAACATAAAACGCCCGCCGTAAAGGTAATATGAAGCCACGTGACCGTAGCGTAATCGTGAACGGTTTGAAGATTTATGACCTCCTCGCGATGTTGGTTGCTTTCGCGGTTGCGACCATGGCGCCTTTTGCCCAGATGGATGCCCCCTCGTTTGTCGAAGTGTTAGGCATGCGGATAAAGTTACACAATTTCTTGATGTTCTTCGGCTTTATGTTTGCCTGGCATGGCATGTTTACCTATTTTGGCTTATATGTTGGCCCGCGTCTTCCCTCGACCACGCGCGGCACGTCGCTTGATATCGCAAAAGCAGCGTTAGGTGGGACGATAGTGATTTGGGTCGCTACGGTCGTTATCCGCATCGAACTGATCACAATGGCCTTCTTGCTGGTGTTTTGGTTTATGTCGTTTGGTCTTTGTGTAATGGGTCGATATCTACTGCGTACCGCATTGCGCCGCCGGTCGGATAAAAAATCGATTCATTTAGTCATTGTCGGCACTAACCCGCGCGCCGTTGCATTCGCTAAGCGGGTTGAGGCGAACCCCGATCTTGACTATCGAGTTGTGGGATTCGTCGATGATCATTGGGCGGGCGACGAAGCATTCCGGCGGAGTGGCTATCAAGTCGTCAGTAATTTTGCCGGATTTCACGATTTGCTTAAAGATCAAGTGGTGGACGAGGTGCTTATCTGTACGCCGGTGAAGTCGTTCTTCGATCAGGCATCTCGCATACTCGATCAATGCGAAGAGCAGGGCGTTACGGTTCGTTTTGTTTCGGATATGTTTAAGCCAAAAATCGGACGCTCGCGAATTGAGCGAATCGAAGATGAGATGGTCGTAACGATCGATACAGGCGGTATGATGGGCCCCACGGTTATCGTAAAACGTATATTTGACGTGGTCATATCTTTGGCATTGCTGGTGGTTTTAGCGCCGGTGTTTGCAGTGATTGCGTTAGTGATTCGCTTGGGTTCACCTGGCCCAAGTTTCTTCGTTCAGGAACGAGTTGGGCTCAACAAGCGGCTTTTTCGCTTATGCAAATTCCGAACGATGGTTCCCGATGCCGAGGCGAAATTGGCAGAATTGGAAAGCCAAAATGAAGTGAATGGCCCAGCGTTCAAAATTAAGAAGGATCCGAGGATCACGCCGGTTGGTGCGTTCTTACGCAAGACCAGTTTGGACGAATTGCCACAACTCATAAACGTCTTGCGTGGTGACATGAGTTTGGTTGGGCCACGGCCTTTGCCTGTGCGCGACTATCGTGGATTCACCGAAGATTGGCATCGCCGCCGTTTCAGTGTTCGGCCGGGTATTACCTGTCTGTGGCAAGTGGGTGGCCGCAACTCAATTACCTTTGAACGTTGGATGGAGCTCGACATGCAATATATCGACCAGTGGTCGCTATCACTAGATTTCAAAATCCTGTTGAAGACGATTCCGGCGGTATTGAAAGGCTCCGGAGTTTAAGTTATGGCCACTGCGAGCAATCCAACGACTGCATCTGCCACCGACCTTGGTATGCCGGCTTTGGAGGATAATTTTCGCGGCAGTTTTTTGCGTGATTTCTTGAACGTCATTTTCAAGCGAAAATGGCTGGTGCTTACGTTTTTCTTGAGCACGTCACTAACCGTAGCGGCCGTTACGCATTTTTACGTGAAACCGACGTATAAGGCGAGTACCCAGTTCCTGATCACGCCAGGCCGCGATCAGATCACTGATTTGACCGTGGCGCCGAGCAAGGGAAGTTTCTCAAGTTTCAATGCCAACACGGAGGAGCAGGTTGCGCGGAGCATTGAATTGCTGGCCGGCCGTTCTTTGGCCGAACACGTTGTTGAGACAGTCGGGCCGTTGGTGCTTTATCCGAAACTGAAGGAAGAAACCACGCGCTCGTTATTTGGCATCATCATGCGCCCCGCCTTGGATGAGCATGGCTTGTTTGAAATTGCGGTGGAGCGGTTAATGACAAACGTTGCCGTTGAGCCTGCGGGAAAAACATCTCTGATTAATCTCAGTTTCAAACATGAGAATCCCGAGATGGCTGCGCGAGTGACGAATTTGTTTGCAACCCTATTTGTCGAACGGCAACTACGCGTTCTCAAGAACCCCAAAACCGATACTTTTTTTCAGGAGCAATTTCAGAATCTTAAGGAAAAACTATCTGACTCCGAAAACAAATTAGAAGCCTTTAAGCGACGTTATGGGATCGTCTCTACGGTTAAGGATGCGCAAGACATCGCGCTTAAGCAAGAGCTTTCGCTACGTACCATTCTGAACGATGCTCGCAGTCAGCAAGCGGAAATTGCTAGCCGAGTAGCGCAAATTCGCCAACAATTAGCTAATACGGCGGAAAATCCATCGACCGGAAGCATTTTGCGGGACAAGTTAACAACGTTAGAGTTGCAAGAGAACGAAATGGCACTGCGATTTAAAGCTGAAAATCCGACGCTACGAACGCTACGAGAGGAAATTCGTCTGGTGCGGGAGAAGGTTGCCGAGCAAGAATCTACAAAAACCTTTGGCCGCACGGCAACGGCTACAGGCTCGTTGTTTGCCCAATTGCAGCAGGAACTGTTACGTAACGAGACGGAACAAAAAGCACTGCGATCACGCGAAGAAGCAAGCGTTGGTAAACTCAAGGAATTTCAAGATCGATTGAATTTACTCGAGCAAGTGTCGATCGAATTCGATCACTTATATCAAGCGCGCCAGATGGATGATCAGAACAATCGGCTTTACCAAACAAAGTTTGAGGAGCTCCGGATATCAAATGCAATGGATGCGGAGAAAATCGGTAACGTTCGTGTAATCGAGCCAGCACGACTTCCGACGGAACCGATCGATTCGAAGAAACTATTGAAGTTGCTCGCTGGTGTCTTGTTTGGCTTGCTTGGCGGTGTCGCGTTAGCCCAGGTGAGCCACTTGATGAGTGGCAGGCTTGAAACCGTGGAAGACATCGAACGTCAACTGAATCTTCCGGTACTTGCCTCGATTCCACGCATGGATTCGAAATAAGTCGACAACAAAAAGCCAAACATGAAATTATGCCAATCGAGATAATTGCGGCCGATCGAGCGTTTATATGTCAGAGCTAAAGCGCGCCTCCCGTCGCCCAGTACCGCCGCTGGATATCGATCTTTCAATAGAACACGGCCCGGTAATAAATCTCGCGTTTATTCAGAATCGGAACAAGGTCATCCTGCGTTCGATACGCGCAATTCGAGAGCGAGAATCGGAGCGCCTTAGCGACGTTCAAATCAAGCTTCCGCTACGAGCGCGACTTGAAACTAGGTCAAACGACGGATCCGCGAATGAAGAAATTGCCGTCGAGGCGCAACGCGACGTGCGACTTCAGCAAAAGAAATTGGCGCCCCCGGCGTTTGCTGCGGAACAATACGAAGTTCTGAAGGCGAAACTCTGGTCACGTTATTCTGAAAAAGGCATGAAGGTTTTGGCGTTCGTCGGCGCAAACAGCGGGAGTGGTGTGTCGACAACCGCGTCGAATTTTGCCGCAACGTTAGCGCAAGACGCGCGCTCCAAAGTATTACTAATTGATGCGAATCTAAGGGTATCTAAAAAGTCGAGTAAGCTACCCGCGGAAATGGATGGTCGCCGGGGCGCGGAAATTGCGGGACTATTGGCGGCGGAATTGTCGACAAACAGTATCGTGCCAGGATCCGGAAACGTAAGTGTGCTACCCAGTCACACGAAATGCGCGCTTCCGCTAACCTTGTTTCAGTCGGAAGCATTCGACGATTTTCTAAAGGCAGTGCGCGAACGTTTCGACCATGTGGTAATTGACGCGCCGCCGCTAAAAGGATTCGCGGAAAGCATCGTATTGAGCCGAAAGGCCGATGGTGTGATCCTCGTAATTGAGTCCGGCCAAACTCGTCGCCGAGTCGGCTTGTGGGCTAAGCAACAAATTGAGGAAGCCGGCGGGAAGATTTTAGGTGTTGTCCTAAATAAGCGAAAATTCTACATACCGAATTGGCTGTACCGATTTACCTAGTCCGCGAGAATGCTCCCGCTGGACACAGCTATGACTCGGGCCAACTATCGTCCGAGTCCCAAAACAATATGCGATTGAACGATTGGGTGCATGTGCTTGGGATCAATATCAATAATTTGACCCAAGCGGAAGCGATTGAATTGATCGAATCTTGGATACTTAAACAGGATTCGGCTCGAAGTGTGTACATTGTAAACGCGCATACGTTGAACCTTGCATCTGAAAATCCTTCATATCGAGCAGCGCTAAATGACGGTCATCGTGTCTTTGCCGATGGCACAGGTGTGCGCTGGGCCGCGCGGCTGCGTGGTGTTCGCCTCAAGGAAAATTTGGTTGGCACCGATCTTGTTCCTCAATTGTTTTCAGACACCGCTGGGCGTGGCTATCGCTATTATTTGCTTGGCGCTAGCCCCGGCTCCATTGACCGTGCCGCGAAAAAGTGCGAAACAGATTTTCCTGGATGGACGCTGGCTGGCTATCATCATGGTTATGTTAACGACGCTGACAGCGCAGACGTCATCGAAAAAATAAACGCCACAAGGCCGCACTTGTTGCTCGTGGGCATGGGAAATCCGCTGCAAGAACTCTGGATACACCGTCATCAGAAACAACTTCGTGTGCCGGTTTGCATTGGTGTCGGAGGATTGTTCAACCACTGGGCGGGTGATCTTCAGCGCGCCCCGGATTGGGTCCGCCGCCAGGGCATTGAGTGGCTGCAACTGTTGTTACAGCAACCGCACAAGTGGCGACGTTATTTGCTTGGCAACCCAAAATTTCTGATGCGAATAGTTCGCGAGCTTCCGAAAGATTTGGCACGTAGTTCCCAAAACTAATCGCCAGACTATACTGATGATTAGTCGGCGAATGACTACCAAGGCATTCGTCAATCAAGATAACTATCCATGACCTCTTCGATCCGTTGGCATCTCAAAAAAACTGCGCGAAAAGTCATCGCGTTAGGACATTGGGCTGCGCGTCGAGTATGGAGCGCGGATCACGTTGCAACGGCCGAACTACGAGTGCTGACTTACCATCGTTTTGGCGAAACATTTCGCGATCCATTTTGTGTCACGTCAAGCGATTTTGCAGCGCAGATGGCATGGCTTGCCGAGCAAGGCCTTGCTGTTTCGCGGGCCGATGTCGACGCGTTTGTTCACGACGGTAAGGCACTCAAACCGGGATCCGTATTGGTCACCATCGACGATGGGTGTCGCAGTGTTGGCACAATCGCTTTGCCTATTCTAAAGCGCTATCGCGTGCCAGCCGTAGTATTTGTCAGCAGCGGTAACGTTGGCCGAACAATTTCGCAGCGCAACCAACAAGGCGAAACGCCAATCGAAGACTACATGGATTGGAGCGAACTACACGAACTCACCGAATTCGGCATTGAGATCGGATCTCATGCTGTTACGCATCGCTCGTTAGGGCGTATGCCGCTGAGCGA
>JANOLP010000239.1:0-3142 GCA_031419835.1 Pseudomonadota bacterium | reverse complement strand
GCATCGGGCGCGGCCAGCAGCATATTCTATGAATACGTCAACTTCGAGCCGGCGGATAAGTGGATTCCAATACTCGAAAAATTAATAGTCGAGCACAAGGAATGGCCCACTCTCGAAATAGAATTTCAGATTCTGTCGAGTTTTTTAATCCTGCTGATCTATCACCAGCCCAGGCATTCCCTCCTACCGGCATGCATGGCTCGCTTGAGTGCGTTACTCAACGAAAATATTGATCTTGGATTAAAGGTGGTGACCGCGGCGTTCATGCTTCACCTCGCCAGTTGGTGGGGAGACAATGCACTCGCGCAACGCTTGGTCCGTATTGTGCAACCCATTATTGAATCGTCAATCGTAGCGCCGCTTTACCTGGCTTGGTGGAAAATTGCGCTCTCATGCAACGGCACACTCTGCGGCTCTCCCAATCGAGCGTTAGAAGCGGCGCGCGATGCACTTACGATTATCGAACAGAACAACCTCGTTGTCGTACGTGACAAAATATTGCTGTACTACTTTTATGCCACGATGGTGAACGATGTGCCAGACCTGCGCCATAAACTCGCGCAAGAACTCGAAACGCTGATTGGTCCGTCCCATCCGGTACAACAAGCTATGTTCCATGGTTTGAAATCGTGGCAGGCGCTGCTGAATGAAAACACGTCATCCGCATTGTCAAACGCCGAAGCGGGTATGTCGTTATGCGAGCACATAGGCGTACCCAATTTTCATCTGCATGGACTAATCAGCAAAGCGATTATCTTGAATGAAATGCGAGACCATCGATCCGCGATAGATTCTCTGCGCCAAATTGATGAAAACCACGATGGAACAAAGAGCCCACTGTTCGACTTTACGATATTGCTGATCGAAGCCGATGCAACATTCGGATTGGGTAATACCGATAATGCGAACAAACTCCTCACCGACGCATTTGACATAGGGAGTCGATTCGATCAGATGGGATCCGCTCAGTGGATCGCGCCGATGATGTCTCGACTTTGCGCACGCGCATTAAGCGCCAATATTCAGCCCGAATACATCTCACGTTTGATCCGACACAGAAAGCTCGTTGCGCCGAGTCATGAATTGGAATCCTGGCCGTGGCCGACCAAGGTTTCGACTCTTGGCCGCTTTGAGCTTTCAATTGGCGGTGCCGTATACGCGCCATCACGAAAAGCCCAACGTAAGGTGCTCGACTTGTTGAAGGTCTTGATAACGCTTGGTGGCCGTGACGTGAGCTCAAGCCAGCTTCTCGAGGCGCTATGGCCCGATCTTGACGGTGACGCGGCGCAAAATAACTTGAAGGCCAGCATTCACCGTCTTCGCAAGCTTCTCGGGTCGGATGCCGCATTGATCGTTTACGAAGCAAAAGTTTCGATTGATTGGAGCCAAATGTGGTGCGACGTGGCGCCTTTCGAGTCCTTGGCAGATCGTATTCTTGAAGCATCCTTCGAACAGGCCGATTTGCCTCAAGCGCTAAGCGACGCACAGCACCTAATGTCAAAATATCGTGGACACTTTCTCCCGGAAGAATCTGAAATCAGTTGCGTGCTCGTGACACGCGACCGACTGGCCAACAAGTTTCGCCGTGCCGTGTTGCGTATCGGCCAATCGCTTGAGCGCATCGAAGCATTCGGCGAGGCGACCGATATTTATCAGCGCGCCATCGACCTCGATAACCTCAGCGAAGACACATATCAGCGCTTGATCTTTTGTCTTAAGAGACTCGGTAAAGATGCCGAGGCGTTAATTGCATTCCGCCGCTGCCGCGACATGTTGTCGATCGTATTGGGTTTGGCGCCATCGCGAGAAACGCAGGCATTGGTGAATTCGGATAACTAACGGTAAATTTCGGACGCCATACGGTCCGAACTAATGCCGCCAGAAGCCGCATGGATACTGGCCCGCAGCCTATGCCTTGCCAGGAGGCAAACGCGGTGTGGCTCGTGGCGCGGTGCTAGTTGAGATTTTTCTCATTCCACGGCGCGACTTTGAATAGCAACAGCATGCCGGGCACCGCCAGCAGCATGCATAGCCAATAAAAATTCAGCCAGCCAATGTGCTCGACGATGACACCGGCAAAAGAATTAATCACGGTGCGCGGCAATGCAGCGAGGCTGGTGAAAAGCGCGAACTGCGTCGCGGTGTAAGCCGGATTGGTTGTACGTGCGATGAACGCCACGAAAGCGGCCGTGCCCAAACCCACGCCGACGGCTTCGAAACTGATTGCGAGCCCGAGGGCCATTTTGTTTTGCGGGAAATAAGTAAGAATTGCAAAGCCGACAATCGACACCAATTGCACCACGCCGAATAACCAAAGGGCGCGATTGATGCCAATTTTCAACATCCAAATTCCGCCGATTAAGCCACCGATAATGCTGGGCCACAAACCTGCGTTTTTCGCGATCAGTCCGATTTCGGTTTTGGTGAATCCCATGTCAATGTAAAACGGCGTGGCAAGCGCCGTGGCCATGCTATCGCCTAGCTTGTAGAGAAAAATAAAAGCGAGGACCAACAGCGCACTGTTCAATCCGTTGCGCTGAATGAATTCGCGAAACGGCTCAACCACTGCTTCACGCAACGTCTTCGGCGGCGTGCCGACGATTTTTGGCTCGGACACAAAAATCGTCATCAATATGCCGGGCAGCATGAACAATGCCGTAATCAGAAAAACCCCGGTCCATGGCATACGGTCCGCAAGAATCAACGACAATGAGCCGGGCACTAAACCCGCAACTCGATAGGCATTGACGTGTACGGAATTGCCAAGGCCAAGCTCCGTATCGCTCAAGATTTCGCGGCGATAGGCGTCGAGCACGATATCCTGGCTGGCGCTAAAGAAAGCGATCGCGGTCGCTACATATGCAATTGTCCACAAGTCCAATTTTGGGTGAAAAAAACCGAATACGGGAATCGAAATTAGCAACAGAATTTGCGTGACCAAAATCCAGCCACGCCGCCTGCCGAACATTGGAATGGCGAAGCGATCCAGCAATGGCGACCAGAGAAATTTCCAGTTATATGGCAATTGGATCAATGCAAAAAATCCGATTGCCTTGAGATCCACTTGCTCAGAGCGCAACCACGCCGGCAGCAATTGAATCAAAATATAGAGCGGCAAACCGGAACTAAATCCGGTAAAAAT
>JANOLP010000238.1:0-27195 GCA_031419835.1 Pseudomonadota bacterium | reverse complement strand
GTCGACCTCGCGGTCCAGCACATATTGTTCGCATCGGCTTCAGGGGTGCCGATAAAAGTAAGGAGGAAATGGTGTTAGTCAAGGTCGAGCAATTGAGCCTCGAGGCAATGGCGGAGGCTCACGCCGCGGCGCTTGACTTAGAACAGCGCGCCTATGAGTACAGTCGCACTTCACCTGTAGAGGATATGGTTCTGAGCAAAGGCGACAAGAAATGACAGCGGCATGGTGGACGGCACAGCGAAGACCCGAATCCGGGTTGGACCGATGCCGTTCCGCCGCGTATCTGTACGCGCGATTTCGAGACAGTATGAGTTGCGGGCAAATTCTGCGGGCCATGCGATGAATTCGGGTCAAACATCCAAACGTGTCCGAGCGGCTGCGTTGTTTTGTCTTGCGCTGTGCCTGCCATCTTGGGCGGTCGCCGCCGGTGCTAACGAGATCGCGACAATGAAACGCGCCATTAAAGCACTACAGGCAGAGAATAGGGCGCTTGCCAATCGGGTTATTACGCTCGAAGCGGAGAGGTCCAAGCGCGAGCAGGCTTCCGCTCAAAATAACCGCGCACAGAAAAAAGTAGATACCCAAACGCAGAAAGATGGGGTTGAGGGCGGGAAACAGGAACGGCCGGAGTTGCCGCCCAAGATTGCAGAGAAGCGCAGCCCCGAGCAGGCGGTTCCTCCGCGACCCGGACAGAAGAAAGAGGTAGCCGAGACTCAGCACATAGGTGTCGAGAGCCGCGATCGGGATCGGCTTGAGCAAAGGGTCAAAGAATTGGAGATCTCGAAAATGGCTCAACAGGACGCAGTGCGTTCCATTATTCGAAGTTCCATCTCGACGTTGGGCTCGAAGATCAACGAGTCCGTGTCCTTGGGCGGCGCCCTTCAGGTGACCGCTGGACGCATTAAGGACTTCTCGGGTGTGTCGAACAGCAAGCTTGAGTTGAGCACCTTCGAGCTCGATCTTGAGATACAGGCAAATGATTGGACCTTGGGAAGCGTCGTCGTCGAGTATGTTAACGGTACGGATGCCGTCTTTCCAACGAGCAGTGACTTTAAGACGGGGGTCGATCGCATCAACCTGGACACGGCGCTTATTACCATAGGCGATCCACAGCGATTTCCGCCCTTCTTGAAGGCCGGCCGAATGATTTTGCCCTTTGGAACTTCGACGGGCGTACTCCGCACCGACGTACTATCCACCGAAAGTCCATTGACCATCGAGGCGTTTGAGTTCAGAAACACCGCCATTGGCATTGGCTTCGGGTTTCCGACCCCCGCCCTGACCCCAGCCACGCCACCGGTGATTGTGCCGCCGGTCAAGCCAATGGTGATCAATCCCATCATCAGCTCGCTCGCCAGACGGCTTGGCTACAATCCTCCGCCGACGCGGCCGAAGCCGCTAACACCCATAAATTTCACGCCTGACCCTCCGCCTTTCAATGGGGGGATCTATTTATACAGCGGAAACACGTTTAGGGAACCCGACAGTGGGTTGAAACCGCGTAACCACATTGGCGCAACCGCGGGATTTCGCACCCGAGGACATTGTGGTCGCCCCTACGACCAACTGCGCGGGATCGGCATTTGTCCCTGGTCAATCGATATCGATGTCGATTACAACAGCTCGGTTTTTGATAGTCGATTTCTGGAAGCCGAATATCGCGGGTTCTTGGACCAGATCGGTTTCGTCCCCGGTATGGCGGTGAGCGTCAAATCCACCCTCGGTCCCATATCGCTCGTTGCCGAGTGGAATAGCGCACTTAAACGCGCGACGTTTTTCGATGATCAGGGCAGGACAACAATCGATGATCCCCGTACGCATTCGGTCGGCATCAAGCCAGCCGCCTGGCAAGTCTCAATGGGCTATCAGTTTGACTGGAATCCGTGGGTCGAGACGATTGGTGCTCACGGGACCTTTGTGGCCGTGGGTTATTCGCAGAGCCGTGATCTGGCGGGGGCGACGCGGTTAGTTAATGGTGAACCGACCCGGGTCGGGTTTGTTCCCAAAAAACGATTGCTTTTGACTGCGGGCGAGCATGTGTTGGACGGTGTCAAATTGGCGGTTGAGTATTCCCGCAACTGGGACTACTCGCTGAATGAAGGCGGTACCGGCAATACCGCGAATGGGATTTTCACGACGCTTACATACACATGGTAATGCGATGGCTTAACCTCTATGGAGATTGATATGAACCGCGCGCTTTGTTCCATAACAATGCTGTTATTGGTTTCTCATGGCTTCGCACATGCAGAGGAAAAGTTTGAGAAAGCGGTGGTCTACTTCGAACAGAATGCCACAGACAAGGATGCCGAAGTTATGTTCGAGGCCATAGGAGGCGGTGTTGGATTGGCCGCACTTAAAGTGACGGCTCCGGGCGGCCGTACGGTGATCGATTTCAAGGCTCCCGACACCAAGCTTGGGCTTCAGCACATCACTTTGGAATCTCCGGAGCCGAAGAATGACGGTAGCATTCAAGCCGATTTCCCAGAGGGAGAATACACGTTTACGGGCAGCACCGTTACCGGCGTCAAACTCCTTAGCAAAGCGATGCTGAGCCACAAACTGCCGGACGTCGCCACCGTTGTTAGCCCACGCGCGGACGCAAAAGGAGTGCCGGTCAAGGGTCAGCGCATTAAGTGGACTGTCCCCAAGAATCTAGCCGCCTGCGTTGTTGCGATCGAACAAGAAGAGTCCGGGCTCAGCATCACGGCGAAGTTGCCGGGCAACGCAACTTCTTTTGCGGTGCCGGATGGCTTTCTGCTCCCCGGTACCGAGTATAAACTTGCCGTAGGCACGGTGTCGCCCGACGGTAATACATCGCTTGTTGAAACCAACTTTACGACCGGCAGGAAGTAATTAGCCCGGCGGTTTCATGAATTTCCGCGACATGAACTGACTCGGAGGCAGATATGGGCATGCGTAAACGCTTTCATCCCAGCCGTGTGCCAAAATCGCGCGGTGGGTTAAGATTGGGCGCCCCGGCATTCTTTGCCTTGGCTGTTGCATTGGGACCTATTGAAGCAGGCGCGGATGACTTCGAAGACCTGCTTGACGTCCTCAAGGCAAAAGGCGTGTTGACGGAACAAGAATTCAGCACCCTAAAAAACGGTCGAGAGGCGAAAAAATCCACCCCCCCCGCTGCCAACGACGTCAAAGTAAAACCCGATGGCCAGACTCCCGCCGACGCCAAAGCGAAAACCGATGATCCCGTCAAGGACGAGATAAAAACTTCGTTCAAAGACGGTTTTGTTTGGGAGTCGGCCGACAAACGTAACGCCATTGCGCTAAGCGGTCGCATTCAATTCGACTATCGCAATTTCGGCGGAGCGGACGCATTGAACGCCGATACGTTCGACATTCGCCGCGCCTACCTTGGTGCCCGCGGCAAGTTCTGGGACGACTACGAATTCCAAGTGGTTGGGGATTTCGCGGGGTTGAGCGGCTCGACCGCCAGTGTGTGCTCTACACCGACTTGCAACACCACCACCGTCGCTACTACCGGCTCGTCGCACTTGGATGAGGCGTACTTTAATGTGAATTGGTGGAAGCAGGCGCGTTTTCGTTTCGGCCAATTCGACACGCCCTTCAGCCTAGAGACGCTGATGAGCGATCGCTTCATCGATTTCATGGAGCGCTCGTGGGGCAGTACTTTCCTCGCCCAAGGCAAGTCGCGCGGTGTGATGGTGTTCGGAACCCCGACCACGGGCCTCTACTACGGCCTAGCCTACACTAACCATTCCGGCAAGAACACCAACGATTCCAACAATACCGCGGACGGGAAGGATGTCACCGGCCGCCTTGCGGCCAACATCGCCGAAATGTTTCAGGCGAAAGATGCCGTGTACCACATCGGCGCTGCGTTCTCGACTGGGCACACTGCGGTGGGACGGGCCCCAAGCGCGCGCACGGATGCGCGCGGCATTACCTTCTTCAACCCAGAACCTTTTACCGGTGACGACGTGCGCCGAACCCGCTACGGCCTAGAAGCGGCCTTGGCCTATGGCCCATTCAAATCGCAAATGGAGTACGTCAATGCCAACTTCTCGGGCACCAGCGCCGCCGGAGAAAGTTACGACCGCAAGATCAATACATACTATCTGAATTTTGCTTGGTTGCTGACGGGTGAACGCTACGCCGACGCTTACGCCAATGGCGTGTTCGGGCGCCTACGTCCGAAGAACAATTTCTCGCCAAGGGGCAGTGGGTGGGGTGCGTGGGAAGTGGGCCTGCACTATACGAAGTGGGATGCGTCCGATTTTTCATTGCTGTCGGTGGGAAGCACAAACCCCGGCACAGGTGTACTAATTCCCACCGCGACATCGGTTCCGACAAACGAGGCGAAAGGTTTGAGCTTGGGTCTAAAGTGGATCGCCAACCCCAACACCCGTTTCTTACTCAACTACCATCTCACCAAATTCGGCTCGCCGGTGACCGTTACTTCGTCCTCTCCCAGCCAAACGGCTACGACAGACGACGAGCGGGCGGTCACATTGCGAGCGCAATTCGATTTTTGATAAGAGATCAGAAATGGCCTCTCGCTGCGAATTGGAAAAATTGCCCTGTCGCTTCTGGACGGCCGTGGCCTGGTTACACGTCACCGGGTTCTGTGTCGCGGTCGGTTCATAAGGCGCGTGGTACAAAATGACTGCCATCTCACTGATCGGCTTCTATCGCATGGAGCGGCGAGATACACGTCGATCTGACCGCTTGACTTTACTTTACGAGTCAGTTTTTGTGTATGCCCATTTCGGCGTCAGCAATGCGAAATTAGCTGTGGTCGCGGGGCACCGCAAGTTCGATTTGTGTACCGTTTATCTGCTGGTCCGCGTGAGTGGCAGGACTAAATCTGCACTTCGACCCATGACAAGAGTTTAGCCGTGACTTATTCCAACTTTGCACATACGAAAGCATTTGCCAGCACTGTCCTGGCATGTATGCTCAATGTAACTTCCACGTACGGTGCCGAAGCCGTGGCAGAATGCAGAGCGTTTTTAGCGTAGCGGACGCGGCACGCCGCGATTGATGAGCGGCACGGCGCGGTTGCCGCGATCCGTAGGCTAAAAACGCTCTGCAATATGATGATGGGGAAGCTCATCATCATTATTGCTTGAGTTTAACGGCAATTTCTGCGAGTCGTTTGCCGAGCGCAAGCGTCAATTTTTTTTCGTCTTCGCTGATCGGCGCATCGTTAGTTAAGCCCGATACGTGACTCGCGCCATAGGGCGATCCACCGCTGCGTGTGGTAGATAGTGCCGACTCGGTGTAAGGCAATCCAACAATCAGCATGCCGTGATGCAACAACGGCAGCATCATCGAAATCAACGTGGTTTCCTGGCCGCCATGCTGTGTTCCGGTTGAGGTAAACACTGCCGCTGGCTTGCCGGCAAGCGCACCATTGAGCCACAGCTCGGAGGTGCCATCCCAAAAATATTTCAGCGCCGCGGCCATATTGCCAAAGCGCGTTGGCGAACCTAACGCGACCCCGATACAATCCTGCAAATCCTGGAGTTCAACGTAGGGCGCGCCGGTATCGGGTACTGCGAGAGCGATTTCTTGCGTAATCGGTGCGACCTTCGGAACCGTGCGCAATCGCGCACGCACACCCGGCACCTGCTCGACACCGCGTGCGACCAATTGCGCCAATTGTTTTACTGCTCCGCCTTGGCTGTAATACAGCACCAGCACGTCTTGCATCAGCTACGCGGCGACAAACTGAAATAATTCGAAATGGGTGGTTTGCTCGACCAACCGAGTCGCCTTGATTCGATCGATGCGATCCTTGTGTTCCAGCTTATATTCCGCACCTTCTCGATAGGTATCGCGCGGGGCCAATATCACGGCGGTTTGGCGGAGTGCCTCCATGCTCGGTAGCAGCAGCGCTTCGTACTTACGCACCAGCGGACCGCTAGCGGGTTCAATGAAGAGTGGAATACCGTTCGGCGCCAAAAGTTGGATGCCGAGTTCAATCTCCTGCGCGTCGTTCGACTGCACCCAGCGCGCCGCGCCGATGTTCCAAGCATCCTTGTCCGGCAACTTGATGCCAATGATCTCACCCACTGCGACCAACGGTTTGGAATCGGGCGTCTTGCGCACGGCAAGGCCGCTTGCGCTTTGGTTCAAAATTTCGCAATGGTTGGTCAAATAGTCGGGCTGAACTTCCGCTTCAGTACCCGCGGCAACGGCCTTAAACGACAATGTCGTTGCCGTTTTCAAGCGCGCCTGCTCGGCATTTAAGGCGGGATCCGACTGCACCGTAAGATAATGATTAATCGCCTTAATGCCGGCGCAAATTTCAGCAACCGCCGCGGCGGGCTGGCGATTGAATGCGCGTTTTGGCGGCACGCTCCATGCACGTGATAGGCGTCGCAATAAATCGCTCGCTTGCGCTGACGTTCCAATAAATGGCAATGTCAAAGACTTTAATGGCATTCCGCTGTCGAGCTGATGAATCAATTCGCTTAACGTAAACGACAAGTTGGCGGTGCTGATAACCTTATCAATCGGTGCGGGCGCCGCGTTGGAAATTGCCGCCAAGGCCTTGGGCGCGCGATCACTGTCGCTTTGCACCAGAAATGAACCGGCGCCGGCGAGGTCGGGCGAGTACGGCATGATAATCGCGCCGCCGCTAAAGTGACCGATGATATTCGCGACTTTTTCCACTTCACCCGGCATCAAACGATAGGGATCCGCCAATGCAAGTAACAGCGCTTGCTTATAAACGACGCTAATCGTTGAAGTTGATTCCGGGTTGTGCGCAGGATCGAGCGCCTGATCGTGCAATGCGTGAAATTGCGCGTAGTGATAAATTTGATGAATCTCGTGCCACACACCGGCCGGGGTTGGCGTATAAGTTTTGTATGACAGCGTTAACAAATCCGACAAGGCGCTCATAGCCCGATGAAGCAATATCGGCAACTGACGTTTAGCGCTAAACAGAAGAAGTTTGTTGGCTTTTTCTAACAGGATCGATTTATAACCATAAGCGAACTCGATCAACAAATCGCGGCTGAGATTGGCGGATTCCCGTGCCGCTTCTGTCAACGGTAGGCGCACTTCATTAAAATCAAATGACAACGAAACTAAAACCGGATGAAGCTTTTCGCCGTAAACTTCCAGCAACTTAAACCGTTCGTCGTCGTCTAAACGCACGCGGTTACTGCCGTAGAGCGAGGTGTAGATGGCGCGTGCCGAGTCCATCAATGGCTGACCGGATAAGGTATCAAGCCACGTTTTCGCCTGCTTAGCACGCATAACGTGTTGGCCAGAATCAACAGGATCAGGGGTTGGAACGGAAAACTTGAAAGACATGCGCTCCCTCGGAATGCGTTAGTTGCTAGAATTCTAATGCAAAGTCACTGATTAAAGAACCAAAAATCGATAATTTAACGGAGTATCTGTGAAATCAGCCGCAACTATCAGTCCAGCTTCAATCATTTTCTGTCATGCAGTCAGTTTGATCCGGTCAGCTACATTTGCATTATTGCTCTTAGGTTATTCGCTCGGCGTGAGTTTTGCGGACGAATTTCGCCTTGCCGATACCAACGGCAAGGTACATTCACTATCCGGCTACAAAGGTCAGTGGGTTCTGGTCAATTTTTGGGCCACTTGGTGCCCCCCGTGCCTCGAAGAAATTCCCGAATTTTCCGCGCTTTATGCCGCACATAAAGGTAAGGACCTAGTTGTCATTGGCGTTGCGATTGACTTTGACGATCAAAAGCAAGTTTTCGAGTTCGCCGAAACGCAGGGAATGAACTATCCTTTAGTCCTGGGCGACGACAAAATCGGCGCGCAATTCGGCAAAATTTCAGTGCTGCCGACGACGTTTCTGTATGATCCCAAAGGGAAAAAAATTCTTCATCGGATAGGCCCGATATCACGGGCCGAGCTGGAAAAACTAATCGGTAGATAGACATTGGGAGCCTATCGGCGTGAGTTCGAGCAATAACAAAAAGACCAACGCGCAAGCATCGGAAACTGCAAATCGCCGTGACCGCCAAGAGCGCCGCAAAATCGGTTTGAAGAGCATGATCTATGCGTTCTTTTACTCGCGGCGACGCGAGCTACGGCGCGACGGCGAGGTCGTGGTTTACTACACCGACTGGTATGGTGTACCGCTTTTTGTGTTGGCGGTAGGCATCGCGCTTCTGTGCGTTGCCGATGCTTTTTTTACGCTCGAATTGATTACTCGCGGCGGCTCGGAACTGAATCCTTTCATGGCCTATTTGCTTGATCGGGGTATGTATATTTTCGTCGGCGTAAAAATGGCGCTAACGATCGGCGCGGTCATGCTGTTGATCTTGCATCAGCGATTCGCATTTTTTCTTAAGGTACGCGCCGTCCATATTCTGTTAGCGACATTCATCGGCTACGCGGCGCTCATTGCCTACGAGCTCACTTTGCTCGGCCCGTATCGATTATTCGATTATTAAAAGCGGGCCAGAACCCGCATGGATACTGGCTCTCAGCCATGCATAACCAGACCGGACAACCCTAGGTTAGCCACTATCCTAGGGCCAGAACTGCCCCCACATTGATTCCCACTACCGCTCTTTTCGAGTAATTGGTACCGCCGAGGTGCTGCCGACCTTGGAACAATCAATCAAGACGAAACTTGAATTGCATCGTTACGATTCCATTTCGTACGGGTACCACACCCAGCTCAAGTCCGACGTACTTCCAAGTGATCTCGGCCCAGGGTATCACTGCGGCGAGCGCGCCGGTGCGATTAGCGTAGCCGCCCGCTATCGCCGCAACGCCCCCGACGCGCACAGGCCCCAGTTTCAATGGCAGCCAGGCGTAGGCAATTGTAGGGGCATTGCGGTCAAAGCTATTACGAAAGTAGCCAGCCGCCACTGCTTGCGTGGGCGAAAACTTGTATTCCACACCCAAGCCATAGTTTTCGCCGTTTCTGTTGCTGTCATTGCTGATGTGATGGGTAACGCCACCGGTGTGAATCCACCATCGGGGAAATGATAGGTCCTCTGCGTGAGACGGCGCCGACATAACGTAAAGAGTAAGTGATGCAGACGCAACAATAGGCAACATGTTACGTTGGAGCCAAGTGTTGCCCATGCGATCACGCGTGGGTGATCTTTCGATAAAATTCTCCATCGCCAGCCCGAACCTCCATGGTTTTAAATCGTTTTTTTAGCGTGAGTTAACGGTCGTTTTGTCTTGATTCGCGGTGCGCCTTATCGTCGGCCCTCAATCTTATTGAAGGAGAGTGTAGCGCGTGCCGTAACTCACACACAACATAAATTACACGCGCCGAACTAACGGATGACTAACAAAAGCAGGGCAACCCTAAGGGAAACAAAAAAAACAGACGTTTCGGGCGATGCTGTCAGGCGCTGATGGTTCGATATAACTTTTCGGTCGTGGCGGACGGCGCGATCTGCAAATGAATTTGAAGGACTTTTTTGCAGCGCTGATAGGTGGCAAGTACTTCGGCTCGGTGGCCGAGTTGATACTGACATACCATGAGGCGTTGATAGAATTGTTCGACGAGATCGTTCGGGCGCAGTCCGCGCTGATACCAATGCGCCGCTTTTGCCCAATCCCCACTAGCTTCCAATTCCTTACCGACCACTTGAACGTGCTCCACGAATGATGCATGCAACCGTTCCCGTATAGAAATTGACCAAGCTTGCTCATCGTCGCCAAGGAACGGGCCGTGGTAGAGGCTCAGCACGAGATCTGCTGCTGTAGGTTGCGTATGAGAAATCGCACGCTCGAAAACCCAGACGTCGACCCAGCAAAGTTGGAAATTCAACGTGAATTTTCGTTCGCTCAAGAGTAACGCGTCCGGATGACCAAGCATCTCGCGCAACCGCTTGAGCGCCATATTGAAGGCGGCGATAGCGGAATCGCCGTCGGCCTCAGGCCACAGTGCGTCGATGATTCGCGTTTGGCTGACTTCGCGTCCGCCAAATGCAATTACAATTTTGAGGAGATCGAGCGGGCGCTTTTGCGTCTTCCCCGTGAACGTGATCGGCGAGCCGTCTTTCGCCACGGCGAATCGCCCGAAGGTGTAAACCTTGACGGGCCACGGCCAGACCTCAAGATGGGTGGCCGAAGCAGTGGGTAAGAGATGACGTTTGCGAATCAGGACGCGTACATAATCTGACTCGATGCCCAATTCCAACGCTTTTGTGCAAAGTACGGAAAGATCATTGTTCCGCACCTTACCTTGCCAATCTACGATACCGGGATCAATATCATCTGGTGCTCTACTTGAAGGCGGGCAAGTGTCCCAGGTGGTTTCGAGCGTGACATGACAATCAACCTCATACCATTGGCCAGGCCACTTGCGGCAATGCGGATCACTTCATGAACGGGCGAGTCGTCGGTTAGGACTTGGTAGTTGTCAAAGACCAACACCGCTTCGGGTGGCATGCGCCGAAACAGTTGCTCGAAAAAACGCTGCGCAAAGATCGGTAGCCCGAGCAGATACTCCGGCGTCAAATGCGGCAGCAGCGTACGAGTCCGTGGATTCGCTTGCCGGAAGGCAAGGCCGAGATAATGGAACAGCGTCGCCGGATCTTTGTCACTCGCATCCAACTGATACCACAAGACAGAGCTTGCCTTTGCTTGAAGGTAGCTTGCAACGAACGTCGTCTTTCCACTACCGGGCGGCCCCGCGATCCATACCACAGGTCGTTGACGTGCCTTGTCGAGAAGGCGAAAAAGACGTGGACGCTGAACAATCTCCGGCAATATCGGCGGCGTTAGTTTCGCGAATGACGGCGGGCGCCTCATAGAAAAGGATCATCCCATGGCGTCGCATTCCACGCAAGACGCTATCAATTGCGCTGCTTTTTGCTGCGGTATTTTTGCCGTATGCCAAAGTGCGGACAATGTAAAGCAGTCCAATTGGAACTTGAACGCATAGCCTAACTATCTCATCACAAGCCTTCGTGTCTCGCCGTGAGCCATCAGCCTTAATTTTTCTGGTGGCTGTTTAGCCTCGGCGAGCGCGGCGGCCAACGACTTTGGCGGATCGGTCAGCGACTCGTCGGTCAAATCATCGAACGTTCCCCAATGCACGCCTACCGCTTGGGTCGCATGTAAATCCTGCACCATTTGCAGTGCTTCCGGCGGATTGGCGTGTTGCATTTTCATGAACCAGCGCGGTTCGTAATGGCCAACCGGCACTGCGGCCAAGTCCATCGCGCCGTAGCGACGGTAGATTTCAGCGAAATCTTTTGAGTAACCGGAATCGCCGATAAAAATAAATTTGAAATTTTCTGCTTGCACTACCCAGCCGCCCCACAACGCTTGATTGGTGTCCCACAGCGTGCGCTTACTCCAATGTTGCATCGGCGTAAACGCAAACTTGACGCCGAGCTCGCTGCGCTCGTCCCACCAATCCATCTCGACGACGTTTTCTATTTTGCGCGCATTGAACCATTTTTTTAAACCTAGCGGCACGAGAAATAAGGTTTTCCCGTTGCTGCGCTTATTGAGTTTGATCACGCTGGCGGCGTCAAGATGATCGTAATGATTATGCGAAATCACGACGACATCAATCGGCGGCAATTCGTCAATGCTCATCGCCGCTGGCACCGCACGCTTCGGCCCGGCAAAATCCACCGGCGATGCGCGCTCGGAAAAATGTGGATCGGTCAAAATGTTCACGCTTTTCATCTGCAATAGCAGCGTAGCGTGGCCGATCCAAGTCATAGTCGACTCGGTGCGATTGGATGCGAGAAATTTCGCATCCGGTTTTAACAGCGGAAATTGATAGCCGCCGTCGGGCTTTTTCGGCAATCCTTCGCGCCACTGATCGCGCTTCCATTTCCAAAAGCCGCCGGGATGCTTTTCCGTGTGAAGATTACGAAAACCCTCCGGCGTATGGTGATTGCGTGCGGCGTTGTAGTTCGCATTTTTCGACGCGCAGGCGCCGACGACGAACAACGTCGCGATCGCAAGCAGCGTGAAAATCCATACAATTTTTTTAGTCATTTACCCATCATTACTTCGGCGCTTCGCCCCACAATTCCTTTAACCGCGCATCGCGGCCACAGTTAAATCGATAAAATTTATACTTCACCGGATTCTTCAAATAATAATCTTGGTGATAATCTTCCGCCGGATAAAACGTACTCGCCGCAACAATCTCCGTAACAATATCGGCCTTGAACGGCTTGGCTTTCATCAACGCCGCGCGCGAAGCGTCTGCTTGCTTTTTTTGCTCGCCATCGTGAGTAAAAATGCCGGTGCGGTATTGCGAACCGTGATCGCAAAACTGCTGATCTCGCACGGTAGGATCGATATTGCGCCAAAACACATTCAGCAATTGTTCGTAAGTCACTTTCGCTGGATCGTAAACGATTTGCACGGCTTCAGTATGGCCCGTCTCGCCATCTGACACTTCGCGATAGGTCGGGTTCAATTTCTTCCCGCCGGTATAGCCGGACGTCGTCGACACCACGCCCGGCAACTTGTCGAACGGCGGCTCCATGCACCAAAAGCAACCGCCGGCAAATGTTGCTTTGGCAAGATTAGCGGGCTCGGCGGCGCTACTCGATTGACCAGCAATCGCGCCAAGCATTAACAACAGCCTAATAATTAACTTCAATTTCATCATGTTTATCCTCGGAAAAATCGGTGTCCAAAATCAAAACTTGTCATTCTGAGCGACGCGAAGAATCTGCTTTCTCCAATCTAACAAAAGCAGGTTCTTCGGCCTCACGGCCTCAGAATGACAAGCACGATGCGGTGCTGAAATCTATTTGTCAGGCGCAGTCATAGAAACTTACCCGACGTTGCGCGTACTATACCCGCAACGTTGGAAAAATTTAAAAGCGGAGGCGCAGTAACATCCATTTTCAAAATTTTCTTTGTGCTCGCGTGCCTTTGCGCAGCCAATCTTGGCGTCGCGGCAGACCTCACCTTGCGCTTCGGTACCACGTTCGTCAGCGGCAGCAATCTGCACAAAGGCATGCTGAAATTTGCCGAAATCGTCGAGACAGAAAGCCAAGGCAAGATCAAAATTCAAGTTTATACGGACAGTCAAATCGGCGATATTTTGCAGTTGATCTCCGGTATGCAACTAGGCACGGTGGACATGGCTTTTCTAGGCGTTGCGAACGCCGGGCAGTTAAAAGGCGGCATGCCGCTGAATATTTCCTACACGCCATATCTGTACAAAAATAAAGAGAAAGCGGCCGAAATCATGAACGGCCCGATCTTTCAAGAGATGTACGAGAATCTCGCGAAGCAAGCGGGCCTGCGCATTTTCGCCGTCGCCGGCGCGCGCAGCCCGCGTGCAATCGTTACAACCAAAGGCCCGATCAAGACGCCCGCCGATCTGAAGGGAATGCGTTTGCGCATTCCACCCATCGATATGTTCCGTGCGATGTTCGAGCAGGTTGGCGTGAAGGTTGTACCGCTCGGCATCAATGAAATCTACATGGCGCTGTCGCGCAATCAAGTAGAAGGTCAAGACAATGGATTCGATCTGACGCTGACGTTCAAATGGCAGGAAGTTTCAAAGTTTTGGTCGGCCACCGATCATGTTCACGATGTATCGGCGTGGTACATCAATGAAAAACGTTGGAAGGCGCTAACGCAAGAGCAACGCGAGATTTTTGTGCGTGCTGCGCGCGAACGCGGCAAAGTGGTGACCACCCTCGGAGAAGAATTCGATAAGCGCGGCTTGGAAGAACTGAAAAAATCCGGCATCGTTTACACCGTCCCGGATCGCGCCGCATTTCAAGCCGCGTGGGGAGATGTTCACAAACCTTACGAAGACAAAGGCATCTGGTCGAAGGGTTTGGTCGACAAGATTCGCAACATGCAAGAATGAGGGCGTTGCGCGAAAGCCCACCTCGGCGCATGCGCCTTTCCAACGAGTCATTCCGCGGAACTTTCGCGACACCGCCTCAAGCAACGCGTGCGGAAACCCCTTCCCCTTCAAGGGGAAGGCCGGGATGGGGATGGGTTTGATGCAAGGCGAACACCCCCATCCCCACCCTGCCCTCCCCTTCAAGGGGAGGAAAGTTTCGTTGTATTCACAGCAATACGCAATTATCAATGGATTTGTTGGAACAATTGCTTTCTAAGCTCGAAACATTGTTCGAATGGTTCATCGCGGTGTTGATGGTGTTTTTGCTCGGCATCGTCGCCGCAATGATGTTCGATCGCCATTTCATCACCCTGCCCATGGCGGCGCCCGATCAATACGCACGCATTGCGTTGGTTTGGATTAGTTTCATCGGCTTCGCCCTCGCCATTCGTGCGGGTGTGACGATTCGTGTCGACATGATCGACTCTCGTTTGCCGGAAATTTGGCGGCTACGCTTGGCATTGCTATTTGATGTGATCTTGCTGGTCCTCGTTATCGTGCTCGGCGTGAAGAGTTGGCCGGTGGTGCAGATCGGCCTCGATCAACTTTTGCTCGGCACGGAAATTCCCGCGGCGGCAACTTCCGCATCGCTGTTAGTCGGCTGCGTGTTGATGGCGATTTTTTTGGCCGCGCGAATCGTGCAACGCGTAAGCAGTTATCTTATTTTTATTGGCGGCCGCCGGGCCGTTCTCCTGGTTGGTCGCGGAAAGCCAAATCAATCGGAAAAATTTCCATCACGCCGGTGATGTGGCAAAGCCTGCCGTTTCTTGGTTGGGCGCTCATCGTGCTGGTGTTAGCGTTTGTCTTCCCGCAAGTTACGACCTGGCTGCCAAATCAGCTACACTGACGGAAATTAATTGAGGGGAGCTGCCATGGAACAACAACCCATCGCACATCAAGAATCCGTGTTGCCATTTACCTTCACGGGCAAAGGCTCGGAATATTTCAGCATCTGGATCGTCAATATTGCGTTAACCATCATCACGCTCGGCATCTATTCCGCCTGGGCGAAGGTGCGGAAAATGCAATATCTATACCGCAATACGTCGCTCGCCGGTTCGAGCTTCGATTATCACGGTAATCCAATTGCGATTTTGAAAGGTCGAGGCATTGCGCTAGCGGCACTAATTGCCTTCCAGGTTTCTTGGCAAGTATCGCCCATGATCGGACTTCTAGTTATTGTTCTATTGGCCGCTGTATTTCCGATTTTGATTAAGCGTTCGCTGCAATTCAAATTGTTTAACAGCAGCTATCGAGGACTGCGTTTTGGGTTCGATGGATCAAACGGTGCGGCTTACCGCATTTTCCTTTTCTTAACCGTAGTTACCGCGTTAATCAATTTCATATGGCCATATACCCATCACCAAATCAAGAACTATCAACACGGCAACAGCCGGTTTGGGCAAGCAAGATTTAGTTTTTCCGCGACATCGCGGCAGTTTTACAAAGTTTATGTTCGTGCCGCTTTGCTCGGAATTCTTGGCGTCGTATTGATCATTGCCCTGCTAAGTACCGGTATTCTTCAGTCGTTTTCTACCGGCGCGGATGAACCACGAGGCCCATGGATAAGTATTGCAGGTATTGTCATGGTGATTTTTTTCTTTGTACTTTATCAGGCGCTGGTTGGGCCATATATTCAAGCTCGGATCCAAAACATTGTTTGGAACAACACCAAGCTTGGCGAGCATTCATTCGTTAGCGACGTCTCGGCACGAAAATTATTTTTCATCACGTTCACCAATTTCATTTTGATCATTTTGACCTTGGGTTTGTACAAGCCTTTCGCGACGATTCGCTTGTTACGCTATCGTTTGGAAACGATGGGCTTCTTGCCCCACGGCTCGATGGAAGCATTTCTTGCCGGACAGGCGCAGCAACAAAGCGCGACGGGCGAAGAGACGGCGGAGATGTTCGATGTGGATATTTCGTTTTAACCATCTTCTATGATCGGTAAGCTTTGATTACTGTCATTCCCGCGAAGGCGGGAATCCATACTGCGCTATTCTTGCCACCGCCAAATGGGTCCCCGCCTTCGCGGGGACGACAGAAGGATGGCTCCGAATCGTGATCCAAGCTAACTATTTCGACGGTAAAAGCGCGACCCGCCACGTTGTGACCCTCACCGTGTCGGGCGATCGCGCACGCATCGAAGGCGATGGCATCACGCGCGACGAGCCGCTCGCAAGCCTGCGCGTGTCGGAACCGATGGGCAGTGCACCACGGCTCATTACATTTTCCGACGGTGCAATCTGTGAAGTAAGCGACCACGCGGGCTTGAGCGCCCTGCTCGCGCAAACCGGCTACCAAGAAAAAGCGGTGGTGCGCTGGCAGCAAAACGGCCTATGGGTGATCGGTTCGTTGGTGTTCAGCATCGCGTTTATTTGGGCTGGGTATCGCTATGGCGTGCCGGTTTTTGCCGATGCGATCGCGCAGCAATTGCCGGAAAAATCCATCGCGAAATTGGGCGAACATGTTCTGGAAGCTCTCGACGAATCGGTGTTCAAGCCAAGCGAATTGCCGGCTGATCGGCAAAAACAATTGATCGCCGGATTCAAGAAACTTTCGCCGCCGAACGGAAAAAAAGTTTCCCATACCATTCATTTTCGCAAGAGTCCGCAGGTCGGCGCGAACGCCTTTGCACTGCCCTCGGGCGATATCGTGATGACCGACGAGCTGGTCGCGCTGGCCAAGGATGATCGCGAAGTTCACGCGGTGCTCGCGCACGAACTCGGCCATTTGGAAAAACGTCATAGCCTACGTCAATTGTTGCAAGGAACCATCGTCGGTTTGGTGGTGAGTTGGTATCTTGGCGATGTCAGTAGCATTTTGGCGAGCGCACCGGCGGCGATCCTGCAAGCGCGTTACTCGCGCGATTTTGAACGCGAGGCGGATGGGTTCGGCGCGGCGATGTTAAAGAACAACAGTATTTCACCCGGCTATTTGGCCAATATGTTGGAGCGTTTAGAAAAAGCGCATGGCGGCGAATCCGCCGCCGACAACGACGTCGGAAACGATTATTTTTCCACCCATCCAGGTACAAGCGAGCGGGTTCGCGTATTGCGCGAACAATAATCAAGCCAGGAGCCGCATGGATATTGGCTCCTGGCGCATGCCAAGCCACGAGAAAAGCACAGTGCGGCTTGTGGCTCGGCGTTCTAAATGTCGTTGTAAGGGGGTTAAAACGATATGAGCGATCTATTTATCAGTTATGCCAGCGCCGATCGCGAGCGCGTTGCGCCGTTGGTACAACGCTTAGAACAACTTGGATTTTCCGTTTGGTGGGATCGTGATATCGCCCACGGCCAAAATTATCATCGCGTCATCGAGCACGCACTCGATCAGGCCAAATGCGCGATTGTCGTGTGGTCGCGGGATGCGGTGAATTCGGAATGGGTCGTCAACGAAGCCTCCAGCGCGCGTAAACGCAACGCGCTGGTACCGGTGTTGATCGATGCGGTGGAAGCGCCGCTGGAGTTTCGCCATCTGCAAACGGCAGATTTGCGTGAGGATAATCCGAACAAGGAACGGGAGTACGAAAAACTTCAACGTAGCGTGCTGCAAATCGTCGGCAGCTCGAAAAGCGCCCCGAATATTTCTCATGCAGCTACGAAACCTAAAACCCTTTTGCAAACGCCAACTGGCTGGGTAGTCGGCGCAGGTGCGCTGTCGCTCGGTATCGCGGCGTTGTTGGCAGTACTCCAGCACATTGGTTTGATCGGCACGATGCCGCAATCGATCCCACAAAATTCGCCGCCGCTCGCACAATCGAAATCGCCAGAAAAAGTCGCTGCTAGCGATCCCGGCCTAGTGCAGGAGGCCGCGGCAGTCAAATCGTCGGCGGCAGAACGCATCAATCTGTTCAGTCCCGAGAACGGCGCGCAGCTCGTCGCTGCCGGCGAAGAAGGATGGCGGAGGATTCTTGAGACGGACGGGCTGAAATGTACGATCTTGAGCAAGCAATCGTTCGCGACTATCGGCTTGCACAAGGAGCAGCCGACGCCGATCGCGACGCTCGCCGTTCACGTCGAGGCGCAGTCGAGCGACAACGTCAAGTTACTCGCACTTTTCGTATCGGATCAGGAACGCGGGCCGTTTAAAAAAATCGGCGAGTTTGAAATTCCCAATCACAAAAATATGCGCGCGCCGTTTCACGAGTTCAACTTCGAAACGGTGACCGCGCGTTACGTGAAATTGCAAATTGTGAGTTTCGTTACCGATTATGGTCCCAACGGCAACGTCTGCACGATGCGGCTATACGGCTCGCAATAGAAAGCGATCGTGACCGAAGAATTACTTTATATCGAGAAAATCGAACAAGCCGCCTTCGCGAAATTCGTTAGCGTGGCGCAAGCGATTCGATAGCATGCGCGCGACTTCCTTTAACACAGCAATGGCAAGCCGCGGATGATTAGCCGCCAGACGCTGGAAATTATCGCGGGTTAAGGCTGCGAACATTGAGTCATGTAAAACCAGGCAGGTCGCGGAGCGCGGCATGTTTTCGATCAGCGCCATTTCGCCAAACGTTTTGCCGCGATCTAGGATTCCCAGCGTCACGCCATCAAGCGGGTCACCGCGATAGACATGCACCATGCCCTCAACGATGAACAACATCGCATCGCCAATCTCACCTTCGCGAAATACGACGGTATCTTCCAGCGCGACGTAGGCGCGCATATAGTGCGCGATGATGTCGACGTCCTCGGACGGCAAGCCGCGAAACAGCTTCACCAGAACCAAAATATCGGGGCGCGCGCGCAAGATCGGAGCGAAGTCGCCAAGATCGTCGATAGTGGCGAATTGATCGAATGGTTGGGCCATGGCAGCAGTCACTTATGGATTTTCGTTAGACAGATTGGGACTGGGCGAAAGTATATCGCGATTGTTAAGCGGGTTTAAGAATTCTTGAGCTTGGCAAGAAACAAATTTCGGAATTTTGCAACTTTTGGCGCAATCACGATCTGGCAATAGCCCTGCTGGGGATTGTTGACGTAGTATTCCTGGTGATAATCTTCAGCGGGATAAAAAGTTTGTGCTGCCGTCACTTCGGTAACGATTGGCCGATCCCAAATTTTCTCGCGATTGAATCCGGCGATCGTTTCCGCCGCGATGCGCTGCTGTTCCGGTGAATGAAAAAATATTGCCGAACGATATTGCGTGCCGACGTCATTGCCTTGGCGATTTAATGTGGTCGGATCGTGAATCGTTAAAAAAACCTCCAATATTTCTCGATAGGAAATCACCTTCGGATCGAAGTGAACTTGAATGACCTCGGCGTGGCCAGTTGTTCCCGAACACACGTCTCGATAGCTTGGGTTCGGCGTTCTGCCGCCCATGTAACCGGACGCCACATCGGCAACACCGGACAATTCATCAAACAACACTTCGACACACCAAAAACAGCCGCCGGCGAGGGTAGCGACTTCACTTGTACCCGCATTCGCTTGTATCATTCGTGCCTCACTATTTGGGAGTACGTTAATGAAACGCAGTTTACAGCAGGTTAAAGCGCTTACGTTTGATGTGTTCGGCACGGTGGTCGATTATCGCGGCACGATTATTCGCGAAATGCGCGCGCTGGCCGAGAAGAAAGGCTTGGACGTCGATCCTGCGGAGTTCGCCGACGCCTGGCGCGACGGTTATCAGCCGGCGATGCATCGCGTGCGCACAGGCGAATTGCCATGGCTAACGATCGATGTGCTGCATCGAATGATCCTTGACGATTTATTGAAAAAATTTGGCATCAAGAAACTCAGGGAAGCGGATATCGCCGATTTGAATCGGGTCTGGCACCGGCTCAAGCCTTGGCCCGATTCGGTGCGCGGCTTGAAGCGCTTAAAAACTAAATTCATTATCACGCCCCTTTCCAACGGCAATGTGTCGCTGCTGACCAACATGGCGAAGTTCGGCGGATTGCCCTGGGACCTGATCCTTTCGGCAGAATTGGCGAAACACTACAAACCCGATCCCGAATCCTATCTCACCGCGGCGCGTTTGCTCGATCTGCCGTCGGAACAGGTGATGATGGTCGCGGCCCACAAAGACGATCTGGACCACGCAGCGCAAACCGGCATGCAGACGGCCTTCGTGACGCGCCCGAAAGAATTCAACCCGGATCGAAAAAACGATTTGAAGCACGAAAAGCGATTTGGAATCAATGCCAAGGATTTCGTCGATCTCGCAGACCAACTCGGCGCTTAAATGTCATCACTATGCCGATGCCGCCTAGTGGCATCGGCCGTGCGTCGGAAAACTTTACAGTGCATTTCAACGATAAAAATCATTAATTTGTCAAAGACATTTTCGAAATTTTCTCGTAACTTGTTGTTCAAATTCATAAAATAATTTTCCAACATTGATACCCTGTAAAATGTTACAGGTTGCGGAGTTCCAAGGATCGCTGATGGAAGTCCGCATGAATAAACGATCTACAGGCGTTGGCGTGTGGCCGGCCTGGTCGGAAATCACTGTCGGAATAAATTACATATTCTCGACTTTTTTCGATGACAATTTCGATCGATAGTTTTATATTATTGATTATAAATAATTAATTTCTGTTGGCCTGCAAATTGCTTAAACCTAAATAAGAATGAGTTTCATCTAAAAAATTTGCCGTACGAGGGTTAAATGGCTAAAAAAAGTAATGGCTGGTGTGCGTTCGCGCACACGTTGGAGAGGGTTTTCGTTGCAGCAAACACCAGTTCTGGTGTTTGTTTTCCGCGCAGTTATACCAATTCAAAGGGTGGTTTAAGTTCGGCTGGGCGCTCGCTCGGTCGCCGCTTCGTCACGCCTATGGAGCTCGGTTCAGGCCAGAGGATTCTGGCTATCGAGTAAAATTACCTTGTCCTTTCCTTGAGGTCTTGGGCGGCGCGAGCCGCCCATTTTTTTGGTGCTATGATCCACAGTTGATTCCAATCCCATCGGAATTCGCACCTTGAAAAAGTTCTTGATCGCCTTTGCTATTCTCGTCGTTTTGGCGCTCGGTGTTTTCTTCTTCGCCGTCCCGCGCTACGTAGATGCCAGTCATAACAAAGTCACGCAAGCTTCTGCATCTCCCCCAGTTATTGCCGATATCCACAAACGCCTCATCGTTGCCGACTTGCATGCCGACAGTTTGCTGTGGGATCGTGACCTGCTCAAGGAAAACGATTGGGGCCACGTCGATATTCCGCGTTTGATTAAGGGCAATATCGCGCTACAAGGTTTTGGCGTCGTCACGAAAACGCCGCGCGGCCTAAATATCGAGCGCAACAGCGCCACGACCGACAACATTCGTCTACTCAGCCTGGCACAACGCTGGCCGCCGCGAACCTGGACCAGTTTGCAGCAACGCGCACTGTATCAGGCACAAAAACTCCACGATTTTGCCAAGAATTCGAACGGCACCTTCGAAGTGATCAAGTCCAGAGCGGATCTTCAAGCATACCTCGCCAAACGCCGCGCCCAGAGCGGCGTTTCAGCCGGGTGGTTGACGATCGAAGGTGCACACGCGCTGGAGGGTGAACTGGCTAATCTTGACGTGCTATACGACGCAGGCTTTCGCATGATCGCGCCGACTCATTTGGCCGACAGTGAAATCGGCGCATCCGCGAGTGGAGAAAGCCGCGCGGGCCTCACGGCGCTTGGCGAAAAATGGGTTTCGGCGATGGAACATCGCAAAATGATCATTGACCTTGCGCATGCTTCGACGCAAACGATGAACGATGTGTTGCGTCTGGCAAGCCGTCCAGTGATCGTTTCGCACACCGGCGCAAAAGGCACTTGCGATAACAATCGCAATCTCAGCGACGAGCAAATCAAACGCATCGCCGAGCACGGCGGCCTGATCGGCATCGGTTTTTGGCAGTACGCAACCTGTGGCGCGGATATCGCCGCGATCGTGAAAGCGATCACTTACACCGTCAATCTTGCCGGCATCAAACACGTTGCGTTGGGATCGGATTGGGATGGCTATGTCGCCACACCCATTGACGCAGCCGGCATGGGCAACATCACCGTCGCGCTGCAAAGGGCCGGTTTCGATGAAACCGCAATTGCCAACATTATGGGCGAAAACGTCGTTCGATTCTTGCTCCGCGCGCTGCCGTAACGTCGCGCGACGGTCATTGCGAGCTGCCTGTATCGGCGTCGCCAATATTTCAACGGGCAATGAACCGCATGCGTTCCTGCTTCCACCTCCCCATGTCATCTTGAGCAACGCGAAGGATCTGCTTTCCCGGCACTACAAAAGCAGATCCTTCGCGTTACTCCCTTCCCTGACAAAAGTTCGGAGACCCCAAATAAAACTTTCTTGACAGACTTCGTTGATTTATTAATAATAAGAATCATTCGCATTTAATGTTTTAGGAGACCGCAAATGATCGACAGCACCGCGATGGAGTTTTTTGGCGACAATCCAGAGCCCTGCCTCGCCGGGACGCTTTGCCTAATGAGTCTTTACCGCGACAATCCGTGTGCAATCATTGCGCACAAAATCATTCATAACTTGTATGTTCTCGGCCACCAATCGGCGTTTTCCGCGCCATTTCGCGACGTACTTCGGGAACTCTATGAAGACTGGACACGGCGCCTCGGCATCGATTCGAGTCTGTTGAATCTGAACCCCGAATCGGCCACGCCGCACTAGCCGACGATTGTTTTTAGAAATCGGATTACTTGATATTATTAATACGAATCATTATCATTAGTGCTAACAAATGCAGATAGCCATCGCGCAAATGCATTTTGAAGCGATGAAATTCATATTGGCCCAAAAATTACGGGCAGACAAAGGAGCTGAAAATGAAAAAACGTTTTATTGTTAGCGCAGTCGCGTTAGCCCTGATGACCCACGGCGCGGTTGCCGCCGATGCGTCAGTGGAACAAAAGCTGGAAATTCTGCAAAGAGAATTGGATGAGTTACGCGCGGAACTGGCGAAATTGAAATCGCAACAGGCGGCGCCGGCATCCGGTCAGCCATCAACGGCGGCCTCGGCGCCGCCGTCCGCGTCGTCTGGCACTATGAACGGCCTCGCCGCCGGGACCAACACGTTCGGTGGCTACGGCGAATTGCACTACAACAATTACCGCGATGGCGATAAAAAAGACGAGATCGACTTCCATCGCTTCGTGCTGTTTTATGGCCACAAGTTCAACGACAATTTGCGCTTCTATTCCGAATTGGAAGTGGAACACGCGTTGGTCGAAGGTGGCGCGGAGTCCGGCGCGGTGGAATTGGAGCAAGCGTTCATCGACTATCGCGTCAACGACGCGCTCAACGTTAAAGCGGGTGCGATCTTGGTTCCGATGGGGATTATCAACGAAACCCATGAACCACCGACCTTTTTCGGCGTCGAGCGAAACGAAATCGAAACTCGTATCATTCCGACCACCTGGCGCGAAGCGGGCGTAGGTGTCCATGGCGAAATCGTGCAAGGCTTGCGCTACGAAGCCGGCATTATGTCCGGCATGGACGCTGGTAAGTTCGGGCGGCCGGATCGCGCTGTGCGTTCTATGCGCACCGAGCTTTCCGAAGCCGCCGCGCACGATTTCGCGTTCTATGGCGCCCTTAACTATCGCGGCATCCCCGGCTTATCCGTAGGCGCCAGCTTCGTCACCGGAAACACCGGACAAAATGGCGTGAGCGATTCGGCACTCAAAGGCGTGAATGGCCGTTTGCTGTTGTGGGATGTTCACGCGCAGTATCGTCTCGGCGGCTTGGAACTGCGCGGCCTTTACGCACGCGGCACGTTAGGGGATGCAGACAAAATCACCGCAGCGGCCATTGCGAGAAGCGGGAGTAACAGCACCGTTGCGCCGAGCAGCTTCTGGGGGTACTACGGGGAAGCCGGTTACCATTTCAGCTTCGGCGACGAAATGCAGTTGTCACCTTTCCTGCGTTACGAACGTTACAATACGCAAGCAAGTGTACCGAGCGGATTTAGCGCGGACCGGAAGAACAACGAGCGGGTAACGACGCTGGGACTTAACTTCAAGTTACATCCGCAAGTGGTATTCAAAGCCGACTATCAAGACTTTAAAGAAGATCCGAAGAAGGATCGATTCAATCTCGGTATGGGTTATATGTTTTAATTTACCAAGAGAGGCGACGGATTTAAAGTATCCACCGAATCTCGACTTGTCATTCCCGCGAAGGCGGGAATCCATTCGGCAGTCGCAAGAATTCAAGCCCCATGGATTCCCGCCTTCGCGGGAATGACATATTTGAGGCTCGAAAAAAATCCACGCCACTCGATAAAAAGAAATGCTTCGATTCTTCGTACTAATTTCGGCGTTATGGATTACCGGCGCGTTACCAACAAGCGCTGCTGACGAAAAGGTCTACCTCGCACCCGAAGCATTTTTAGCCGAAGCCTTTGGCACACCGCCGCCGCCATCGATGTTTTGGATCACAGCAGAAATCCAACCGGAAATCGAAAAAATCCTCGGCCACCCGCCGCCGCGTTTGCGTCAACGTTACTGGAAAGACGGTACAAAAACCGCGTGGATCCTGGAAGAAATCGGCAAAGAGGAATTTATCACCGCCGGGTTTGTGATCTCGAACGATCGCATCGAAAAAGCGCGCGTGCTCATTTATCGCGAAAGCCGGGGCATGGAAGTACGCTATCCTGCATTTCTCAAACAATTCGAAGGCACGCAATTGGCGGAAAGGCTGCGCCTGTCAAAACGCATCGACGGTATTGCCGGCGCGACATTGTCGGTTTGGGCGATGGAGCGTATGGCGCGCGCGGCGCTTTACTTTCATCGTCAATTGCAAAAGTGACGCAGCGACCCGCGCGCAGCGCAAGGCGTCGGCGCCATACCCTCGGCGCACTGTTGCATCGAGTGCATCGTTGGATCGGTGTAGCAGTTAGCCTGTTCGTTATTTTTTTGGTTACCACAGGCTGGGCCTTGAACCATACCACAGAGCTAGGACTGGCGCGGATCTCCGTGCACATGCCTTGGATCACCGCATGGTATGGACTTCGTGGCACGGCACCGTCCACAGGCCACACCGCCGACGGCCACTGGCTCATCGCCAATGAAAATGGCACGTTGCTCGACGGCAAGCCTTTATCGATTTCAGCGCCTAACGCCATGGGCCTAGCGACGACCACGGACTTTATCGCCATCGCGACAGTGGAAAATTTATTTCTATTGGATAGCAGCGGCCGGTTGGTCGATCAAATTCCTGCCGCACAATTGCCGAGCGGGCCGATCAAGCACATCGCCAGCGTCGACAACAATATTGTCCTGCAAGGCGCCACAACCCACGCCAGTAAAGATGGCGTTGCGTGGACACCGTTCGACGGCGACGCTGCTTGGTCGACAACACAAACGTTACCGACCGCACAGCAAAATTTTGCCAAGCAATTGCTTCCCGGTTTGCCGTTAGAACGGCTTATGCAAGATATTCATAGCGGACGAATTCTCGGCCACTACGGGCCCTATCTCATGGACGCCGTCGGCCTATTGTTCGTGTTGTTAGCCGGAAGCGGCCTCTGGATGTTTTTTCGTCATCGCCGCCGTTAAAGCCGCTTTGAATCGAAGGCCCGTCAAGATAAGATAGCGCTTTCCCAATTCGCCTACCCTATGTCCGACTTTGAACCACCTAAAGGACTTGATCTAAGCCAACGTCGGCGCGGCATTTATTTGCTGCCGAATTTATTCACGACGGCCGCGTTGTTTGCCGGCTTTTTTGCGATCGTGCAAGCGATGAACGGCAAATATACGCTTGCGGCTATCTCCATCTTTATCGCGATGGTATTGGATGGAATCGATGGCCGCGTCGCGCGCATGACCCACACGCAAAGCGCATTCGGCGCGGAGTACGACAGTCTGTCGGATATGGTGTCGTTCGGCGCCGCCCCCGCGTTAGTCATTTATGAATGGGCATTGCGCGATCTCGGCCGCTGGGGATGGATCGCATCATTTCTTTATTGCGCATGCGCAGCCTTGCGCCTAGCGCGTTTCAATACACAGCTTGATGTGGCGGACAAGCGCTATTTCACAGGGTTGCCGAGCCCATCGGCCGCCGCGCTGTTAGCCGGTTTCGTGTGGATCATGGACGATTACGAAATCATCGGCCGCAACATCGACTGGATCGTATGGTTCGTCACCGTGTTCGCTGCGGTGAGTATGGTCAGCAATATAAAATTCTACAGCTTTAAAGATTTGAATCTTCGGCGCAGCGTGCCGTTTTGGGCGATGCTAGTGATTGTGATGTTTTTTGTTGTCATTACGATCGATCAGGCGAGAGTCCTATTCGGCATATTTTTGGCGTATTCGTTGTCCGGGTACGTGATGTGGGCTTTACAACGATTTCGCGGCAAGCCTTCAGCGCCCGAGCCCGACGACAAACCGACCGACCCGTGATATAGAAATTCCGCATGCATTGCGACAAGTTGCAACAAATCCGCAACTCGTTTATATTTCTGCCATGAGTTCGCAAAACCTCATTCGCACTATCCTTCTTTCGGCAGCCCTGCTGGGCCTGCTGCTGCGCGTCGCGCGCTAAAAACCCCTTACCCTTTTCCCTGTTGGTAGTATTCGTGATAGATTCAGTAATAGCTGAAATCTTAGTTTAGACGTTGTTTTGTAGCGTTGGAGAAGACAATGAAAGACCATTTAATAATATTCGATACCACCTTGCGCGACGGCGAGCAAAGCCCCGGCGCGACCATGAACCGCGACGAAAAGATTCGCATCGCCAAGCTGCTGGAAAAAATGAAAGTTGACGTGATCGAAGCGGGCTTTCCCGCAGCGAGCCCAGGCGATTTGGAATCGGTGAAAGCCGTCGCCAGCACGATTAAAGATAGCCGCGTCTGCGGCCTCGCGCGCGCGACGACGCGCGACATTGAGCTCGTGGCCGAAGCGATTAAACCGGCCAACGCCGGACGTATTCATATTTTTCTTGCCACCTCGCCGATCCATATGAAAATGAAACTGCGCATGGAACCGGACATGGTGGTCGAAGCCGCCGTGAACGCCGTGAAATTCGCACGCAATTTTTGCGACGACGTGGAATTTTCACCGGAAGATGCGGGCCGTTCCGAGCCGGATTTTCTCTGCCGCATTTTAGAAAAGGTGATCGATGCCGGCGCAACGACATTGAATATTCCCGACACGGTCGGCTATTCGATGCCGGGACAATTCGGCGATTTGATTCGGCAGTTGCGCGAGCGCATTCCTAATTCCGATAAGGCAATTTTTTCCGTACATTGCCATAATGATCTCGGCCTGGCGGTCGCGAATTCCCTCGCGAGTGTGATGAACGGCGCGCGCCAGGTAGAATGCACCATCAACGGCCTCGGCGAGCGGGCGGGCAATGCGTCGCTGGAAGAAATCGTCATGGCCGTGCGCACCCGGCA
>JANOLP010000237.1:0-23223 GCA_031419835.1 Pseudomonadota bacterium | reverse complement strand
CCGTGAGGCTGGCGTAACGGTTTTGAAGATCAAAAAGGCTGTTTTGCATCGCTCGAATGTCGTCAGACGGTTGTACCTATTTTAGCCGCAGCAAACTCTCCGCGCTTGCGAAAAATGAACGGAATTTATAGAAGTGCCCTTTAGCATGAGGAAAGCAAATGACCGCGAACAAATCCGAATCGCGCCGCTCCTTGAAATCTGATCTCGCTCTCGTCGACGCTCACAAAATTCACGCGGAGGAATACGACGAACTCCCCGAACTCACCGACGAAATGCTGGCGCGCGCGAAAGTCAACAAAGGCGGAAGACCAATATCGGCCAATCCGCGCAAATTGATTTCGCTGCGTTTGCCTGTTGATGTCATCGAGCGGTGGAAGGCTACCGGCGCGGGTTGGCAAACGCGGATGGTTGAACGGTTGAGCAAAATCCGATAAATCGCCGCACCAAACCGCCTAACCTTTCATTTCCTCACGTGTTGCCCCGGCGAAAGGGGGAATCCATTTAACGCGCACTGCTTGAAAAAGTCAGGTGACAGGCGTCTAATCCCATCAAAGTAAGGAAATCCTTGAAAGATAGCTTGCCGCATTCGGGCGAAGTTATTTTCTGATGCAAATCTCGGCATGAGGAATTCTTCGCACTCGGAAAAATAAAGAATTTAGATTGGGATGAAATAGTGGAGGCAAATGTAAAAGGATTGGTCGAGCGCCTGGAATTATCGCAGGCAAAGGCGATGATGCCGCTTTTCGAGGCAATCTCGAATTCAATAGATGCAATCGAAGAACATAAAGATGGTGTCCTACGACACAAAATTCACATTCGATTGTTAGCGTTACGCGACTTGGTACATCAGGCAGGCGAAGACGACTTTATTGTTGACGGATTCGAAATCAGTGACGATGGGGTAGGTTTTAGTGACGCCAATTTAGCATCGTTCAAAGAAGCTCACACGCTCGCAAAAGTTAAAGTCGGCGGAAAAGGCGTCGGGCGATTTACCTTTCTCAAAGTGTTTTCAAGCGTCTACATCCGTAGCGTATTTGCAAGACAAGATAAAACATTTTTGCGCGAGTTTGAGTTTTCGTTTAGAGATGAATGGCAAGCGGCAAATGTAGTGAAGCCTGTCTCCGAAGCGTCTGGTACCACGCTATCGATACGTGGAATGGATTCCAAATACACGGGTGGGTGGTCACGTGATCCGTTCGTAATTTCGGAGCGCATCCTGGCCCACTTTTTGATTCGATTCGCGGCGCGTTCGTGTCCACCGATGGTTTTGGAAGCGCCAGGGCATGCGCCGATTGACTTGCATATACTCTTCCAATCGACGGTACTATCCCACATCGAGGAAAGATTTTTTGATGTGAAGGACCATACTTTTGCCATTCAAGCCTATCGTCACCGCGATGGCCGTTCTCGTCATGATATTCACTTATGCGCAAATGGGCGAGAAGTTACGACCAGCAAATTACGTGATCTGTTGCCGGAGTTGCCGGAGCGGTTGATCGACTCCGACCAAGAGCCATACACAATAATTGTTTTGGTCACGGGAGAGTACCTCGATAAGCATGCGAATCAAGAGCGAACCAGAATTGTCTTTCAGTCTGAGAGCGAACTTGATTTGGACGCGGAACTTGTGTCACGTCAAGCGCTCGATCAAGGCATTGCTGAAACATTGCGTCCATTGTTAGCGCCCGACCTGAAATCGACGCATGAAGAAAAACGTTCACAAATTGAAAAATTTGTTGAACAAGCCCCGGAGTATCGTGTGTTAACCCACCCGCGCTACAAAGAGTTAATCGAGCGACGAATTCAACCGGGACTGACTGAAGAGAAACTTGATGAGGCGTTACTTCACGTGAAACGTGAGGTTGAAGATTCGGTTCGCAAGGAGGTCCGAAACGTTGCGGCGTTATTTGAATCGGAAACTTTCGAGCAGTACCAAGAACGATTCCAAATTGTGGCGGAACAGGCGAACGAAATTGGGAAAGCCCAACTTGCTGCCTATGTGGCTCACCGGCGTACGATTCTTGATCTCGTAAGTCAAAGTCTGAAGAAGGTACGCACCGACGAAAAATACCCGTTCGAGAAAGTGCTACATAAGATGATTTTCCCTATGGGCGCAACCTCAAAAGACATCTTTTTCGAACAACAAAATCTCTGGATCATCGACGAGCGCCTTTGTTACCACACGCTTCTGACGTCGGACAAAAAATTAAACGGTATTTCCGGGCTTAAAGATACGTCAGGTAAGGAGCCAGATATCTTGGCGTTCTTTTATGACACGCCTATCGGCGTTGCCGAATCCGACAATTTACAAGGTGGCGGAATCATCATCATTGAATTTAAAAGACCAGGAAGAGACGACTACGACAAAGACCCTGCCGATCAAATTATCCAACGATTTCGAGAAATCAATGATGCCAAGGTCGACGATATTGATGGTCGCCCAATTAACCCAAGTAATTTACGGTACATTGGTTACCTAATTGCCGATCTCAAACCATCACTCCATAAGCAAGTCTACGGACGTTATCACCCAACCGCGGATAAAGGGGGCTACTTCTTTAATTTAGCCGGAGGCAATGGCTTTATCGAGATTATTTCCTATGACAAGTTAGTCAGAGACGCTGAGCGAAGAAACCGAATCTTATTCAACAAACTTTTTTTACATAGGCACTAACTTTCATTGTTGGCGCTCCGATCCTTAAGGCGATAGTGTTTCCCCGGTCGAGCGCGGTAGATTGGGTTGAGAAACGAACCCCAATATCAATCTTCGTGGCTTCAGCGAAACAAAATTTCGATCCCCGGAACACCTAAAGAACCATAGTCCGACGACCAAATCTCGCCGGGGACAATTGGCAACGCATCCGTGAGCGTACCCGTCGTCACAATTTCCCCAGCAGCCAGCGCTGGGAACTGCGGCTGTTGAGCGAGCACACCCGCAAGATGTGAAATCGCAAGCGCCGGATTGCCGAGTACAACGGCGCCGGTACCCGTTTCCATCACTTGATCACCGCGACGCAACGTAAGCGTGAACGATTCGAGCAAGCGGACGAGCGCGTGCCGATTGATCGCATCGACCGCAATGGGCGTGCCGACAATGAGCGCGCCATGCAAGCCGAACCCAGCGGCGCAGTCGGGTGCTTTGAACTTCCAGTCGGGGAAATGGCTCTGCACAATTTCAAAACCGGCTGCAATCCATTCCACGCCGTCGAGCACAACGTTTGGATCATCGGTGACGGGGATATTGCTGCGAAGTTTGAACACAACTTCCGGCTCGATCCGCGGCTGAACCATTGGCGCGAGCGAAATTTGCGCCCGGCCGTTTGCAGCAAAATGCAAAGTGCGTGACCAAACGTGAGCCCAGAGCGGGCGATCGACGTTGTAACGCGGCCAAATCGATCGATTGGTGAACCCGATTTTGCGTCCCACAGGTTGCCAGCCTTGCGCTAGGCGGCGTTTTAGAACTTCATGTTGGACCGCATAGCCCTGCGCCATGTCGAAGTTCGGATCCGCGCTTGTGAAAGGCTCGAGTGTCTCGGCCCGATCATAGGCGCGGATAAGTCGAGATGCGATTTCATTGATATCGGCCATAGCCAAGGTTCTCTATAAAAATTGCGCCTGATAAGCCGCCTCATCGAAACCGATCAAAAAATCCGATCCGGTTTCAATAATGGGCCGCTTAATCGCGCTGGGGTACGCAACCAAAATTGCGATGGCGCCGGTCGCTGAATCTGCGCTGTTCTGTTCGCTAGCGTCGAGCTTCTTCCAAGTCGTGCCGCGCCGATTCAAAACAACGTTCACACCCAGCGCACGACACCATCGCGAAATATCGTCCGCGCTCGGCGGCGTCTTTTTGAAGTCAACAAATTCGTAAGCGATGCCGTGAAGGTCGAGCCAGGCGCGGGCTTTTTTCACCGTGTCGCAATTCTTGATTCCATATACCTTCATGTCGAATCCTAGAACCGCGAAAAATCCGGCTTACGTTTCTCGATGAACGCGGAGAAAGCTCCTTTTGCGGGCGGCTCTTGCAACATTCGCGCAAAGCTCACGCCCTCCTCGGCCATTTGTTGCGCGATGTTCGATGCGTGGCCTTGTTTCATCAGCCGCTTAATTTCCAGCAACGAACTCATCGGCTTGGATGCGAGTTTGCGCGCTTGGGTTTGTGCCAACGCATTTGCTTCGGTGGACCGGCACGACGCGATTGACTAAGCCCATTGCCAGCGCCGCGTCGGCTTTGAACGGTTCGCCAAGCAGCAATACTTCCGCGGCGCGATGGTAGCCGAACATTTGCGGCGCAAGCAGGCTCGATGCCGCTTCCGGACACAATCCCAAGTTGGCGAAGGGCAACGAGAATGCGGCGTTGTCGCCCGCGTAAACCAAGTCGCAATGCAGTAGCAACGTCGTGCCGACGCCCACTGCAACGCCACATACTGCGGCGACCAGCGGCTTGGGAAACGTCGAAATCGTTTTCAGAAAACGGTAAACCGGCGAGTCTTGCGCAGTCGGCGGGTGATTGAGAAAATCGCCAATGTCGTTTCCGGCGCAGAAGAAAGTTTCTTGACCTTGGAATACGACAACGCGGACCGCCGCAGCGTCCGCCGCCGATTTCAACGCGTCGGCCATCGCCAGATACATCGCTGAGGTAATCGCGTTTTTCTTGTCCACGCGATTTAACGTAATGGTCATTACGCCCGTATCGACTTGGGTCAGCACATCGCTCATTTTTGCGCTCCTAAAAACTTGATTAAACACATTGCAACACAATCACAGCGCGTTAGCCAAGCATCGCCAGGAGCCGCATGGCTATTAGCTCCTGGCGATGCCATGCTGGAACGCCGCATCCTAATTGCCTCGTGGCTCGATGTGTCAAACTTGCGCAGTAAATCTAATCTCGATAGATTGCGAATATTGAGTGGCCTTGAAGTGAGAAATCGACGTGAGTACAGGAAGTGTGTCCTCGTGTCATTCCCGCGTAGGCGGGAATCCATAGTACGCTCGCCAACAGACGCGCTAAATGGATTCCCGCTTTCGCGGGAATGAGTGGCTGGCCTCGGGCCACAGAGTGGTATTTAGACGTTGCTACGATGATAACCCGCCTAAAATTAACAAGCTTTCGAGAGGAGAATAACAATGAGCACCATCACCGCCGATTCCCAAACGGAAAAAATCTTCGCGTGGCGGCGCGGCTTTAACGCAATGCATTTGATCGATGTCGGTGTCGAAGTTGGATTGTTCAAGGCGCTGGCCGCTGCGCCGGAAGGCTTGACGTCCTCTGCCCTGGCGCAGCAATTGCAATTGAATGCGCACTTCGTCAATGTTTGGTGTGCCACCGCATACAGTTTCGAGTTGCTGGAAGCGCATGAATCGACGCGTCAATTCAAGCTCGCGCCGTTCATCGACAAAATTCTCGCCTCGCCAGGGCACCCGCGTTATCTGGGCGGCTACGTGAAACTCGGGACAGAATTCGCGACGGAGGATTTTCGTCGCTGCGTCGAATCGTTCAAGACCGGCAAAACCATTCCCTTCCAAGGCCGCGGCGAAAAATTTGCCAATACGATTGCCGATGGCACCATGGGTTTGCAAGTCATGTCCGCACGAAAAATTTTGCCGGAGTTACCGGGACTCGGCGAAAAACTCGCCAACGGTGGCGCGGTGTTGGAGATCGGCTGCGGCGCGGGAAATCATTTGCTGCAATTAGCAAACGCGTTTCCCAACGCACGAATCGCCGGTGTTGATATCGATACCGATAGTTTAAGAGTCGCCCGCGCAAAACTCGCCAAGGCCGGTGTCGAAAATCGAGTCTCAGTTTTCGAAGGCGATATCAGCCTTGCGACGCAGGCAGGTAAATTCGATGCCGTGGTCATGATCGAGGTGTTACACGAAATTGCGCCAGCCATTCGCACGCCCATTATCAATGCGTCCGCCGAGGCGTTAGCACCCGCCGGTTACCTCGTCATCATTGACGAAACCTATCCGACGACGCTAACGGAAATGCGCCAAAAAGAATTTCTCTTTCCCGTGCAAACCGGATTTGAAGAATTGATGTGGGGCAATGTCATCCCAACCCGTGAAGAGCAAGAGAGTTTGCTGCGCCACGCGGGATTCAGCGGCACGATCAATCGCTCGATTATTGGAGAGGGATTTACGCTTTTGAGTACTCAGAAGCCGTAGGTAAGAAACGCGGATCGTTCGACTCGGAAGTAATCGTCCGCAGGCTTTTTGTCTCGAGTATTTGGTCATGCAGAAATTCGCCGTAATTTAAAAAGCGAATTGTTTGGTCGATAACTTTTACATTCCTCATAATAAACGGATGCGTGACCGGCATCGCCAGAAAATCTTTCATACCGTCGAGCTTTGCGCGCGCCACGGAAACTTTCCCATCGTCCGGGCCGGGAATCATGAGCGATAAAAATAAGTTGATTGATCGCGTGCCGGTTATGACGCCGAGTTCAAAGGGTGGAATTCCTAGTCGAGCGGGTAACGCGTCGGCACCGGTGCCGAGCTCGCGGCCTGCGGGGCCGTTGACTGCGGAGAATAGGGCGAATTTACCGAGCTTATCCACAACCTCGGTTCCTTGATTCGGCGGGCTGAGCATCACAACGCGACCAAAATTTTCGACCAAGCCGGCGAAGGCGAGTTGCCGGACAATGATGCCGCCAAGCGAGTGCGTGACAAAATGAATCGCCTGTTGCCCATCGGGAAAACATTCGAGGATTTTCGGCGCAACGAAATTCTCGGCGAGCGCTACGATTCCGTGTCGTCGTGACGGATACGAAACGTTACAAACGTCAAAGCCGGCGGTGGCCAACGCGTTGCTCATGCGATCCATCGAGGCGGCGCTTCGGGCAAGGCCATGTAGCAGGACGACCCGGGGATTTATCGGCTCGGCGCTGGCCGCACCGAAAGCCGCGATAAAAAGAGAGATGGAAAAAACGAAAATCAAATTTCTTACGGGTTTTCCCCTGCACATAGGCCGTCCTTCTTTACAGTATCGGTTTTAACGGAAGCAATTGCCAAAGGCGCACGCGTCCACGCTTGGTGAGCGGCACATATTTGTCCGGTTCTTCACTCGCGTGCCAACTATTTTCCGGCAGCATGTCTTCTTCGATCGCCATTTGTACGCGGTTGGCAAACGTTGCGTCGCGCACGATTACACCAACCTCAGTGTTGAGATTTTCCGAACGCGGATCGAGGTTGTAAGTGCCGATGTAGGTCGTTTTGCCATCGATCACCATCGACTTTGCGTGCAATGCGAAAATCGGCGGCTTCGTCGGACCGCCCACGCGTGCCGTTAGCCTTTGACGATTCTCTGGATCCGGTTTGAATTCGTAAATCTCGATGCCCATTTTCAGCAACGATCGGCGCTGATTGCGGTAGCCGGAAAACGCTTGGAGGTTATCGGTTGATGCGAGCGAATTGGTGTTGATGCGAACCCGAACGCCGCGCGCGATGGCTTGTTTGAACAATGCCCGCGCTTTGCTCGACATGACCAGATACGGCGATTGAATCAGGATATCTTGTTTCGCGCTGGCGACAAGTTTCGCCAGTTCCGCGGTAGTGCGGCCACCGCCACTCAGACTGAAGGTGCTTTTGTTTTTCCCCGGCAAATCGTGGATAAATTTTGCATCGCCCCAGGACATTTCTGCGTTCACGCGCGCGAAAGATTTCGGCGTCGCCGCAATCGCGGCGCGAACCTCCGGCGCGAAATTGTCCGGCACGCGCGCGTAATCGTGCAACTCGCGATAAACACGCTGAATTTCTTCGTCCGACACCGCGACATTTTTTTGCATGAGGCCAAAACCGTCATACAAGGTTTCCACCGGCGCCGCGAGCGGACTGTCCCAAAACGATTCGAAATTTGCGCTCATCGTTTTCACCGCTTCGCCTAACAGCAGCGCATCGCGATCGCGAAAATTGTAATCGGCGTCGTAGCTGAAATATTCATCCGCCATATTGCGCCCGCCGGTAATGCCGACGATGCCATCGACGATGAGCGTTTTATCGTGCATGCGCTGGTTCACGCCGCGAAAATTAGTCACGACGTTATAGATGCGCTTGTGCAGCGGCGTACCGACGCGATGCTTTGGATTGTAGATACGAATATCGACGTTCGGATGTTTGGCCAGCGCGAGTAAGGATTTATCCGGCGCGTCGATCAACAAATCATCGACGATCACGCGCACTTTCACGCCGCGCTCGGCGGCGCGCAACAGCGCTTCGCTGGCGAGAATGCCGACGTTATCCGTGCTCCAAATGAAATACTGCACCTCGATCGAGCGCTCGGCATTATCGACTAGCCACGCGCGCGCCAGCAATGCTTCTTCGCCGGTATCGAGCACGAATGCGCCGGTTTGACTGGGGTGCGCGGCGATCTCGTTGCGGATGACATCGAACGACGATTCTGCCGCAACGGGAGCCGCCGCGAACAGAAATATGAGAACAAACACAATAGCGATTGTCGCTGATTGCATCAGCCTGTGATTATTCATTGCAAGACACCTGTGCCGACAATGTCCATGGACCCTCAGCCGCGCGTTCTCTTGCTACCACATCCATATGTCATCCTGAGCAACGCGAAGGATCTGTTTTCACCACCGTAAAAAAGCAGATCCTTCACTGCGATCAGGATGACATGTTGAAGATAGTAGTTTCGATGGCGCCCATTGAAAGCGTTCGAACAAAACGCAACTATGCCACCGCCATGCCCTTCATCACCGCCGGTCGCGCTGCCATCATCGCGCCCCAGCGAGCGAGATTCGGCAATCCGCCCGCGCGCTCGGCTAAACCTTTCCGCGCCGCATAAATCGGATACAGCGCGAGATCGGCAATTGAAAATTCGTCGGCAAGAAAATCGCGGCCATTCAAGCGCGCATCAATATCGCCGAAAAAACGCAGCAAGCGAGTTTCAAAAAACGCGCCATTGGCGGGCGATTTGTCCGGCACCATACCGTTGCTCAAAAATATTGCACTGCTTGCTCCGGCGCAATCGGCGCAGGCTTGCATCAACCATTGCCGCGCAACCGCGCGGCGCGCCGCGTCGGTCGGCAGCAACTTGCCGGTTTTTTCCGCAAGATACATCACGATCGCGCCGGACTGCGCGAGCGAAAACGGCTTGCCGCCAGGGCCGTCGTGATCGACGATCGCGGGAATCATCCCGGCGGGATTGATCGCGAGATACTCTGGTTTTTTCTGATCACCGTTAGGCAGGCTCAGCTTGTGAGCGGTGTAGGGCAAACCCAGTTCTTCGAGCGTGATGGCAACGCGTTGACCGTTGGATGTTGCTGCTGTGTAAAAGTCGATCATGGGGAGTTCCTCTTTAAGAAGTTACTATCATACGTTAGTTACTGCATCGGATGGATGCTTGGAGAAGCCCATGGATACCGGCTTGCAGGCGGTTTCATAGCGAAGCTAAAAATTGCTGCGCGGATTACTTCAACTAATCAGTTTGTCATAATCCGCGTGGCTCCCGATCCAAAACCATTGAATGCCTTGTTCAACAGGAACGCCTAGCGCACGATAACCGAGGCTGATTCGAACACTACGGAAGGCGCCGTTCTTGATGGCCTTAAAGTGCAGCGATGGGTGCGAAGGATTCTGCTTTAGTAGCGAATAGCTATCGCGAGCACGCCGCTGGACATTGATGGGCAGTGATTCAAAGTGTAGCCAGAACTTCGATGACGCGAAATGCCTCAAAGTTCACGGGCTTTGCCGTTGTCGTATTCCGCCCGGGCCTCGGTGGCGAGCGCATCAAGCTTACCCGCTGCGGTATCGGCTTCGATCTGCGCATCCCAAGCAGCTTCATCGAATTGCGCAAACCAACGACGAAATTTCGCGAGCTCTTCGCTCGGCAATTCCTGGATGGCTTTTTCGATTGCTTTGGCGTTGTGCATCCGATACCTCTCGACGACTTAATTTCTAGATTACATTTGAGAAACAAAACGATTACAGCATCCCCAATTCCAACTTCGCCGCTTCCGACATATTATCGCGCGACCACGCCGGTTCCCACACCAATTCCACTTTTGCATCGTTGACGCCTTCGACTGCTTTCACTGCGTTCTCAACCGTACCCGGAAACGTTTGCGCGACCGGACAGCCGGCGGCGGTGAGCGTCATTTGAATCGCGACGTTGTTATCGTCGTCGATGTCGATGGTGTAGATCAAGCCCAGGTCATAGATGTTGACCGGAATTTCCGGATCGAACACTTGCTTTAACGCATGCACAACTTTGCCCTCGATCGTGTCGAGCGGCGGCGAAGGCAATCCCTCGGCCTCGCGCGGCTTTTCGTCATCATCTTTGTACAACCAATCCATTACGCCCATCTCATCTACTCCGTGGAAACCGCGTCGTGATCATTTTTTAGCGCGGCTTGCAATGTGTGCCATGCCAGCGTCGCGCATTTCACCCGCGCTGGGAATTCACGCACGCCGCTCAATACTTCCAACTTGCCCAGCACTTCGGTTGGCTCGGCATCGTCGGTCGTCACCATCGCATGAAAATCTTGAAACATCGCTTCGGCATCCGCTTCGGTTTTGCCTTTCAGCGTTTCGGTCAGCAACGATGCCGACGCCGTGGAAATCGCGCAGCCTTGGCCTTCAAAACTCACGTCTTTGATTACGCCGTTTTCGACGACGAGATAAAGCGTGATGCGGTCGCCGCACAGCGGATTGAAGCCTTTCGCGACGCGGTTCGGTTCGAACAACTTGCCGAAATTTCGCGGCCGCTTGTTGTGATCGAAGATGACTTCTTGATAGAGGTCGGTTAAATCTGACATGTGTTATCCGAATACCAAAACGCGTGCTCCTTCCCCTTCAAGGGGAAGGCTGGGATGGGGATGGGTTGCTTCAGCGTGTGAGATACCACCCATCCCCACCTTAGTCCTCCCCTTGACGGGGAGGAAACCAATATCGGCGCTCATCTATGAAAATACCTTCTGCACTTTGCGAATGCCCGCAAACAACGCATCGACTTCCGCTCGCGTGTTGTAAAGCGCAAATGACGCGCGCGTCGTCGCCGCAATCCCAAGCCGCTCCATTACGGGCATCGCGCAATGATGGCCGGTGCGCACCGCGATGCCTTCACGATCGAGGATGGTGCCGATGTCGTGGGGATGAATGCGCCCGAGCGTAAAGGAAAACACGCTCGCTTTTTCTTTCGCGGTGCCGATGATTTTCAACTCCGGAATATCGCGCGACAGCGCCGTCGCATACTCGAGCAAATCGTGTTCATGATTCGCAATGTTGTCGAGGCCGAGCGTATTGATGTAATCGCTCGCCGCGCCGAGGCCAATGCCACCGGCGATGAACGGTGTGCCCGCTTCGAATTTATAAGGCAACACGTTGTAAGTCGTTTTCTTAAAACTCACGGTGCGAATCATGTCGCCGCCGCCTTGGTAAGGGGGCATGGCTTCGAGCAACGCTTCTTTGCCGTACAAAATCCCGATGCCGGTCGGAGCATAAATTTTGTGACCGGATAGCGCGTAAAAATCGCAGCCGATGTCTTGCACATCAATCGCAATGTGCGGCGCCGCTTGCGCGCCGTCTACCAACACCACCGCGTCCGCAGCATGCGCGAGTTGCGTAATTTTTTTGATCGGCGTGATCGAGCCCAACGCATTCGCGACATGAGTGATCGCGACGATCTTGGTGCGCTCGTTCAACAGTTTCGCATAGGCATCCATATCCAATTCGCCGCTATCGCTGATGGGTATCACCCGCAGCAGCGCGCCGGTGGCTTCGCAGGCCATTTGCCATGGCACGATGTTGGAATGGTGCTCCATTTCCGAGACGATAATTTCGTCACCGGCTTTCAACTTGGTGCGGCCGTAGCACATCGCGACGAGGTTGATCGCTTCAGTTGCGCCGCGCACGAAAATAATTTCTTCGTTCTTGCGCGCATTGATGAACTGCCTAACTTTGCCGCGCGCGGCTTCGAATGCATCCGTCGCGCGTTGGCTCAAATCATGAACGCCGCGATGAATGTTCGCATTCAAATGCGCGTAGTAATCGCGCTCGGCATTGATCACTTGCCACGGCTTTTGCGACGTCGCGGCGTTGTCGAGATAGACCAGCGGCTTGCCGTGGATCAACTCTTTCAGAATAGGAAAATCCTCGCGCACGCGGGCGAGATCGTAGCCCGATGTCGCTCTAGGTTTCGTAGCCATTGCGGTCGTCATAGAAAATCCTTCAACAAATCGGCGTCTGGCAAGCGGCTCATTAGAATGTGTTCCATGCGCTGACGTAGCGGCAAATAAGAAAGACCGCTGACCAAATCTTCCGCGAACGCGAAGATCAGCAACGTGCGCGCCGCAACTTCGTCAATGCCACGTGAACGCAGGTAAAAAAGCTGGTTCATGTCGAGCTGGCCGACCGTCGCGCCGTGGGCGCATTTCACATCGTCGGCGTAAATTTCCAACTCCGGTTTGGTGTCAACTTCGGCGTTTTCCGACAGCAACAAATTGCGATTGCTTTGCGATGCGTCCGTCTGTTGCGCATCTTTGTGAACGACGACTTTGCCGTTAAACACCGCGCGCGACGTGCCATCCAAAATGCCTTTGTAGAATTCGCGGCTGACGCAGCGCGGCTTAGCATGATCGACGCGCGTGTGATGATCGACGACTTGTTTGCCTTGCGTAAGATACAAACCGTTCATCACGCAGTTGGAGTGCTCGCCATCGAAATACGTCGCGATGTCGTTGCGCGAAAGTAATCCGCCCAGCGCAAAAGAATACGACGCGAATTCGCTCGCCTGCGCTTGCGTCGCGCGAATGTCGGCAATGTGGCTCGCGCTCGCGCTTTCTTGTTGCAGTTTCAAATGCTCGATGCGTGAATCGCGCGCTGCGGTAATTTCCGTACTGACGTTATTGAAATAAGCAAAGTCGCCGAGCGCCGCGAAATGCTCGATCACGCGCGCTCGCGAACCGGACTCCGCGACAATAATATTTTTTACGTTGGCGATTGTGTCGCCCGCCGTTTGCAAAAACAGCACGTGAATCGCCGCTTCAACTTCCACCCGGTCCGGCACGATCAATACATAGCCATCGCCGAACAGCGCACCGTTTAAGGCGCTAACGCCAGACGCGAATTTCGTTTCGCCGAAATAACGTTCGAGCTTTTCGGGATGTGGTTCTAGCGCGGCGTTAATATTCGAAAGGATCACACCGTTCGGCAACACTTTCCGCGCGGAAAGTTGTTCAGAAAAATGGCCGTTAATGAACACCAATAGGTGCGCATCGTTATCGAGTTTTAAATCGGCAATGGCTGCAAGGCAAGCGGGATGCGGCTCTTCAGGCATACTTGGCTGTAAGCCGCGCCCACCAAGGCTCGCAAGCGAGGTGTATTTCCAATTTTCGTGTTTCGTCGTTGGAAAACCAAGCTCGGCGAATTGCTCGATCGCGCGAACGCGCGCATTTTTCAGCCACGGCAAATTCGCGCCGGCCAATTGCGCCGATTGTTCGCGGAACACGCCGAGGTAATGCTCGCGCGCATTGAAAACGGCCGTCACGCTCATGCTGCTTGCGCCTTCAATTCTTTCTCGATCCAGCCGTAACCCTTGGCTTCCAATTCCAGCGCCAACTCCTTGCCACCGGATTTGACGATACGTCCATGGGCTAACACGTGCACGAAATCCGGCACGATGTAATCGAGCAAACGCTGATAATGGGTCACGACCAGCATCGATCGCTCGGGGGTGCGATTGGCGTTGACGCCGGCCGAGACAACTTTCAGCGCGTCGATATCCAAGCCGGAATCGGTTTCGTCCAAGATCGCGAGCTTCGGTTCCAACACCGACATCTGCAACACTTCGTTGCGCTTTTTCTCACCCCCAGAAAAGCCCTCGTTCACCGCGCGGGAAATGAAGCTTTGATCTATCTGCATCATCTTCATTTTTTCTTTCACCAACTTGAGAAAATCTATCGCGTCCAGATCCGACTCACCGCGATGCCTACGAATGGCGTTGAGCGCTGCTTTAAGCAAATTGATATTCGACACGCCGGGAATTTCAACCGGGTATTGGAACGCGAGAAAGATGCCTGCGCGCGCCCGCTCTTCCGTCGCCATCGCGAGCAAATCTTTGCCAAGATAAGTGACCTCACCAGCGGTAACGACATAGCTTTCGCGCCCAGCCAAAACGTTGGCGAGCGTCGATTTGCCCGAGCCGTTCGGGCCCATGATGGCGTGAACTTCGCCGGGGTTAATCGTGAGATTAATGCCACGGAGAATGTCTTTGTTCTCCACTTTTGCGTGGAGATTTTTAATCGTGAGCATGTTCAGTTACAGTTCTTTTCGATGGATTCGTTGAGTTCGCCGATAACGCGGGCGCGCTGCTTGTTGTTGAGGGGCTCGGCCTTGGCATCGACAACAATGTCACCGCCATCGGCGCTGCGTGTCACGCGCTCCCGCGTGCCGAGGACTTGCTCTAAATCTTTGCGATAAAACTCGCAGGTTTTTTTACGCTTATCCGCGTCGCTGGTCGCGACTTTGTCGGTAGATTCTTTCTCGACCTTATATTTTTCATCCTGCCGTTTACGGAATTCTTCGTCTTTTTGTTTCCAATGAGCGGCCGTTGCTGCAGCGGCATCGGGATTAGCCGGCGCCGGATCTTCCATTTTTACTTTCGCTCCGTTTACATTCGGCGGCGGCGTGTTCGAATAATGCACTTTGCCGTTGGCATCGACCCACTTATAGATGTCGGCATTCGCGTTGAATGAAAACACGGCGAGTGCCACAACTAGGAATATTATTTTCATGATTTTCCCTTTCTGTTTTATCCGACGCTACCTTCCAAACTTACGCCCAATAGATTGCGCGCTTCCACCGCGAATTCCATCGGCAATGTATCGAACACTTCTTTGCAAAATCCGTTCACGATTAGCGATACGGCGTCTTCCTGCGAAATGCCGCGCTGCATGCAATAGAACAACTGATCTTCGCTGACGCGCGAAGTCGAGGCTTCATGCTCAACTTGTGCAGTCGGATTTTTGACTTCTATATAAGGAAACGTGTGCGCGCCGCACTTATCGCCCATCAACAGCGAATCGCATTGTGTGTAGTTGCGCGCGCCCGCCGCGCTTTTCGCCACGCGCACCAGGCCGCGATAGGCGTTGCTCCCATGGCCCGCGGAAATGCCTTTGGAGATGATCGTGCTCTTGGTGTTTTTGCCGATGTGAATCATCTTGGTGCCGGTGTCGGCTTGCTGATAATTATTCGTCAAAGCTACAGAATAAAATTCGCCGACGGAGGAATCGCCACGCAAAATCACACTGGGATATTTCCACGTAATCGCCGAGCCGGTTTCAACCTGCGTCCATGAAATTTTCGAATTCGGCCCACGGCAATCGCCGCGCTTGGTGACGAAATTGTAAATGCCGCCCTTGCCTTCCCTGTCGCCGGGATACCAGTTTTGTACGGTGGAATATTTGATTTGCGCATCGTCCAGCGCAATTAACTCCACCACGGCTGCGTGCAACTGATTTTCATCGCGCATCGGCGCCGTGCAGCCTTCGAGGTAACTTACATAGGCGCCTTTGTCGGCGATGATTAACGTGCGCTCGAACTGGCCGGTGTTCTTGGCGTTGATGCGAAAATAAGTCGACAACTCCATCGGGCAGCGCACACCGAGCGGGATGTAGCAAAACGAACCGTCGCTGAACACCGCAGAATTCAGCGCTGCATAAAAATTATCCTGATACGGCACCACCGTGCCAAGGTATTGCTTCACCAACTCGGGATGGGTTTTCACCGCTTCGGAAAATGAGCCAAAGATGATGCCTTTTTCAGCGAGCTTGCTTTTGAATGTGGTCGCGACCGACACGCTGTCGAACACGGCGTCCACAGCAACCCCCGCGAGTATTGCGCGTTCTTGCAGCGGAATGCCAAGCTTCTCATAAGTCCTGAGCAATTCGGGATCGACGTCATCCAAACTTTTCGGGCCGTCCTTTTGCGATTTCGGCGCGGAGTAATAGATGATTTCTTGAAAATCGATCGCCGGATAATGCACGTGGGGCCAGGTCGGTGGCGTCAGCGTGAGCCAATGGCGATAGGCTTTCAAGCGCCATTCGAGCAACCATTCGGGTTCCTCTTTCTTCGCCGAAATTACGCGGATCACCGCTTCGCTTAAGCCTTTAGGAATATTGTCCGAGTCGATATCGCTCTCGAAACCGTGCTTATATTCCTGAGCCATCAGGACATCGAGTTCTTGCATGCCGGCCATACTAATTACTCCGTTAACGCCGCGACGCGGCGCGTGCTGTTCATTTTGAGGCGGCTGACGTCGACCGGGAAAATCGGTGCGACCATTTCCGCCAAGGTCACCTGTTGCAACGCGCCCACGACGACTTTATTAATGCGTTGCCAATTGCCGCTGACCGTACAACCGCTTTCTTGCTCGCAGGCACCCGGCGCGCTGGCGCATTCCGTCAAGCCGATCGGCCCTTCCAACGCCGCGATCACTTGCGCGATGGAAATTTCACTTGCCGGCCGGGCCAGCAAGTAACCACCGTGAGTGCCGCGTGTTGACGTCACCAGGCCCGCGCGCGCCAACAGCTTTAATAACTTGCTTGTCGTGGGCAGCGCAACCGACACCTCGTCCGCAATCTCGTTGGCGGTGTGAATGCCGCTCGGGTTGCGCGCGAGATAAGTCATCACGACGGTGCCATAATCAGTCAGCTTGCTCATACGCAGCATGTGTTTCTCCTTCAATTAGGACTATTTTAGTACGATTTAGTTTCCGTGGGAAGAGGGTCGATGTGATATGCCCGGAGAGGCGCATGGATACTGGCTCGCAGGCCATGCATTGCCGATTTAGGTAGGGTGGATCAAGCGAAGCGGAACCACCATTTATTCCAAATGGTGGTTCCGTCCCTGCGGGACTTGATCCACCCTACAAATACTTGAAAACGCGCCGCTCCGTTGCAATTTAAGGTGAAGCAAACAAAAACTAGCAACATGACCGCGTTCAAAGCTTCCGGTTACAATGCATCACACCACAAAGTGAAACACCATGGTTCCGCACCTGACTACCGCCCTCACCGGCCCGCTCGCCGAACTTGAAAAACATATCCTCGACTCGATGCCCGCCATCGAACGTTGGTTCCGCTTGCAGTTCATTGAGCATACCGCGCCGTTTTATAGTTCGGTCGATTTGCGCAACAGCGGTTTCAAGCTCGCGCCGGTCGATACCAATTTATTTCCCGCCGGCTTCAACAATCTGAACCCGGCCTTCATGCCGCTCGCGGTGCAAGCCGCCATGTCCGCGATTGAGCGTGTGTGTCCCGATACGCAGCGGTTTTTGCTGGTGCCGGAAAACCATACGCGCAATACTTACTATTTGCAGAACGTCGCAGCGCTGAAAAATATTCTGCAACGCGCTGGACTGGCCGTGCGCATTGGTACGCTGATTCCGGAAATCACGTCGCCGACGGAACTGAATTTGCCGAACGGCGAAAAATTATTGCTCGAGCCGATCAAGCGCGTCGGCAACCGCGTGATGGTGGACGATTTCAATCCCTGCGCGGTGTTGCTCAATAATGATCTTTCCAGCGGCGCACCGGATATTTTTAAGAATATCGAGCAAGTGCTGGTGCCGCCGCTGCACGCCGGTTGGACCACGCGGCGCAAATCGCAGCATTTCACCGAATACGATCGCGTTGCCGGTGAGTTCGCGAGCTTGATCAACATCGATCCGTGGTTTATCAATCCTTATTTCGCGCGCTGCGGCAAAATTAATTTCGCCGAGAAGCAGGGCGAGGATTGCCTCGCGAGCTACGTTGAAGAAATTCTGAAACAGATCAAAGAAAAATATAAGCAGTACGACATTCCGCACGAGCCGTTCATCATCGTCAAAGCCGACGCCGGCACCTACGGCATGGGCATCATGACGGTGAAAAGCGTCGATGACGTGCGCAACTTAAATCGCAAACAGCGCAACAAAATGGCCGTCGTGAAAGAAGGCCTCGAAGTCAACGAAGTATTGATCCAAGAAGGCGTCTACACCTTCGAAACGTTGAACGACGGCGTCGCCGAACCGGTGATTTATATGATCGATCACTTCGTCGTCGGCGGCTTTTATCGCGTGCACACCGGCCGCGGCCAAGACGAAAATCTCAACGCGCCGGGCTCACATTTTCAACCGTTGGCGTTCGAAACCGATTGCCACACGCCCGATTGCTATGGTCGTCCCGGCGATCCGCCGAATCGTTTTTACACTTATGGCGTCATTGCGCGTTTGGCGATGTTGGCTGCGGCTTACGAACTCGAAGTTGAAACCGAAGCGGTAGTATGAAGCTCGCTGTCATCCTCGATCCGTTAGAGGAAATTAAAACTTACAAAGACACCACCTACGCGATCATGCGCGAAGCAGCAAAGCGCGGTCATACGATTTACGCGTTGATGCAAGGGGATGTGTTTTTGCGCGAAGGCGTGGTAAAGGGTTATGCCCGCAAGTTAACGCTCAAGGACGATGCTCACGATTGGTACGACGCGAGCGAGCCGAAAGCCGCGCCACTAAAGGATTTCGGCGCGGTACTGATGCGCAAAGATCCGCCGTTCGGCATGGAGTATGTGTACAGCACCTATTTGTTGGAGCTGGCTGAGCAGCAAGGCGCGCGCATTGTGAACAGCCCGCGCGCGGTTCGCGACTACAACGAAAAACTCGCGATCGCGAAGTTTCCCGAATTCGTCACGCCGACCTTGGTCGCACGCAATCCGGACGAGATCAAAGATTTCATTTGCGAACACGGCGATTGTATTCTGAAGCCGCTGGACGGCATGGGCGGCACCGGAATTTTTCGCGTGTCGCCGACGGAGACGAACTTGAACGCCATTATCGAAGTGCTGACGCAAGAAGGCGCGCGCACGATCATGGCGCAGCGCCTCATTCCGGAAATCAGCAAGGGTGATAAGCGTGTGTTGGTGATCGACGGCATAGTCGTTCCCTACGTGTTGGCGCGCATTCCGAAAGCCGGCGAAACTCGCGGTAACTTGGCGCGCGGCGGCACCGGCGTCGCGCAGCCGATCTCGAAACGCGAGCGCGAAATCGCCGAGGCGCTCGGCCCAAAACTGAAATCCGACGGTTTGCTGCTCGTCGGGTTGGACATCATCGGCGATTACTTAACGGAAGTGAATGTCACCAGCCCCACGTGCATGCGCGAGATTGAGGACCAGACGGGATTTAATTCTGCGGCGTTGATGGTGGATGCGTTGGAGCGGTTGTCCCAACCCGCTTGATTGTGACCCACACCATTTGACTACCCAAGATGTCATTCCCGTGAAAACGGGAATCCATTCGGCGTTCGAACGTCAACATGGATCCCCGCCTTCGCGGGGATGACACTTCACTTCGAGGCAAATGAAATCAATTAACAACCAATCAAGCGGCATTGCTGGAACCCGCGTCCCTCGTGCCTTCCAGGCCTGTCTGCTGCTAGCCCTAGCATTCACGCTGCTCGCGGCTTGCACCAAAGAGCCGATTTATCGCCAGCAAAGTTACGTTTTCGGCACGCTGGTTGAAGTCACGATCTGGGGCGAGAACGATGCGCATGCACAGGATCTTACCGGCAAAGTGTTGCGCGAATTCGACCGGCTGCACAAAGAGTTACACGCCTGGCAACCGAGCGAACTCACCAAAGTGAATGACGCTATTGCCAAAGGCGAAGCGATCGAGACCACACCGGAACTTGCCGCGATTCTAAAAGACGCTGCAAAGCTTTCCACACAATCGAACGGCGCATTCAATCCCGCGATCGGAAAGCTAATCGCGCTATGGGGATTTCAAAGCGACGAATTTAAACCCGTGATTCCTGACGCAGAAAAAATCAAAGCGCTGGTGAATGCTAAACCCAGCATGGCTGATCTCCAATTTGAGGGCGCGAAAATCAGCAGCAAAAATCGTGACGTCAAAATCGATCTCGGCGGTTATGCCAAAGGATACGCCCTTGATCGCGCGGTCGAGATCCTAAAAAAAGGCGGTACGCAAAACGCGTTGATCAACATCGGCGGCAATATTATCGCCATGGGCGAGCGCGGCAACCGGCCGTGGCGCATCGGTATTCAACATCCGCGCAAATCGTCGGCGATCGCGGCGATGGATATTTATGATGGCGAAGCGATCGGTACGTCAGGCGACTATCAACGCTATTTCGAAAAAGACGGCAGGCGTTATTGCCACGTTATAAATCCGGCGACCGGCATGCCGGTGGAAAACGTTCAGTCCGTTAGCGTTGTTGCGAAGCGCGGCGCGCAAGCGGGCGTGATGTCGGATGTCGCATCGAAGCCGATATTCATCGCGGGCACAGAGAAATGGCGCGACGCGGTTCGAACGATGGGCATTGATCTAGTGCTAAGGGTGGATAGTAAGGGTGGCGTCGATGTGACGACGTTAATGTCGAAGCGACTGACTTTCGACGACAAAAAGCTCACGGTTCGCGAAGCGCCCTAAGCAACCCGAATCGTTATTTAAAGCCGCTGTTCCGACACAGCCAAGCCCGCGCCCGGGATATTTACTCACAATGTCGTCCTGAGCAACGCGAAGGATCTGCTTTCTTCGCCGTAAAAAAACAGATCCTTCGCTACGCTCAGGATGACATCTACTAGAGGATTATCCGCGCCAGTAGCGCGGCGCGTAATTTTTCCGCAAGCCCGTTAGTGATCGCTCGATCGGTGATTTCCCGTTTCGCCAGGCCCCAAATCGGCGCGGGAAAATGTTTATCGTCAACGAAGCGCGGAATCACGTGCCAATGCAAATGCGGCGTCATGTTGCCGAGGGACGCAAGATTGATTTTGTCGGGCTTCATCAATTCGCGCAGGGTTTCTTCGACGGCCAATACAACGAACATAAAATGCACGCGATCTTCGTTCGATAAATCGGTCATCTCGCGAACGTGTTCTTTCCAGATCACGCGGCAAAAACCGGAGTAGTCGGGATCGTCGACAAGAACGACTCGGCAACGCGCGTGCTGCCACAACAATTCGCCGCGATTTTGATCGCAGAGTTCGCAGCTCATTGCCGAAGGCCTAATTCTTCAATGTAAGAACATTGCCCTGCGAGGCAGTATCCATGCGGCTCTTCAGGCATCTTCCCAACATTGAAACGCGCGCACATACGTGTAAGGCCAACCATCATGACGGCGTCATCGGAAAAAACTTTGATTGCTTGGCGATGCGATCAAGCCAACGGCTTACCGCGGGAAATGCGGCGAGATCAAAGCCGCCGATGCGGGCTTCGTGGGTGTACGCAAACAACGCGATATCCGCCACGGAATAGCGCTCGTCGACAAAGAATGTACGCGTCATCAAATGTTGCTCCATCACGCCAAGCGCTTGATTGCCGCGCTCAAGTAAACCCGGCAACTCGGCGCGACGCGCATGATCGGCGGGAAGAAATTTGCAGATGAAACGCGCAACGGCAATGTAAGGTTCGTGACTATATTGCTCGAAGAACATCCACTGTAAGGTTTGGGCGCGCGCTAGTTTTTCGCTCGGCAGAAAGGCCGTGTGTTCCGCGATGTAATACAGAATCGCGTTGGATTCCGCGAGGAATACGCCTGGCTCGATTTCTAGAGTCGGCACTTTGCCGTTGGGATTCATCGCCAAAAATTCCTTGGTTCGCGTCGACCCTTGCATGATGTCGAGCTCTTCCCACGTGTAAGGCTGGCCGAGTTGTTCGAGCAATAATTTGATTTTGTAGCAGTTGCCCGATGAGGACATGCCGTAGATTTTAAGTGGCATTTTGCTTTCGGCTTACAAGTTTTGTGATCGCGAGAAGCACGAAAGGGTGACGCGGCGAACTCGAATTTTGTGTGCAAAAACGAGATTGCTTCGCTTTGCTCGCAATGACAGTGGATCTCAATTCGCCATCACCGTGCGATCCGCCGCCCATTCGCGTAGCGCTTGCATTTCTTCGGCGCGAACAACGGAAAGCGGTTTGGTGCGTTTAAGTTCCGCGGTTAGGTGTTGCGTCGCGAGTGCGGTTTGCTGCGCGTGAGCTTCGTACAACGACGCGACTACCGCTTGCTCGATTTCCGCGCCGGAAAATCCGACCGCCTGCGCGGCGAGCGCCGCTAAATCGAATTCGGCGGGCTCGCGTTTTCTGCGCTTGAGATGAATATTGAAGATGTCATTGCGCGTGGCTTCGTCGGGCAAATCGACAAAAAATATCTCATCGAAGCGGCCCTTGCGCAATAATTCCGGCGGCAGACTTTGAATGTTGTTCGCGGTCGCGACAAGAAACACGCGCTTCTTGCGTTCGCTCATCCATGTCAGCAACGTGCCTAAAACGCGGCGCGACACGCCGCCGTCGCTGGAGCCTTCGTCAGTCGATAAACCTTTTTCGATTTCGTCGATCCACAACACACAGGGCGCCATCGCGCCGGCGGTCTCCAGCGCTTCGCGCACGTTGCGTTCCGTTTCGCCGTGAAATTTGTTGTAGAGCGCGCCAAAATCCAAACGCAATAGCGGCAAGCCCCAGGTTCCTGCCAACGCTTTCGCGGCGAGACTTTTGCCGCCGCCTTGCACGCCGAGCAGCAACACGCCTTTAGGAATGTCGAGGCCCGACGCATCGGCGTGACCGAGAAACGTCGCGCGACGCAATTCCAGCCAGCGTTTAAATTGTTGCTGGCCGCCGACGTCTTTGAAACTACCCGTGTCGACTTCGAGCGCCAACACGCCGGCGCCGAGGGATTCGTGTTTGTGTTTCAACACGCGCGCGACATCCTCCATCGTGATCGAGCCATCGGCTTCCATCGCCTGGCGAATCAGTCGACGCGCATCGTCTTTGCTCATGCCGACGAGATGCTGGATCAATAACTCCGCCGCCTCCTGGCTACCGCTCAATCGCGCGCCTTCATTGCGGCCGGACCACAAATCCATTTCCTCTTTGAATAATTGGCGAATCTGATTTTGATCCGGCAGCGAGAGTTTGAACGTCGCGCTCATGCGCTGCAATTCCGGCGGCAGTTCGATCCGATTGCTGACGAAAACCAGCGTGCGTTCGCACTTGTGATATTCCATCGCGATTTCGCGAATCGCGCGCAGATTTACCGCGCTATCGAGAAAAGGGTGAGCATCGAGTAGAACATAAATACCGTTTTGCGGCGTCTTATCGATGTACCGCAACGCCTCGGTGAAATCGTAGGTCGGCGCGATCGCCTCAGGTTTGTTGGGGCGCCTGATGCCGTCCGTTACGCTCCATTTGAACAGCGGTAATTCTTCGAGATTGGCGATGCGCTC
>JANOLP010000236.1:0-4737 GCA_031419835.1 Pseudomonadota bacterium | reverse complement strand
GATCGTGTGCAGATCGGGCGCGGCGAACAGTGCGTCGTAGCGTCGCGCCAGATCTTCATCACCATCGCGCAGCGGCTGCACGCGGCATTCCAAGTAACTTAAGCGGCTAACGGCGAGTTGCAATCCGGCGTGCCTGCGTCGAAGGTCGGCAAGTAGCTTAGTGACGCGAGCGTTCCAAGGTGCAACTTCCTCGACTCGATAGATCAATGCGCAAGCGTCAAGAAACAAGATCATCGCTTGTCCCAAGCCTCGCGCTCCGTTTTGATTCTCGCATCAACTTTGCGCCGCGAGATCTTTCCCTTCGCGGCGGGCGCCAGCAGGATGTCCCAGGCGCTTGCTTGCGCTCGGCGCATGCCACCCGAGTTTAGCCTTGCAAAATCTTCCTCGGATAGGGCGACACAGGCCGTGCGGCTGTTCTTGAGTATGTGCACAGGGCCTTGGTCGAGTAACTCTTCGACGGCGACAATGCCGCGACGCTTGATTTCACTGGATGAGAGGGTACGCATAGTATCGTATTAGATATTAAATAAGATACCTATTATAGTACTAAACAAACTCGCGCTCTCGGCGCCGGATTGTTTTTTTTGCATAACTAAGTCTCGGCGTTCGACAAAATTCTCGCAACCCTACGACTTTCTGGTTAGGCCATTTGCACAGCCCGACTACGACTTATGACATATGTCCGCGATTCTAGAATCTGTACAAAATTGCGCTGCAGTGTATTCAACTGTCAATTGCTCAAGGAGAGATAAATGGACGAACCAATTCTGTATTGGAATGAAATTGCTTTGAAAGCAAATCGCCGCGATTTTTCTACGCCGCCCGATCCACCGACTCCCGAACAAGGAGGGCCTACGCTAAGTTCCCGCGCGCTCGCGATTGTGCATCTTGCGATGTACGACGCCTATTTTGCCGTCGTGGGCGCGAACGCCGCGCCAGCGCCATTCGGTGGTTTCTACCTTCCGGGCCTCGTTGCCCCAGCAAACGCGGTTGCAGAGATTGCCGTGGCCGGAGCTGCTGAGGAGGCGCTAACCAAACTCTATCCAACTCAAGCTGCGGCGAATATTTTTAGTACGGCCTATACCAGCCTTGGGTTTCCGGCTGGCCCAGTTACGACGGCATCTCGTAGTTTTGGTAAAAGCGTCGCAACTGCGATCTTGGCGGATCGCAATGCAGATCCGACCACTACGATTAGCAGTCCTGGATATACCCCAGGAGATAATCCTGGTGCGCATCGCTTGGATCCAGACAATCCGAAGCAGGGATTTCACGGCGCATTTTACGGTGCACAATCAAAGTGTTTTGCAGTCACGCAACGCCACCAGCTTGATCCCTATCCGGCATTAAGCACAGGGGCGTACCAGCAAGCGGCGAAAGAGGTGCGCGAGAAGGGAATTGCTTCGGACTTGATGGGTACATTGCCGCCAGGTGCATTGGGACGTAATCCGGACGAAACGGCGATCGGTTTATTCTGGGCCTACGATGGGGCGAATGGCCTCGGCACTCCGCCAAGACTTTACAATCAAATCGTTCGTGAGATTGCGATAGCGCAGGGCAATTCCGTTGCAGAGAACGCTTGCCTGTTTGCAATCGTCAACGTTGCAATGGGAGATGCCGGTATTCTGGCGTGGCAAGAGAAATATCGTTACAAGTTTTGGCGGCCGGTCGTTGGAATCCGTGAGGATGCGTCTTGCATGGGGCCATTGGGGCAAGGTGGCGCGTCACTTTCACCCAACTGCGATCCGAATTGGTTACCACTCGGGGCGCCCAATACGAACACAACCAAGAAAAATGGCACTCCACCGTTCCCAGCCTATCCTTCCGGTCATGCAACGTTCGGGGCCGCGGCGTTCCAAGCCACGCGACGGTTTTACAACAAGATTCAACGCGGGCCCGATGATCTGTGCGACCAATTAGAATTCATCTCGGAAGAGATGAATGGAATGAACACCGACAATAAGGGGGCGATTCGTCCGCGTCATGTGCGAACTTTCCCCGACGGCTTATGGGGCGCAATAGAAGAGAACGGACGCTCGCGAGTTTACTTGGGCGTGCATTGGGTGTTCGATGCGTTTGCTGCAAACGACGCCGGTCGATATAACCGAAACATCGGCGGTGTGCCGCTTGGATTAGCAATTGCAGACGACATCTACGACACTGGCCTAAGTAAATCTACAGTTTAGTTAATTGTGATTTCGAGTTTAATTTCTGCCGTGCGGTATTCCGATAGCCCGCCTCCTAAACGAGGCGGGTTTTTCGAGAGGCGCTAGACTCATCTCATGATTTAGCTTGCCGTAAATAATCAAACGCACTCAATCGCAACGATCGATTTCAATGATTTTGAAACAAAACGGCTCACGAAATATCAAGGGAACCTCAGCATGCCTCTGCGCTTGGAATTTGCCGCAACCGCCCTTTTACGGTAAAATTCAATAAATAAGAAGACGGGAACGGTCATGCGACCTTTCCCGTTTTTTTGCGTACTGAGTTTTTGCCCCGTTATCCAATAACAATACGTCTTTCGGGGTCTTGCTTCGGAGTCCTACATGACCTTGCAACACGAGCCCGCCGTTCTAGTTCTTGCTGACGGCTCGATTTTTCACGGCGCGTCGATTGGCGCCGTAGGTCATTCCGTTGGCGAAGTGGTTTTCAATACCGCCATGACGGGTTACCAAGAAATTCTTACCGATCCGTCCTATTGCGGGCAGATCGTCACGCTGACTTATCCGCATATCGGCAATACTGGCATTAATAAAGAAGACGTCGAATCCCATCGCATTTTTGCTGCGGGTCTGGTGATTCGCGATCTGCCGCGATTGCTGAGTAATTTTCGCAGTGAACAAGATTTGTCATCTTATCTTCGCGCAGGCGAAGTGGTCGGCATTTCCGATATCGATACGCGGCGCCTGACGCGCATCCTCCGCGAAAAAGGCGCGCAGAGTGGTTGCATTATGGCGGGGAAAATCGATCTCGACGAAGCGTTGAAGCTTGCGCGTAGCTTCCCCGGTTTGGCTGGCACGGATCTGGCGAAAGTAGTGAGCTGTAACAAACCATTTGAATGGCGTGAAGGTGTTTGGGAATTGGGCGTTGGCTTCAAAGCCAATAAGGACGCGCCTCTCCACGTGGTTGCTTACGACTACGGCATTAAAAATAATATTCTACGCATGTTGGCGGAGCGTGGATGTCGGCTCACGGTTGTGCCTGCGCAAACGCCGGCCGCAAGTGTGCTTTCCCTCAAACCCGATGGCGTGTTTTTGTCCAATGGCCCAGGTGATCCGGAACCGTGCGATTACGCGATCAAAGCGATTCAAGAAATCGTCGCGACTAATACGCCGACATTCGGCATTTGCTTAGGCCATCAATTGCTCGGCCTGGCTTCCGGCGCGAAAACCATAAAAATGAAGTTCGGCCACCACGGCGCGAACCATCCTGTGCAGGATTTGGACTCGAAACGAGTTTTTATCACCAGCCAAAACCATGGTTTTGCTGTCGATGAAAAAACCTTGCCAAGCAACGTGCGCGCAACTCATCGCTCGCTGTTTGACGGCAGCTTGCAAGGCATGGAGCGCACCGATGTGCCGGCGTTCAGTTTTCAAGGTCATCCCGAAGCGAGCCCAGGGCCACACGAAGTCGGTTATTTGTTTGATCGGTTTGTGACGATGATGGGGGCGAAGGTTGGTTAGAGCAAAGGTGAAGCCAACGCCCAAAGGTATCGCAACCGTTACGGAAGGAGTTGCATCAAAAATAATTTTCGTTCGTGGGCAAAAGGTAATGCTCGCGAGTGATTTGGCCGCTCTTTACGAAGTCGAGACGGGAGTTCTCATGCAGGCAGTCAAGCGCAATATTGAACGCTTCCCAATTGATTTCATGTTTCAGCTTAATTCTCAAGAGGTTACACACTTGAGATCACAATTTGTGATCTCAAGTTGGGGCGGCACTCGTTATCTCCCCTATGTTTTTACCGAACAAGGTGTGGCGATGCTTTCGAGTGTTCTTCGAAGCAATCGCGCTGTTGCCGTCAACATTGAGATCATGCGTATATTTGTTCGAATACGAAATTTGCTGGAGACCAATCGGGATCTTGCAAAGAAATTAGAAATATTGGAAGAAAAGTACGACGAGCAGTTTAAAGTAGTATTCGATGCGATTCGCGCTCTTATGGCGCCGCCTCAGCAAAAGAAAAAGCGTCCCATCGGATTTGTAGTAAGCGAAGACTAAATGCCAAAACGCACCGACATAAAATCTATCCTCCTCATCGGAGCCGGCCCGATCATTATCGGCCAGGCGTGCGAGTTTGATTACTCCGGCGCGCAGGCTTGCAAAGCGTTACGCGAGGAGGGTTACAAAGTCATTTTGGTGAACTCGAATCCGGCGACGATCATGACCGATCCGAATATGGCGGACGTGACTTATATCGAGCCGATCACCTGGCAAGTCGTCGAGAAAATCATCGCCAAGGAACGTCCCGATGCGCTGCTGCCAACGATGGGCGGACAAACGGCGCTGAACTGCGCGCTCGATCTCGCCAAGCATGGCGTGCTGGAAAAATACAACGTGCAGATGATCGGCGCCACCAAAGAGGCGATCGACAAAGCGGAAGATCGCGAAAAATTCAAACACGCCATGGCCAAGATCGGTTTGGATTCACCGCGTTCCGCATTGGCGCATTCCATGGAAGAAGCGATGCAGGTGCAAGCCATGGTCGGCTATCCGACCATCATCCGGCCGTCGTTTACG